>JAEWRJ010000110.1 GCA_023460055.1 Bacillota bacterium | reverse complement strand
CGGCAAATGAAATGGCGGCGTAAAACGGCGGCCTTTTCATCTCTCCCCATATGGGGAGAGATGGCATCTCGATCACACATACATGACTGGTGAAAATGATGGGCAATTAAACTTGCAATCTGCAAGGATACCCTGGAGATGTCAATTTACTTGCAAAGCAGATGATAATCGGCTATCATATAGATGCCGCATGTAGTGTTGGGTCCTGTGCGATTTCATGGTGTGAACCCTGTCAGGTCCGGAAGGAAGCAGCAGTAAGCGCTTAATGAGATGTGCTGCGGGGGTGCCTGACACGGCATGCGGTATTTACATATGATTTATTGGAGGCGCATTGAGATGTGGACACTGCCTGAAGCCCTGAACAGGGATCCTGAGGTGATGGAAGCTATCCGCCTGGAGTGCGGGCGGCAAGAGGATCATATCGAGCTGATCGCGTCCGAAAACTTTGTATCCCCCGCGGTGATGGCCGCCCTGGGCAGCCCGCTGACCAACAAATACGCCGAAGGGTATCCCGCAAAGCGCTATTACGGCGGCTGCGAGTATGTCGACCTGGCGGAGGAACTGGCCCGCGAGCGCGCTAAAAAGCTCTTTGGAGCGGAGCACGCCAACGTACAGCCCCACTCCGGCTCGCAGGCCAACATGGCCGCCTACTTCGCGCTGCTGAAGCCCGGCGATAGGGTGCTGGGCATGAGCCTCAGCCACGGCGGACACCTGACCCACGGCAGCCCCTTCAATATCTCCGGCAAATACTTTCACTTTATCAGCTACGGTCTGAAGGAAGACACCGAAACCATAGACTACGAAGCGCTGGAAGCCCTGGCGCTGGAGCACAGGCCGCGCATGATCGTAGCCGGCGCGTCCGCCTATTCACGCTCGATCGACTTTGAGCGCTTCCGGAAGATCGCGGACTCCGTAGGCGCTTACCTGATGGTGGACATGGCCCATATCGCCGGGTTGGTGGCCGCCGGGCTGCATCCCTCGCCCGTGCCTTACGCGGACGTGGTCACTTCCACCACGCACAAAACCCTGCGCGGCCCGCGCGGCGGCTTGATCCTCTGCCGGGCGGAGCATCAGAAGGCCATTGACAAGGCCATCTTCCCCGGCATACAAGGCGGCCCGCTGATGCACACGATCGCCGCCAAGGCCATTTGCTTTCTCGAGGCGCTTAGCCCCGGCTTCAATGCATATCAGGAGCAGGTGATCAAAAACGCCAAGGCGCTGGAGGAAAGCTTCAAGGCCCTGGGTGTGCGCATGGTATCCGGCGGCACGGATAATCATCTGCTGCTGCTTGACTTCGCGGACATCGAGATGACCGGCGCCGCCATGGAGGATCTCCTGGGGCAGGCCAGCATCACCGTTAACAAGAACATGGTCCCGCGCGACAGGCGCAGCTCCGCCGTCACCAGCGGCATCCGCATCGGCACCCCCGCCGTGACCACCCGCGGCATGAAGGAAGAGGATATGCGCCTGATCGCGGGGGGCATCGCCGATATCCTTGCCCGCGGTGAAGAAGCCCTGCCCCATGTCAAGAACCTCGCCCGGGCGCTGACAGCCCGCTATCCCCTGTACAACTAATATAGAATAAAGCAGGCATGTTGCATTGACAAATCAAACCAAACCCAGTCTTCCGGGTGAACTTCTGACGATAACCGCCATGGTATTCAACTCCTTCGCCGTCAGCTTGCTGATCAAAGCGGATTTCGGCATCTCCGCCATCAGTTCCGTCCCCTACGTGCTTTCTGTCGCCTTTCCGGTGATGACCAACGGGATCTGGAACGCGCTGATCCAGTGCCTGTAGCTGATCCTCACCATGATCGCCATCAAGAAGATCAAGCCAGGCTACATTTTTTCTTTCGTGCTGGCTTTCTTATTCGGTTTTCTGCTGGATTTCTGGGCAGATCTGATGGCTCCCTGGAGCATGGCGCTGTCCATGCGCCTGGCATATTTCACAGCCGGTTTTTGCGTCATGTCAGTGGGCATCAGCTGCTTTATCCTGTGCGGCACCCCCATCCTTCCCTTTGATACAGTGGTGCGCGCCTTCACGATGGAAAAGGGCCTCAGCGTGCGCAAAGCCCGCACAGGCTTTGACCTGATCAACCTGACGCTGTCGCTGCTGGTCAGCTTTCTGTTCATCGGCCGCCTGGCAGGCGTGGGCATCGGCACCCTGGTCAGCGCTTTACTGATGGGATCGGCCGCCAGCCGGGTCACAGGGTGGATGCGCGATCACTTCAATGTTGAACTAAAGATGAAGTGGCTGAGCAGGCTGGTATAACTGCCCAGGATCATTGAACAAAATTGAAGCCCCGCGGCATCATGCCGCGGGGCTCGTTTTTTAAGGCACAGCCGTCAGGTCACTTCAGGAACGATGTCATCATATACCCGCTGACCGTGCCGAATTTGACCCTGGTCCAGGTGGCGCCCGGAATAAGGATGGTGACCACGCTGTTGTGCGGCACCTTGGTAATGATGCTGGCCGACTGGCCGGCAGCGCCGCGAAGATTGACATAACTGCCGTTGTTTTTGACGATCTTGGTCGGGATCTCAGGCAGGCCGGTCAGGCGCAGATACTTGGTCATAAAGTAGCCTTTGGCGCCCGTTGACGGGATGGTGACCGCGCACCATTCCAGCCCCTGCGCGGTGACCTTGACCGAGGTGCCCGGCGCGTACTGGCTGATGACGCGGGCGCTGGCGCTGGGCTCCGCGCGCAGGTTCAGCTTGCCGCTGCCCTTGATCGTGGCATTGCCGCTGCCGCCCGAGCCCCCGCCCGCGGGCTTAAGAAAGCTGCGGTCGATGTAGCCGATGATGCTGTCGACCGACACCTGCCAGAAAGTGCCGCTCTTGGAGTAAACAAGGACCGTTTTACCCG
>JAEWRJ010000109.1 GCA_023460055.1 Bacillota bacterium | reverse complement strand
CTCATAGACATCGCACTGTAGACCGTGGCGCTCCATAAACTGCCGCGCCTTGCCGGGGATGATATCCACCAGCGCTGTCACCCGGCAATGGTCTTTCAGTGTTTTGTAGGCCTCCATATGGGCATTGGCGATGTTGCCCGTTCCGATGATAGCGACGCGGATCATAAGCATGCGCTCCTTTGATGTTTTTTCCTTGAGTTACGGCACGCGCCCCCTCCGCCGGACGTACCGGAATCGGGGGCGCGCGCCCATTTTGAATCGTTCAGGTCAGGGCCGCGTGATTATTCGCCGCCCGGGAAGGTGCCGCGGTAGTTGCCGGACTGATAGGCGGCGCGGAACTCCTCGATCATCTGAGCGGCGCCGGTATCCAGGATGGTCTTCATGTACTCGTCATACACCTTGTCCACGTCTTCGGGCGCGCAGGTGATGATCGCGGTCAGGAACTCGCCCTGCTTGGATTTGACCATCGCGCCGTAATCGTTATCGGCCTGGATGGTGATGGGGAAGCTGACCTGGGTCCAGGTGTCGGTCAGGGCGTCCGCGTAGGAAGCGATGACCTCGTCCTCATAGCCCGCGAAGGGGATGGAAAGCGCCTTGGCGTTCTTTTCGGGGGAGCCGTAATACAGGCCGTTGGCAATGAAGCATACGTCGCCGGCGTGCATCTTGTACTCATCCGCCACAACATCGGTGCCCTGCACCTGGACGGGGATACCGTCTTCGTTGAGGGCCAGGTAGTTTTTGCCTTCCACGCCGTTTTGCAGGAAGAACATGTTCTCGTAGACGCTCATCCAGTCAAGCAGCTTCACGGCGGCGACGGCGATCTCTTCCTTGACCCAGGCCGGGATGAAGATGTTCATGCCGTTGGGGGCGTAGACGTCATGCAGCGTTTTGCCGTTGGAAAAGTTAACGAAGGGGTTGGTCGTGGTCCAGTAAGCGCCGGGGACGTTCTTTTCCATTTCCTTCTGGTAGTTCTTGTCAAAGCGCCAGGGCTGGTCGGGCTGCAGGGAGAAGAAGCCGAAGTATCCCTGCACCAGGTTGGAATCGTTGGCGTTGTCGTCATCCATGGCAAAGTTCTCATACAGAACGCCGTCATGGTACAGCTTGTTCAGCACGCGGAAGCCCTCCAGGGCGCCGGGCAGCATTTCATGGTTCTTGTTGTAGGCAAACCAGTCTTCTTCTGTCACCTTGGTGAAGTCAACGTAGGTGTCGATCCAGCGCTTGGCGTTGAAGATCGGGTCCGCTTCATACAGGTCAAAGAAGAAGGGGATGGTCTTCTGCCCGCCGAGATTGGCTTCCTTGGCGGCATACAGATAGGCGATGAACTCATCAACGGTGGTCGGCTTTTCCATACCCAGCTTCTCAAGCCAGTCGCCGCGGATGAAGTTGCCCACGTTGGCTACGCTGATGCGGCGGGCGGGGACGATGTACTGTTCCTTGACGCCGTCGCCGTCCGTATCCTTCTGGCCGTAGCCCAGCAGCTCCTCGCCCAGGAAGGCGGTGAGGTTGGGGGCATACTGGGCCAGCAGATCATCCAGCTGATACAGGCCGCCCATGTCGATGTACTGGTTGACCAGCTCGCCGTTGTAGGTCAGGCAGATATCGGGCGCGATGCCGCCGCCCAGCTGGGTGGTCAGGATCTCGCCTTCATCCCAGCGGGATACGGGCACGAACTGCACCTTGATCTTGTTGGGATCGCCGAACTTTTCCTGGATGTAGCGCAGCTGCATGTTGTCTTCCACATTGAAGCCGGCGATGGAGCGGTCGAAGATCTCTACGCGGAGGGTGAGCCAGTCTTCGGCGGCGAAGGCCTGAAGACCGAGGCTGCCGATCAGCAGCATGGCGACTAAGAGAAACGACAGTTTTCTTTTCATGTGTACCTCTCCTTTATTTTTTACCGCTTTGCGGCAAATATCTTTTTATTACCCCTTGACCGCGCCGATGGTGACGCCGGCGACGAAGTAGCGCTGCACAAAGGGATAGACCACCAGGATGGGCAGCGTCGCGAACAGGATGGAGGCCGACTCGATGGATTCGGATACGCTTTGGCTCAGGCTGGCAGCGCTGCCCTCCACGGAGGTGATCTCCACAGCCCGGGACCCTTTGATGATGTTGTACAGCCGCAGCTGAAGCGGCTGGAGGTTGCGCGTGGTGATATAGTACAGAGCATCGGAAAAGCTGTTCCACTTGCTGACCGCGTAAAAAAGGGTCAGCGTCGCCAGTGAAGCCATGGACAGCGGCAGGTAGACACGCATCAGCACCTGAAAATCCGTCGCGCCGTCGATGATGGCGGCTTCCTCCATCTCTTCGGGCAGCGCCGTGAAAAAGCTTTTGAGGATGATCATGTTGAAGGTGGACAGCGCCGCTGGCAATATCAAGGCCCACTGGGTATCCATGATCCCCAGCTCCTTGATGTTTAAGATGATGGGGATGGTGCCGCCGGAAAAGTACATGGTGAACAGCGCCATCAGGTTGAAGAATTTGCGTCCGCGCAGCCGCTTCTTTGTCAAGGGATAGGCCATCAGGATGGTCAGCACCATCGCGATGATTGTATAGATGATGGTGATCCTGATGGTGTACAAAAGGCTGCCGATCATCGAGGCGTCGCGGAAAATCATCCTGTAGGCATCGGTGTTGAAGCCTATCGGCCAGAAGGATACGTCGCCCCGCAGCAGCGCTGACTTGGAGCTGAAGGAGATCGCCAGAACGTTTAAAAAGGGCAGCATGCAGGTGAGAACAAACAGCCCCACGACCATCACCAGAATGATCTGACTGAGCGTCCATACGCTTTTTTTCCTGTTCGCGCCTGATAAGGATTTATTGGTTGATGTCATGCTCTTCTCCTCCCTACCAGATGCCCTGTTCGCCCATGCGCTTGGTGATCATATTTGCCGTGCTGATCATGATCAGACCCACTACGGACTGGAACATGCCGATCGCCGTAGCCCTGGCAAACTGCGCGTTGGTGATGCCCGCTCTGTACACGAAGGTGGACAGCACATCGCTGAAATCACGCACCATGGAATTGCCGAGGATGAAGGGCTTGTCAAAGCTGATGTTCATCATTTGGCCGATGTTGAGGATCAGCAGGACAACGATGGTCGTGCGGATGCCTGGCAGCGTGACGTGCCAGATCTGCTGCATCTTGTTGGCCCCGTCGATGCGCGCCGCCTCAAACAGTTCCATGTTGATGCCCGTGATCGCCGACAGGTAGAGGATGGTGCCCCAGCCCATGGACTGCCAGATGCCCACGAAGGTATAGGTGAACCGCCAGGTCCAGCCGTCCGTCAGGAAGGGGATGTTGCTGTCGATCAGGCCGGTCTTCAAAAGGAGGGAATTGACAACGCCGGTGGTGGGCGCGAAGATCTCCAGCACCATGCCGCCGATGATCACCCAGGAGAGGAAATGCGGCAGGTAAAGCAGCGTCTGCGATACGCGCTTGATGGAGCTGCTCCTGATTTCGTTGAGCATGATCGCCAGGATGATGGGCACCGGGAAGCCCATCAGCAGGTTCATAAAGTTCAGCAGCAGCGTGTTTCTCAGCGCGATGGAGAAATCGCGCATATTGATTACAAATTTGAAGTTATCAAGCCCCACCCAAGGGCTGCCCGCGATGCCTTTGAACAGATTGTACTTTTGGAAGGCGATGATGATGCCGACCATCGGCTTGTAGCAGAAGATGAGGTAGTAGGCGACGGGGAGCACCAGCATCAGGTATAGGCGCCAGTCCCTGGTGATCAGCTGGCGGAAGGTCATTCTGTGGATGGTGGGGGTCAGCTTTTGCATGCGTTTCCTCCGGCATGAGAAATGCTTGCCTCAGCGGTAAATGAAACTGCCGCATGGGCAATAGGTCTGTTTTAACAGCTCGTATAATATTATTGCCGCCCGGTTCAGGGGATCAACTGCCTTCCTTCCGGCGGATGGATCAATCCGCCGGCAAGGGAGTCAATGGTCGGTCTATATGGTGAGATCAAACGCGCCGGCATGAGCGCACACATTCGCGGGAACTTGCGGCTCCTCGCTATGGTCTGATTATAGACGAATAAAACATCCCCTGTCAAACTTAGACGTTTTCGAAATCTCTTGATCGGCAGCTTGCCTTCAGTCTTCCATCAAAGGGATGAGAGGTTTATCTAGAGATGTTGAGATGGTATAATAGAAAAAATAAGATGAAAGAAGCTAAAGCGATGGAAACGGCAAAGCGGCAGATGCTGAGAGACCCCTGTGTGGAGCCGACGGATGAGGTGATCGCGGCGGCGCTTGGGGAAGCGAACGATGCCTATCTGAAGTTCATCAGCCAGCTTAACGAGATGGAGATCGAGCTGGCATGGCGGTACTACACCGACGGCAAGGCGTGGCTGGGGAAGGGGCTGTACCGGTGGACAGGCGCCAGGGGCGGGCAGAGGGAGACGACCATATTCTGGTTGTCCCTGTGGCAGGGCTTTTTCAGGGTGACCATCTATGTGCCCGAAACATCCCGCGCGGCTATCCTCAGCCTTCCGCTTGATGATGAAGTGAGGCGGATGGCGGCGGAAGGGGAGCGCATGGGGAACCGGCTGAAGTACCTGCCGCTTGTGTTCGACCTGCGCACGGATGAGCTGTTCCCCTCGGTTTTCGCGCTTGCAGATTTCAAGAAGAGCATCCGGTAAACGGTACGGTCAAAATAAGCAAAACGCAAGCCTTGCCCGTTGAGGCTAAGCCCGCGCGCGCTTTTATCAATATCCTTTACATGAAAAAACGGGCATGCTATGATGCCCGCAGGGGAAAGGCGCGGGGCTGCTTGCCCTGAGTGTCTTTTCCCTTCAGCCCCCTGGACGGCCGCGCCGCCATGCGCGGACAATGAATAGACAACGAGGTTGGGTTCTTGACGATAAAGAAAGCGCTCTGGCTGGTCCTTGGCTTCATCGGACTGGGGCTGGGGGCTGTGGGCGCGGTGATGCCGCTGCTGCCGGCCTTCCCCTTCCTGCTTCTGGCGGGAATGAGCTTTGCCAAAAGCTCCAGCCAGCTGCACGAATGGTTCCTCAACACAAAGATGTACAAGGAAAACCTGGAAAGTTTCCTAAAGGGCCGCGGGATGACGAAGAAGGCCAAGCTGCGTGTCAGCCTCACCCTGACCCTCACGATGGGCATCGGCTTTTATATGATGCGCCGCATCCCCCTGGGGCAGATCATCCTGGGCATCGTGTGGGTATGCCATCTGCTGTATTTTATCTATGGGATCAGGACGATGGGGGAAGAGTGAGGGAAGCAATGGGGAAGCTATAGGGAAGCGCGGCCTATGGCCGCGGGAAGCGATAGGGGAACGGGGTACGGTCCTTTCGAGCCTCAACCGCTTCCCCACTGCTTCCCAACCGTCACCCCTATTGCTTCCCAACTATCACCCCCATCGCTTCCCCACTCAATTAGAAGGAGGAACACATGTCTGACAGCAAACGCCGCATCGTGGTCAAGGTAGGCACCTCCACGCTGACGCACGCGGGCGGCCGCACCAACATCCGCGAGATGGAGCGCCTGGTGCGGGTGCTCAGCGATATCATGAACAGCGGCAAGCAGGTGGTGCTGGTAACATCCGGCGCCATCGGCATCGGCGTGGGCAAGCTGGGCCTGAAAGAAAAGCCAAAGGACACGCCCGGCAAGCAGGCCGCCGCCACCGTCGGCCAGTGCGAGCTGATGTTTATGTACGATAAGATGTTTGCCGAGTACGGCCACAAGGTGGGGCAGCTTTTGATCACCCGCGAGGATGTGGAGGACTTAAAGCGCCGCGCCAACCTGATCGCCTGCTTTGACCGGCTGTTCCAGATGGGCGTTATCCCCGTGATCAACGAAAACGACGCCGTCGCGGTCGAGGAGATCGTGTACGGCGACAACGACAGCCTGTCGGCCATCGTGGCCCGGCTTGTCAATGCCGATACCCTGTTTATTCTAAGCGACATCGACGCGCTCTATGACGCTGATCCCCGGCGCGACCCGAACGCCAGGCGCATCCCAAGGGTGCGGGAGATCACACCGGAACTTCGCGCCGCCTGCACCGGGGCCGGCAGCAAACTCGGCACAGGCGGCATGGAGACCAAGCTGCGCGCGGCTGAGATCGCAAGGGAAGGCGGCATCAGCACTGTGATCATCAACGGCACCCCGCCTGATAACCTCTACCTGGCGCTGGAGGGGGCGGATATCGGCACCATCTTTGAAGGAGTGAATAACAATGCTTGAACAGATGGGACAAAAGGCCAAGGCGGCTGAGAGCGCGCTCGCGCTGTCTTCTCTGGAACAGCGCGACGAGGTGCTGCTCTTCATGGCGCGCATGCTGCGGGAAGAGCCGCAGGCCGTTTTGAGCGCCAACGCGAAGGACCTGGCCGAAGCCTCGGAGCTGAGCGCCGCCATGCGGGACCGCCTGCTGCTGAATGAAAAGCGGCTGGAAGGCTTGGCCGTAGCGATGGAGGAGATCGCGGCGCTGCCCGATCCGCTGGGCCGCGTGCTGTTTGAAGATACGCGGCCCAACGGCCTTTCTATCCGCCGTGTGGCGGTGCCGCTTGGCGTGGTCGCCGTGATCTATGAATCCAGGCCCAATGTAACGCTGGACGCGGCCGCCATGTGCCTAAAGAGCGGCAATGCCGTCATCCTGCGCGGCGGGAAAGAGTCTATCCGCAGCAACACCGCCTTGGCGGAGCTGGCAAGGCAGGCCTTAAAGCAGGCCGGGCTGCCGGAAGACTGCGTGCAGCTGGTGGGCGATACCAGCCGGGAGAGCGCGATGGCGCTGATGAAACTCCGCGGCTTGGTGGATCTGCTGATCCCGCGCGGCGGCAGGGGCTTGATCCGCTCGGCGCTGGATAACGCGACGGTGCCCGTGCTGCAGACCGGCGAAGGTGTCTGCCATATCTATGTGGATAAGGCGGCCGATGCCGATATGGCGCGGGAGGTCACGGTCAATGCCAAAGTCAGCCGCCCCAGCGTGTGCAACGCGGCGGAGTGCCTGCTGGTGCACAGGGATATCGCGGGCAGCGTCCTGCCGGATATCGCGCGGGCGCTGATGGCGCGCGGCGTGGAACTGCGCGGCGATGAACAGGCCCTAGCCCTTGTGCCGGAAATGATCCCGGCGCAAGCGAGCGACTGGGGCACTGAGTTCAATGATATGATCATGGCGGTGCGCGTGGTGGGTGACATGGATGAGGCCCTTTTGCATATCAAAACCTACGGCACCCGGCACTCGGAGGCCATCATCACCGCCGATCTCGCGGCGGCCAGGCGCTTCCTGGACAGCGTGGACGCCGCCGCGGTCTACCATAACGCGTCCACCCGCTTCACCGACGGGGGCGAGTTCGGCTTTGGCGCGGAGATCGGCATCTCCACCCAGAAGCTGCACTGCCGCGGCCCGGTGGACGTGAAGGCGCTGACGAGTACAAAATATGTGATCGAGGGAACCGGGCAAGTGAGGGGATAGCCTTGCTGTCAGCGCTTTTTGCTCTCTTTGATCCTCTTGAACGCCTGCTTCATCTCCGCCTTGCTGCCGAACATATGGTTGATTTTTTCGTTCTCCCGCTGGCGGGCGTTTAAGCCGTCGTAGGACATCTCGCGCCGCAGCTTCTGATAGCTCTCAAACCGCTCCCTTGACAGCGTCTGGTGTTCAATCGCCGCCTTGACGGCGCAGCCGGGTTCGCTGTTGTGGGAGCAATTCCTATAGCTGCAGCCCAGGGCAAGCTCCTCAATATCTTCGAAGGTCCTCGAAAGATCCCCTGTCAGGATCTGAAGTTCGCGCATGCCGGGGGTATCAATCACCAGACCCCCGCCCGGAAGCAGCAGCAGCTGGCGATGGGTGGTGGTGTGCCGGCCTTTATCATCATCCTCACGGATTTGCTTTACATCAAGAATATCCTGACCCATCAGGCGGTTGATCAGCGTTGACTTACCGACGCCTGAGGAGCCGATGAAAGCGATGGTCTTTCCGGGCAGGGTATAATTCCTGATAACATCCAGACCATCGGCGTTTTCCGCGGAGCATAGTACAACATCCGCGCCGATGGCCATAGACTGTACTTCAATCAATTTCTGTTTCGGGTCCCTGCATAGATCAGATTTCGTGAGGACAACGACGGGGGCTGCCATGCTGTCCCACGCAATCGTCAGATATCGTTCGAGCCGTCTGAGGTTAAAATCCTGGTTGAGCGACATGCAGATAAAAACGGTATCGATGTTGGCGGCGATGACCTGCTCCATCTGTTCCCGGCCCGCGGCTTTGCGGGTAAACAGGCTTTTGCGCTTCAGGATGTGATGGATGACGGCGTGCCCGCTGCTGTCGTCTTCTCTGTCGGTCATCACCCAATCGCCAACCGCCGGAAACCCGGCATTGCCCTCCGCGTAAAAGGCCAGTTTTCCCGAAACAAGGGCGCTCAGTTCGCCGGATTCCGTGACCGCTTTGTATTGTTCACGGTGCTGCTCAGTCACGCGGGCCAGATACAGGCCGGCGTAAGATGCGGCTTCATTTAGGAAGAAGTCGTCAAGCCCGTATTGATATAAGTTTGAGTTCATTCTGATCCTCCATGGTGAATGAGGGCATCGCGTGATTCTGCTGTGCTGATCATAACATACTCACATCAAGGAATCCATAAAGGGCTTGCTTTTCATCATATAAAATATGCTTGACCCTGACCTTAGGTCATGGTTTATGATGCCTTTAAAGGGAGGGAAGCGGACATGAACATCAACGAACTGGCGAAGATCAGCGGGGTGAGCGTGCGCACGCTGCACCATTATGACCGCATCAGGCTGCTGTGCCCCGCGCGTGACCCCGACAACGATTACCGGGTGTACGGGGAGCGCGAGGTGGACCGCCTGCAGCAGGTTCTGCTGTTCCGCGCCTGCGGCTTCCCCCTCAAGGCGATCGGGGATCTGCTGGACAGCCCCGATTTTGACAGGGAGAAGGCCTTCCATCTGCAGAAGAAGGCCCTGATCTTTGAGCAGAAGCGGATCTCCGGCATGCTGGCGACACTGGAGCGCAGCATCGACACAATGAAAGGAAGAGATACCATGACAGACAAAGAGAAGTTCAAAGGCTTTGATTTTTCAAGTAATCCCTACGAACTGGAAGCCCGTCAGCGCTGGGGCGACGAGGCGGTGGATAAAAGCAATCGCAAGCTGGGCGCAATGAGCGCCAGCGAGAAACAAAAAATGGGCGATACCATGAACGGCTTGTTTGAGAAGCTGGGCGGGCTCAGACACCAAGCGCCCGAAAGCCCCGCGGTACAGAATGCTGTGGCCGAGCTCTACGCCTTCCTCAACAGCGGCTTTGGCATCCGCTACAGCCCGGAGGCCTTTGCGGGCTTGGGCCAGATGTACGCG
>JAEWRJ010000108.1 GCA_023460055.1 Bacillota bacterium | reverse complement strand
CCCCGTCTGCCAGGTTCAGCGGCGGGTCGGGGTTGATGGCCGCCTCCAGCAGCTGTGCCAGTTCAGGCAGCGGATCCATGCCTGACAACGCCTGCCGGATACCGGGGGCTGATAGATCAGAAAGAAGCTGCCGCACCGGCGGCACCTGCCGCAGCGAGCGCAGGAGGGACAGGCAGTCTCTGGGGCCGATGGTCTTGTAGGCCACGCGGCTCAGCAGCCGTTCCATGTCATAGACCTGGCCCAAGTGCATCAGCAGCGCCTCCGCGGTGACGGGCTCATCGTACAGCGCCTGTACGCTCTGGAGGCGCTGGCGGATGGCATCAGCCTTGACCAGCGGCTGCTCCACCCAGCTGCGCAGCAGCCGTCCCCCCATGGCGGTCGCCGTCCTGTCCAGCAGCCACAAGAGCGACCCGTAGGCCGTGCCGCCGCGAAGCCCCTGGGTGAGTTCCAGATTGCGGCGGGTGCCGGCGTCCAGCGGCATGGTGTCTGACTGGGACAGGAGACGAAGATGAAGGATGTGCTTGAGATCCGTCATCTGCGTGTCGCTCAGGTACTTGAGCAAAGCGCCTGCCGCCTGGATGGCGGGCTGCATGGAGTTATCCAGCCCCAGCGCGTCCAGGCTGCCGACCGCGAAGTGACTGAGCAGCCTTTCTTTTGCCGAACCCATGCTGAAGGCGGCGGGGGAATAGCCCTGGACAAAGTTGTCCGTTTCCCCGCGCAGCAGTTCGGGCGCGTTGGTAATGATCTCACTGGGCGCGGCGGCGGCAAGGGCACGGGGAAGTTCCCGCCCCGCGTCCGTCAGGTTTCTGACATAAAACTCGCCTGTCGTTACATCGCAAAGAGCCAGCCCGGCCTTTTTTCCCGAAACAAACACGGCGCACAAAAAGTTGTTGGCCCGCTCGTTCAAGGTGGCGTAATCGCTGACCGTACCCGGCGTCACCACCCGCACGACCTCGCGCCTGACCAGGCCTTTGGCAAGAGAAGGATCTTCCGTCTGCTCGCAGATGGCCACCTTGTAGCCCTTGGCGATCAGCCGGGGCAGGTAGTTATCTACCGCGTGATAGGGCACCCCGCACATAGGCGCGCGCTCAGGCAGGCCGCAGTCACGCCCCGTCAGGGTCAATTCCAGCTCCCGGCTGACCAGCAGCGCGTCATCAAAGAACATCTCATAAAAATCCCCGAGGCGGTAGAATACGATCGCGTCAGGGTGCTGCTGCTTGACTTCCATATACTGCTGCATCATTGGGGTGAGCTGGGCCATGATACGCTCCTTCGTTTGACATGGTATGATTCCAAATAATAAGCGGCCGCCGCGAAAAGGGCGGCCGCTCATGCTGCCTGTATACGCGCTTTTACCTTTTGATCAGACGCAGCCGCTGCATCCGGCGCATCCGCCGGCAGAGCCGCAGCCGCCGCCCATAAAGGCTTCCTCTTCCTCATCCCTGGGGTTGAGGACCTCCTCCAGCACGCTGTTGACCTGCTGCATCAGCCTGTCAAAGCCGGCGCGGGCGGTGTTGAGGGCATTCAGTGTCTCGCCCTGGCTGAGCTCGGATTCCAGCCTCGTGATCTCCATGCGGAGTTTCTCGATGGCGTCCTCGTCGCGTTCGGGCTGCATCTCGGCTTCCTGCAGGTTCTGGCGGGACAGGGCGTACTCGCGGTACTGGCCCTGCAGCTCATTATCCAGCAGGGCGTCCACTTCCTTTTCCTGCATCAGGGTGAACTCCTCGCTCTCGCGCAGCAGGACGCCCAGATTCTGGGCAGCCGTTAAAATAGCATCATTCATGTGATCTGCTCCTTTTCATATTCGCCGCGCAGCGTGTTGCTGCCGGCACCGTTGATCTTGACGGGGACGATCTGACCGATCATGCCCTCATCGCCGCCCGTAAAATTGACGGAGATGTTCCGCCCGCATTTTCCGGACATTTGGCTTTCCCTGCGGGCTGAAACACCTTCTACCAGTATACCCATCCGCTCCCCTTTCAGCGAGGCCAGGGTCTCCTTCGTGATGCCATCCTGCAGGGCGATCAGGCGCTCGATGCGCTCTGTCGCCGCCTCTTTGGACACCTCGCCTGAAAGCTCCGCGGCCCGCGTGCCGGCCCGCTTTGAGTAAATGAAGGTGAACGCGCTATCATAGCGCATCAGACGGGTCAGTTCAAGGGTATCGCTGAAATCCTCCTCCGTCTCGCCGGGGAAAGCCACGATCAGGTCAGTGGTCAGGCCGATGGCGGGCAGGGCGCGGCGCAGCTTTGCCGCTTTATCCAGATAGCTTTCGACTGTATAGCCGCGGTTCATGGCTTTGAGCATCCTGTCGCTCCCCGACTGGATGGGCAGGTGAAGGTGAGGCGCCAGGGATTTGAGGGAGGCGTAGGCCTCGATCAGCTCATCCGAGAGATCCTTGGGGTGGGAGGTCATGAAGCGAAGTCTTTCGATCCCCGTCTGGTCCAGCCGCTTTAGCAGCTGGGGGAAGCTGATCTCGCCCGAATCGTTGCCAAAGGAGTTGACGTTCTGCCCAAGCAATGTGATCTCCTTGACGCCGTCTTTGACCAGCATATCCGCTTCGCGCAGGATGTCATCCGCCTTGCGGCTGCGCTCGCGCCCGCGCACATAGGGGACGATGCAGTAGGAGCAGAAATTGTTGCAGCCGTACATAATGTTGATGTAGGCCTTGAAGGAGGAATCGCGCAGGATGGGCAGGCCCTCCGCGATGGTGGACTCCTCGCGGCTGACGTCGATCACCCGGCGCTTTTCATCCACCACCTGGTAGAGATACTCGGGCAGGCGGTAGAGTGTCCCGGTGCCGAAGGCCAGATCCACAAAGGGATACTTTTGCAATACGGTCTGCGCCATGCCTTCTTGCTGCATCATGCAGCCGCAGATGCCGATGAGCATGCCGGGCCGGCGTTTTTTTACCTCTTTGAGCCAGGTGATGTTGCCCAGGGCCTTGCGCTCCGCGTTGTCGCGGATACAGCAGGTGTTGAACAGCACCAGGTCGGCCTGCTCGCGGTCTTCGGCCTTCACAAGACCCATATGGCTCAGCGTTCCCGCCAGGGTCTCCGAGTCGTGGCTGTTCATCTGGCAGCCAAAGGTGACAATGTGGTAGCTCTTGGGGCGATCCGGGTGTTCGCGGACGATGTCGGCGTACTTTTCCTGCGCCTGAATCATATCCGGGTCTATGTGAACGATGGGTTCACGCTTCATCCTCATTCTCCTCTTTGTGTATCATGCCTGTTCCCCGGCAAAAGGGGCAGGGCAGCAGGGTCTCCCCCGTCAGCGGGACGTCCGCCTTTTTTCTTGTGAGTTCCAGGAAGCCCAGGCTGGTAAAGCCGTGAATGGCTGTCTTGACCGGGTCCTTTGCTAAGGCGGCGCGGAAGGCTGATAAAACCTCTTCGCGATCCGCGCTTGACTTCATGTCGATAAAGTCGATCAGTACGATGCCGCCCGCCCGGCGCAGCCTCAGCAGCCGCGCGATCTCCTCAGCCGCCTCAATGTTGGTGGCCAGGAGTGTCTTTTCCCGGTCCTTGCCGGCTGTATTGGCCGCGGTGTTCACGTCGATCACCCACATGGCCTCGCAGGGGTCGATGACGAGCGTGGCGCCGCTCCTTAAGTGCTGCACGCGGCGCAATGCCTTGCGCAGTTTATGATCTGCTTCAAAAAGCTGCATCGGGTCGTTTGCCTGTATAACCGGCAGCCCGTAAGCAGGCAGCAGATCCGGCTTGTTGCAGATGATCTTCTCAGGCGCCTGGGGCAGGTCCTTTAAAAGCCTCAGCGCCGCGTCAGGCGCGCCTTCCACCAGAGCCGGCGGGCTCAGGCGGGCAGCGTTTTCCCGCGTCAGGTGCCACTTTTTCGCCAGTTCTCCGATTTCCACGCTCAGGCTCGCCTTATCCAAGGACAAGGCAGCCTCCTGCATCAATATGCCCATGCCTTCCGGGCACAGCTCGTCAGCCAGGCGGTAGAGCGCTTTGCGCTTTTGCTCATCCTTGACGCGCTTGCTGATCCTGCTGCCGGGCTCCTGTGCGAGCAGGGTAAAGCAGCTGCCCGGCAGGGCGATCTTCGCGGTCAAATAGGCGGCCTTGGCGTCCAGCGGCGGCTTTTTTACCTGCACCAGCAGGCTGTCGCCGGGCATCGGCTGACCGTCCGGTATCTCATCAAAGGGCAGGAAACCTTCCTTGTCACCGCTCACGCGGATAAAGGCGGCCTGCAGGTTCTTCATGACCCGGCTGACACGGCCCAGGTAGATTTCACCGGATTTCAGCTCGCCCGCGTCACGGCTTTCATGGTATTCAAGGAGCCTGCCATCCTCCATCAGGGCGATGGAGCGTTTGGCTCCTTCTATTTTGATCAGCAGAACGCTGCTCACGCTTCCTCCAGCGGTACAAAGGCCGGGGTATACAGCGCCTCGCGCGTCACCTGGCAGGGGACAGGCTCCTGCAGCCCTGCCTTTTCGCTCAGCGCGCGGATGAACAGGTCGGGCTTGCAGGTACCGGTGGTGGAAAGGGCCAGCAGGGCTTTCACAGCGCCGTCCTTGATAAAGGCGTTGTAGATCAGAGGCCGCAGATCGGTTTCCACCATGCCCTTTTTTGTTTTGCGCATGGCCATGATGCTGTCTTGCGCCAGCAGGTCCGGCAGAGCGGCGCAAAAGACCTCACCCTGCTCCAGCGGCCTGATCTCAAAGTTCGCGGCTGCCAGCAGCGCCATGGGGGCCGCGTGGCTCTCATCGGCCGGCCTGGCGCTGATGCAGCGGATCAGCGGCGGCAGGGCTTCGTTTAGCCTGCTGATAAACTCATCAGGCCTGATATCGCCGTCATATGGCACCTCCATCACCTCGCGCAGCCCTTCCATGCCCACGGACAGGGGGGCAGCGAAGGAGATCAGCAGGTGGGGGTTAAAGCCCTGGCTGTAACGGACGGGCAGACCGCTGCGGCGCAGCGCCCGCTGCATCGCCCGCATCAGGTCGAGGTGGCCGATGTATTTCAATCTATCCCGAATGGAGAACACGACGATCATCTTCATGCCGGACATGCCCCCGGAAAACTCCTCAGTCCGCAGCCCTCGCAGCCGCCGCGGCAGTCGGGGGTCACAGTCGCCTTCAGCGCGCGCTCGCGCTCCAGCCACAGGTACTGGCGGGTCACGCCGCAGTCAATAAAGTCCCAGGGCAGCAGCTCATCCTTTGCCCGCTCACGGCTGGCATAGAAGGAAGGGTCAAGCCCCGCATCCTGGAATGCTTCCATCCACTGGTCATACTTGAAGTGCTCGCGCCAGCCATCCATCTTGCAGCCGCGCTGCCAGGCCTTGTAGATCACCTCGCCCATGCGGCGGTCACCCCGTGAGATGCAAGCCTCCATGCGGCTCAGCTCGGGATCGTTCCAGCTGAAGGAAACGCCCTTGATCTTCAGTGACCGGCGCAAAAGGGCCAGCTTATTTGCAATCGTCTCCATATCGTCCTGCGCGTCCCACTGGAAGGGGGTAAAGGGCTTGGGCACAAAGGTAGAACTTGACAGGCTGATGTTGAGGGCTTTGCCGCGCTTTTCCTTTGGCGTGCGGCGGAAGGCCTCGATGATCAGCCGGGCCACGTCGCCAAAGGCCTGGAGATCCTCATCCGTTTCGGTCGGCAGGCTGTTCATAAAGTAGAGCTTTACGCTGCTCCAGCCGTTTTCAAAGGCATCTGAAACCGAGCGGGTGATATCCTCCTCGGTAATGCCCTTGTTGATCACATCGCGCAGGCGCTGGGTGGCAGCTTCGGGGGCCAGGGTCAGGCCGCTCTTTTTGAGCTCGCTTACCTGGGCCAGGGCTTCCTTCACATCGCTGTCCACGCGCAAGGAGGGCAGGGAGAGGGAGACTTTCTGCTGGGCAAACCGTTCCATCAGCCCCTTGATCAGTTCGACCAGCCGGCCGTAATCGCCGGTGGACAGGGAAGACAGCGACATTTCCTCATAGCCCGTAGCCGCGATCAGCTTCTCGGCCAGCTGGAACAGCTTTTCGGGGCTGCGCTCGCGCAC
>JAEWRJ010000107.1 GCA_023460055.1 Bacillota bacterium | reverse complement strand
TGCTGCGCGGCATCCAGCGCACCGAGATCGAGCGCGGCCAGGTGCTGGCCAAGCCCGGCTCGATCAAGCCGCACGTGCACTTCTACAGCGAAGTATACGTACTGACCAAGGACGAAGGCGGCCGTCATACGCCGTTCTTCAACGGCTACCGCCCGCAGTTCTACTTCCGCACGACGGACGTGACCGGCAACATCAAGATGCCCGAAGGCGTTGAGATGGTCATGCCCGGTGACAACGTACAGATGGAAGTGACGCTGATCACCCCCATCGCGATCGAGCAGGGCCTGCGCTTTGCTATCCGCGAGGGCGGCCACACCGTCGGCTCCGGCGCTGTCGCCAGGGTCATCGAAGACTAATTACAAGCTCCCGCGGCGAGGGCACAGCCCCGCCGCGGGAACATCAGGTACAAGCATTCAGAAAAGAGGTGCTCACAATGGCAGCTAAGGACGCTCGCGCGAACATTGTCCTGGCTTGCACCGATTGCAAGCAGCGCAATTACACCACCAAGAAAAACAAGAAGAACACCCCCGACCGCATCGAACTGAGCAAGTTCTGCCCCTTCTGCAGGAAGCATACAGATCACCGCGAAACGAGGTAAGCGACATGTCGGAAAAGAAGAAGAGCAATGGAAAGGCAGAAGAGAAGCTGAACTTTTTCCAAAAAGTACTTCGGTTCTTTACCACCCTGCCCGCACGCATTGCGCGTCCTTTCAAGAACATGTGGCGCGAGCTGAAGAAGGTGACCTGGCCTACCCGCAAGGATCTTCTGAACTACACGCTGATTGTTCTGGCATTCATGGTGTTCATGGGCGTAGTCATCGGCCTGCTTGACATGGGTTCAAGCCGCTTGATCGCCCTGATGATCGGCTAATACAGCCGCAAGGCAATAGGAGAAGCATCATGCCCCAAGAAAACGCAGGTACGCAAACCGCTCAATGGTACGTCGTTCACACCTATTCCGGCTACGAGAATAAGGTGAAGGATAACCTTGAGAAGGCGGCGGAAAACAACCGCATGCAGCACCTGATTCAAGAAGTCGCAGTACCTGTTGAAGAGGTCGCGGAGATTAAAAACGGCAAGCGCGTGGTCACGCAGCACAAGACCTTCCCGGGCTATGTGCTGGTCAAGATGATCATCACCAGCGAATCCTGGTATGTCGTCAGAAACACGCGCGGCGTAACGGGCTTTGTCGGCCCCGAAAGCAAGCCGGTTGCCCTGACGGATGAAGAAGTCGACCTGATGCTCAACAGCCGCCCGCAGGCCGAGGCCTGCAAGCTGGTTGTAGGCGAGGAGATCCGCATCCTGTCCGGTCCGCTTGAGAACTTTACAGGCGTGATTGAATCCATTGATTTGCTGCGCTCCAAGCTGCAGGTAAAGGTCAAGATGTTCCTGGGGCGTGAGATGCAAGTCGAGATCGATATCGACCAGGCAGAAAAGCTGTAAGAGGCAAGGGCCTCTTCCCCACGTGGGAGGCGCTTCACGCGCCGACATGACCACATTGATTAGGAGGTGCCATTTAACATGGCCAAGAAAGTTTCAGCATATATCAAGCTTCAGGTGAAGGCGGCAAAGGCTACGCCCGCGCCCCCGATCGGCCCGGCTCTGGGCCAGCACGGTGTGAACATCCCCGGCTTCTGCAAGGAGTTTAACGAGCGTACCGCCAAGCAGGCGGGTCTGGTTATTCCGGTCGTCATCACCGTATACTCCGACCGTTCCTTTACCTTCATCACGAAGACGCCTCCGGTGCCGGTGCTGATCAAAAAGGCTCTTGGCATTGAGTCCGCCAGCGACAAGCCCAACAAGACCAAGGTTGGCATGCTGACGAAGGATCAGGTGCGCGAGATCGCCACCACCAAGATGCCCGACATCAACGCGGCCAGCATCGAAGCCGCCATGAGCATGGTGGCCGGCACTGCCCGCAGCATGGGCGTTACCGTCGAAGAGTAAGAAGGATATTGTGGGAGGACTTTGCGCCGTTACCACCACAAGGAGGAAAGAAGCATGAAACACGGAAAGAAATACCTGGACTCCAAGAAGCTGATTGAGTCCAGCAAGCTCTATGATCCGGCGGAAGCCATTTCGCTGGTGAAGCAGACCGGCAAAGCCAAGTTTGATGAAACAGTCGAGATCTCCATCCGTCTGGGTGTTGACCCCCGCCACGCCGACCAGCAGGTTCGCGGCACTGTTGTGCTGCCCCATGGCACCGGTAAAAAGGTGCGCGTACTGGTCTTTGCCAAGGGCGAAAAGGCGGAGGAAGCCCGCGCCGCGGGCGCCGATTATGTCGGTGAAGCGGAACTGGCTGATAAGATCAAAAATGAAAACTGGTTTGATTTCGACGTCGCTGTTGCCACCCCTGACATGATGGGCGTGGTAGGCCGCATCGGCCGCATCCTGGGCCCCAAGGGCCTGATGCCCAACCCCAAGTCCGGCACCGTGACCGCCGACGTAGCCAAGGCCATTGAAGAGATCAAGGGCGGTAAGGTTGAGTACCGCGTAGACAAGACTGCCATCGCGCATGTGCCGATCGGCAAAGTAAGCTTTGATGAAGAGAAGCTGGTGGAGAACCTGACCGCTCTGATGGAAGCCGTTGTCAAGGCCAAGCCCAGCAGCGCCAAGGGCACTTATCTGAAGAGCCTTTACCTGTCCACCACCATGGGTCCCTCCGTTCGCCTGAACGGCACCAAGTTCTGATCTGAGTATATCTCATATGAGCCTCCAGCCAGCAATGGCCGGAGGCTTTTTTATTGGAGCTTTCGCTCTAAAAATGAAATCCGGAATCTTCCCGGGGTGGTATCCATGCGTGCGCGGAACTCCTTGATGAAATGCTGATCGGAGTGATAGCCGCAGATGTCGCGCACCTGGCTCATGGCCAGGCCGGAACGCAGAAGGGAGGCCGCCCTGTCGATGCGCAGGTCATTAATATAGGCAAAAGGGCGGCGGCCTATCTCCGCCTTGAATACGCGGCATAGATGCGACGGGGAGACGAAAAAGCGCGCAGCCAGACTGTCCAGCGTGATATCCTCTGTGAAGCTGAGATCCAGATAGGCTTTGATATCCCGTGCCAGGCGGGTGGTCGATTTTGTTTCGAGGGTCGCGATGCCCACCGCGTTCTTGCTCTCGGTGACCAGATCGACGATCATATCATAGACGCGGGCATAAGCGGCCTTCCCTGTGCCCTGGCCGATGGCGATCAGCTCATCTAAACGCATCAGGGCAACTCGCATAGCATCAGCTTTGGTACTGCGCAAGCGAATGTGTGTCAGGCCGCGTGAAAGCCGATGGAGCTGCGCTGATAGATCCAAGGGATCGTTCGCTGCGGCACAAAAGGCGATCTGGGTATATGAACATTGAGAGCCATATACAAAAGTGCCTTCAGCCTGCGGAGGAAGGATGGCGACAGATCCGCTGTCCAGTGAGTACAGGCGCCCGGACAGAGACAGCATGGAGTCGGATCGGCCAATCAGCAGCAAGCGGAAACATTCGGATATGTCCAGAGCATAGCGTGAAGTAATGCGCAGACTAAAACCGGTGATGCTCAAATGGCCCAAACCAAATCCCTGTGAACCCGTAAAAGAAGTACCGCTGGTTGTAAGAGCCATGTTCGTTTCTCCCGCAATAAAATAGTCAGATGGTAAGGTAATCATATAATAATGCAATTATAGTTTAAAAAATAAGCGATAACAAGCAAAATAATTTAACATCTTGAATCAGGCATGTTTATAATGACTATATAACAACCAAAAAGGAGGGCGATTGTGCAATACTTTATAGGTATTGATGGAGGGGGAACAAACTCAAGGCTGCTGGCCGTTGATGTACATGGCAATGTGATCGGCCATGTCAGAGGGAGGTCTACCAACCTGGAGTCGAACTCCGCCTCTACCGTGATGAACAATCTGTCGGCCTTGATCCAATCTTTTCATGACCAGCATTTCACCAAATATGATGACTGCCTGGGTCTTTGTTTTGGTACCGCGGGGGTGGATACGAAAGCTTCCCTGCTGACGATAGAAGATTTGCTGAGGCAGATACCCTTCACCTGCCCGACAAAAGTGGTTAATGACGCGCATATCGCGCTGTACGCCAATACATTGGGCGGCCCCGGGCTGATGCTGATCGCGGGTACAGGGTCAATAGGCTACGGCATCAATAAAAACGGGCGGCAGAAGCGGGTGGGCGGTTTCGGGTACATTGTAGGGGATGAGGGATCCGCCTATTGGGTCGTCCGCCAGGCGATCAGCGCGGCGCTGCATGCCTATGACGGCAGCGGTCCTGATACCATTCTGGTCAACGCGCTGACGCGCGCGCTTGGTTTTAACGAGTTTGAAGAGATCATTGACTTTGTGTACCGCAAAAACAAGTCTGACCTTGCGAAACTGTCGCACGTTGTAGCCAGCGCGCAGGAAGATGGAGACGCGATCGCCTGCGCCATATTTGATGAGGCGCTCAGCTATTTTAAAAAGACGGTTGAGGTGCTGGTCGCGGACCTGGGAAGCGACCCCATGCCTCTGTACAAGGGAGGCGGTTTTCTGATGAACAACCGATTCATGAATGAATCCTTTGACCGCATTGTGGCGGAGGAGTTTCCTCAGCTGTGCGTGGACGAACTGAAGCGACCTGCCGAGTGGGGCGCTGTTATCCTGGCGGCTGAACTATCCGGGTACAGTCTGCCCGACCTTTTGACCAGGGGGGTGATCATGTCCTGACCCGTTTCACCGCGGCTGAATGTTACCGGTACCTATTAAATAGAAGGAGATCACACATGAAAAAATTATGCTTGGTCCTGGCTCTGGCTCTCCTGTTGCCGCTGATGGCTGCCCCTGCCGCTCAGGCGGAAGAGGTTGTAACAATTGAGTACTGGCAGTACTACTTTGAATCCAAAGTTGCCCTGATCGATGAGCTGATCGCTCAGTTTGAGGCTGAGAATCCCGGTATCAAGGTGGTTCACCAGCACTTCCCCTATGACTCATTCCAGGAGAAGATCGCCACCTCTGTCGCCGCGGGCGAAGGTCCGGATATTGTCAACCTGTTCTATGGCTGGGTCCCCAAGTACGTCAAGAGCGGCGTGCTGCAGCCCCTGCCGGCAGGGAGCTTCTCGCCTGAAACGATCGAGGCCGAGTTCGCCCCGATGGTCTCCATCAACAAGTTTGACGGCGTATACTACACCATCCCCACAGCCGTGCGTACGCTGGGCCTGTTCTACAACATGGACATCCTGGCAGAGCATGGCTATACCGCCCCGCCAGCCACACTGGATGAGATGGTCGAGATGGCTGTGAAAATGACCAAACGCAACGCTGCAGGTGACCTGGAAGTGGAAGGCCTGACCTTCCAGCCTGACGGCCAGCTGCATGGCTTCTTCCGCCCGGTGCTGCTCAATCTGTTTGGCCAGAAACCCCTGAGCGATGACTATAAGACCGCCCTGTGGAATGCCAGCGAAGCCGGCTATCAGGCTTTCCAGTGGCTGACCGATCTGGCCACAGTTCATAAGGTAGGAGAAGTCAACTTCATGACCAATGACGCCACAGCCTTCCGCAACGGCGCGGCCGCCATGTCCATTGACGGTTCCTACCGCATCTCGGCGCTTGAAGGCGACGGTAAGCTCAACTACGGCGTCGTGCCGATCCCCTCGCACGAAGGCCGCAAATCCTCCTTCGGCACCTTCTGGACCAACGGCATTCTGGCCGGAACCAAAGACAAGGAACTGGAAGCTTCAGAGAAGTTCCTGGCCTTCCTGACCAGTGAAGAAGTGATGAAAACCTGGACGACCCGTATCGGCGAGATCGGCGCGCGCACATCCATCGCCGAGGATCAGGAGCTGCTCAAGAATGAAAAGCTAGCTGCCTTCATCGAGATGCTGCCCTATGCCGATTCCTACTTCTATGTTGATGAGGCCGCTGACCGCAAGATCGTGGTGGACGCGATCGATCAGGTGCTCTTAAACGGCATGGATCCCCGCGAAGTTCTTGACTGGGCAGTGGGCGAAGCCCAGGCCCTGCTCGACTCCTACTGGAAGTAACCACTAATAGTACCCCTCAGGGGCCGGCGCGGCCGGCCCCTGAGGGCAAGCGGAATCAGGAGGTCACATGGCTAAAACATCATCGCTGAAGCGGCGTCAAGCTTACTGGGCATATGCTTTCCTGGCTATTCCCATGATCTTTTTTCTTTGGATCCGCATCTATCCTGTGCTCTCCTCGTTTCATATCTCCCTGCTGGAATGGGACATTTTTTCTGCTAACAAGCCCTTTGTGGGTCTGAAGAATTTTGAGCGCATGCTCAGCGACAAGACGCTGCACAAAGCGCTTGTCAATACCTTCAAGTACATTATCATCTGCATGCCCATCGGGCTTGGGCTAAGCCTTGTGATCTCGCTGATGATGAATGCCATCAATAAGGGCGCTGGTTTTTTCCGCACGCTGTATTTCATTCCCTATGTGACCTCTGTCGTAGCTGTCGCCGCCGTTTGGAAGTGGATGTTTATGAAATCCGGCGGCTTGATCAACAACATCCTGGCAGTCGCGGGGCTTCCCGTTCAGCCGTTTATGAACTCCACCTCTCAATCCCTTCCGGTGATCGCGTCCAATGTGATCTGGCAGGGACTGGGCTTTCAGATCATCATTTTTCTGGCCGGTTTAAAGCAGATTCCGCGTACCTTTTACGAGGCTGCCGAGATAGACGGGGCGAGCAAGTGGGCCTCCTTCCGCCATGTGACTATCCCGCTGCTGAACCCGACCATCGTCTATCTGTCGGTGATGGCCGGCATACAGACTCTGCAGGTGTTTACGCAGGTGTTTGCCATCTCGCCCGGAGGATCGGGCGGCCCGCTCAACTCTACCCTGTCCATTGTGCTGTATATCTATCAGAAAGCCTTTAAATCCTTTGATATGGGATACGCCAGCGCGATGACAGTGCTGCTGTTTGTTATCATCATGACCATCTCGCTGCTGCAGATGAAGCTGGTCACGAAGAAGGTGGAGTATTGATATGCGCAAGACATATAAACTAATGCCCGTCTATGCCCTGCTGTCACTTGGCGCGGTGTTCATGGTATTTCCCTTTGTCTGGATGGTGCTGACATCATTGAAGACAGGTGCAGATGTCTATAGCTTTTCCATGATCCCCAACCCGGCCACCACCCAGAACTATTCCTTTGTGTTTACACGCACCGATTTTGTGCGCTGGTTCATGAACTCCATCTTTATTGCAGTCATGGTGGTAAGCTCGGTGCTGCTGTTTGATACCCTTGTTGGTTACACGCTGTGCAAGATGCAGTTCAAAGGCAAGCAGCTGGTCTTTATACTGATTATGTCCACGCTGATGGTGCCGACCGAAATGCTGATCATTCCCTGGTATCTGATGAGCGCGCAGCTCAAGTGGCTCAACACCTACTGGTCGGTCATGTTTCCGGGCTTGATCACAGCCTTTGGCATATTCATGATGCGCCAGTTTTTCGAGGGCGTGCCGGATGAACTGCTGGAAGCTGCGAGGATCGACGGGCTCAATGAGCTGGGCATCTATGCCAGAATCGCCCTCCCCCTGGTTATGCCCGCTGTGTCCGCCCTGGCTATCTTTACCTTTCTGGGCAACTGGAACGCTTTCCTGTGGCCTGTGATCATTGTCAGCAACAAGGAATTGGTGACGCTGCCGGTGGGCCTGGCGATGTTTACGACGGAGAACAACCCCGAATGGGAGAGGATCATGACCGCGGCCTCTTTGGGGACGGTGCCGGTGCTGGCGGTGTTCATGGTGGTCCAGCGGCAGATCATTGAAGGCATCAACCTGTCAGGTTTGAAGGCCTGAGGAGAATAGATGAGAATTATTGATTCGCACGCGCATTTTATGGTCAAGGGTTACCCGCTGATGCCTTCATATGC
>JAEWRJ010000106.1 GCA_023460055.1 Bacillota bacterium | reverse complement strand
TCCATCTTCTGCGGCAAGCTCACAGCAGCAGAATCTATACCCTCACTGAACGCAACATGCTGAGAACTCTCCTCAACACCAAGCCCGTCATCAGAAGGCTCAACCAAAGCGGCCTCACCCTGACCAGCATCGGCAGGAAAGGATGCTGCCTCTTCCACACTGCAGCTTGTCCTTTCAATTTCCTCTAATATATTCTCAAATCCGCATATCACGTTCTCAAGTTCTGCGACGGATTGCTCGGCTTCCACGATCAAAGCCGACACAAAAAGAAATGCCATCAGAAAAGCAAAACATCTTCGTTTCATCCGGCATATCCCTTCATGGTATTTATAGACCGTAAATCAGCTCAGCGTACGACCAGCTGAAGCTGCGTGTTGACCTCCAGCATGACCCGCTCCCCGCTTTGAGCATCCACAGCATAGCGCACCAGCCAGCCCGTATATTCCCCCTTGGGTAAATATACGCCATCCGGCAAAGCATTAAGCTGCAGCCCTTCCAGATAACCGCCCGGCATGACGGGTTCACTTTCATATAAAGAAATGAACTCATACGCGCTGTCAAATCCAAGTGTCCCCTGCTGCCGCTTCAGCGTCTCCTCATCCTGATGAGGCGCGCCGCTCACGCGTTCCAGTTCCGATTGGGATACTTGAATGCTGTAAATCAAATTGGTATCCGCATCAACAGGATTAAACAAGCTTAGATCCATCACGTTATCCTGTACATCCAAAGAGATCAGATCATTCTCCACAACGAAGGGAATCATGACCACAGCGCTGAGCATCATGCTCTGCCTGGTCTCGCTGTCAAAGGGCACCATCACCAGTTCCGCCGTATAGCTGCCCGCGGGGAGGGTGCGCCCGTCAGGCAATGTTCCCAAAGCCATCTCCTCCACCCAGCCGCCGGGCAAAATCCCCTTGGTCTGCGAAAGGACGATGTAGCTGCTTTCCGGATCGAACCCCTCTCCGGCAAGGAGCGCCTCATACTGCTGTACGCTGTATCCCGTGATACCCGCCTGCCGCCGCAATTCAGCCACAGAAATTCGCAGTTGATAGACCACAACCACGGTCGACTCCGCCGTATTGTACAGCCGGGCGGTGCCGATCGAAAAAGGCGATTCAAACACCATCATCGCCGGCACATCAATCCCCAGTACGTTCACTTTAGGCCTTTCCCCCGGCTTAGGCTGACCGCCGCCCAGGTCGATCGTTACCGTCTGGGTACTGACCGAGGGGCTTATCTCAATCTCCAGCTGATAATCTTCCCCCAGCGCATCTTCATGCAGGGAAACGGAGGATGCATATGTAGGGACATAAAAGGCAGAGCAAACAAGCAGAGTAAGCGCAAATCCAGGTAAGAGCCCTCGTTTCATATTTGTATTCCTTTGTGCAGATGTAGTTATTTTATTTAGAAGTAGATATTTTAAAATTCACAGTTGTGGTCATAATATCAACAATCTGGCTTGCTGAAGCGCCTCCACTAAGCAATTGATTTATCGGTATTTCACCAAAAAATTGATCTTCAACATTTTGATATTTCAATAAAATAGAATTATCGGATCCACCCATTGGAATTGTATGCACTATGGTCTGCTCTGTCATCAACACTCGAATGTTCGATGACATGGTTTCTCGAGCATTCGTTCTTGTATATGAAGGTGTGACATAGATTGTACCTGAGAATGAAGTACCTGATGATGAGTTGTTCGTTATATTAAATACAACTGTTTGCGGGTTTTTAAGCGCATAATACCTGATATCCTGCCCATTATTACTGACCGTCTTCTTCTCGAAAGTTAGTATAGGATTACTCCAAGAAATATTCACTTTTATACTGCCTGGATCAATCAACTGGACATTTGGCGCAATATCGGTATAAAAATCCTGACTATAAGGTGCCGTATAAAGTACATCTCCCGTATCAAAAGAATCCGAAGACGCTTGAGTATCCATAACCATGAATATAGAAACCATAAGTACCCACGCCAGCACAGCCAATACCTTTTTCATAACCGCTATCCTCACTAACTTTATTAACCTATTAACCCAACAGCTATATCCAACTGTTCACATTTTTTAGCTGGAGTTGATTATACTACTGCATAGTTTATTTGGCAATATATCGGCGTACCTTACATATAATGAGCGCGAAGAACAAGTCGTGCCTCAGATAAGAATGAGCGCGAAGTGTATGCTCAAAGTATGAAAAGGAAAACAGTATCAATGGTTGCAAGAATCGAGGTTACACAACAACTCAAAAAGGGATATCATCGGGCAAAGAAGTCCGAAAAGACAGGGATCATTAATAACTTCTGTCAAAGCACAGGATTAAGCAGGTCCACAGCCAGACGGTATCTGACCTCTCCAACTCTGGGGAGCAAGAGCGCCGAGCGCACAGACCGAAGAAGGAGTCGGTCGAGCAAGTACAGCACAGCTTCCAAGGAGAAGCTGATTTGGTTGTGGCGCATCATGTGCATGCCCTGCGGGAAGTATTTGGTAGAAGGCCTTCCTGACTGGATTACCTCCCTGGAGTCTCATGGAGAACTGGTTCCGGGTCAAAACGGCTGGACGGAGGAAGTGCGCAAAGAGCTGCACAGCATGAGCGCGGCAACTGTGGACCGGTACCTGAAGACAGAGCGGGACCGCCTTCGCCTGAGGGGAATCAGCACGACCAAGCCGGGCGTTCTGCTGCGAAACAGCATCAAAATCCGAAAAGCAGGTGACGAAGTATCTTCGGAACCCGGCTTCTTTGAGGTAGATACGGTGGCGCACTGCGGCCCTACGCTCAAGGGGGAGTTTGCCAGAACACTCACCTTGACCGATGTGTCAACAGGATGGGTTCATATGGAAGCGATGCGCAATAACGCGCACAAGCATATCCGTACAGCTCTGGATGCGGCCATAGAGGCAATCCCCTACCAGGTTCAAGGCTTGGACTGCGACAATGGCAGTGAGTTGATCAACTACGATGTGGTTGAATGGGCGGCGGGCCGGGATATCTTTTTCACCCGTGCCAGGCCCTACAAAAAGAACGATCAAGCGCATGTGGAGTCAAAGAACAACCATGTTGTCCGACGCTATGGATTTTACTACCGCTATGACACGGAGGAAGAACGCAAGGTATTGGCTGCTCTCTGGGAGCTGGTATGTATCAAGATGAACTACTTTACCGCCACCAGAAAGCCTATCGCATGGACGGAGGACGCGGTTGGCAGGCGCAAGCGTGTCTATGATAAGCCGCAAACACCGTTTTCACGTTTATTGCAGGCAGAAGTCTTGTCGTCTCAGCAGGCACTTGAACTGATTGAGCGAAGGAAAGCTGTCAATCCGGCGGAGCTGACCCGTAACATTGTGCGTCTTCAGTGCATGTTGACGGGTCTTGCGCAGGAGAAAACAGAGCACTTGATTGCCAGGGTTGAGGAAGACAGGCAAGGGCGGCTGAACAAACAGAAAGCCGGTGTCCGTGTTGTTGTCAAAGCCAGGAACACCAGTACCTGATGGATGATATGACCCACTTCCCCGGAAATGTTCTGCTTTTCAGATTGACAGGGAGCCTCTGCCGCCATGCGGGGTCAGATCAAGGGCCATCCCCTGCGGGGCTGACCCTGCCGGAAGGCTGGCATGGCGGCCTCTCCCTGTCAATCTCCGCAGTAATTTCCTGCTAGCGCTCGACAGGGTTCGCGCTCAAATTATGTGAGGCATCGATTATTCCTTCGCGCTCATATTGACATGAGGCACTGCG
>JAEWRJ010000105.1 GCA_023460055.1 Bacillota bacterium | reverse complement strand
GTATAAATCCCCACATGGCTGGCGTTCCCCAGGCCGTCATTCTGATACTGGGGCGGCTCGCCGCCGTCATGAGCGACGATGAACAGCAGCATCCCGCGCTCCAGAAGCCCCTGCTTGCGCGCCATGTCCAGCGGATACATGGCGGTCAGGGCTTTGCGCAGCATCGTATTGCTGCCGGCCCAGTTCTTATCCGGGCCCCCGGCAGCTTTTAATGTATTCTCCACAAAGGCGTCGCACATTTCGCTGTTTCGATCACCTTGATAGGTGATGCCCAGGTGCCGGCGCTCGACAGCTTTTGCCGCAAATTGTTCAGATGTAACCATAAGCTCATTTCCTTTCACGTGTTCTGTTCGATCTCTTCCAGCAGCGCCTGCCGCCGTTCCTCCAGGCCTCCGGTATCCGTTTGGATCCCGTGCATGTTCAGCAGCTCCGCCTGCTGACGGATAATGTCCTGCGCAGTGTCAAGCATCTCGCAAAGGCGCTCGATCAACTCCATGTTTCCCATCTCCATCACCTCCTTCGCTTCCGCCCTTGCGCAGCGCAATACGCTCAGATATCCAGCGGCGCAGGGTATGCCCATTGCAATGCCTGGTCATGCCGATATAGCACCGGATGGTCTGCATCGCCTTGTCCTGGCTCAGGCCGCCCTGCGCGTAGCGGTCGGATATATACAGCAGGCTCCGTTTGATGTGCCTGCTTGTTTTCTTTCTCATCCTCAGCCCGTGAGGGGAAATGGTATAGCCCACAAATTCGCAGGGCTGCCCGGCGGGCAGTATCCTGCTCTTGGGGCTGATGGTCAGCCTCAGTTCATCTTTCAGGTATTTGGAAATCTGATCAAATATGCCCTGCGCTTCCTTGCGTCTGGTCACGATGATGAAATCATCCATATACCGGGCATAGTAGCGTATGCGCAAAACATGCTTGCAGTAGCGGTCCAGCCGGTCAAGGTAGACATTGGCCGTTTCTTGGCTGGTAAGATTTCCGATGGGCATGCCAACGCTGTACAGCCTGTTTTCCCTCGGACAGTCGCCGATATCCATGCCCTCAGGTAACCCGAAGGGAACGTGCGGATCGTTGATGATGCGGCCGATCAGGCGCATAAACCACGCGTCATCCGTGATCTGTGCGTATATGCTAAGCGCAGTCTCATGGTCCACCCGGTAGAAGTATTTGCTGATGTCGCCCTTGATGATCACCCAGTCTTTGGCGTCCGGTTTCCGGCTGATCAGGCGCATCCAGTTAAGCAGGCATTGGGCGGCCGCCAGCGTGCCCTTGCCGTTCCTGCACCCGTAGGATTGGGCGATGAACCGCTTGTCGATGTAGGGGTTGATCTGCAGGTAGATCGCCCACTGCACCACCCTGTCACGAAAGCTCAGCGCCATCACCAGCCGCGGTTTGGGGTACCGCACGTAGAACTCCCTGTAGTTCCCTGCCCGGTAGCTCTCATCCAGCAGTTCCAGCTGTATCGAAAGCAGGTTTTCAGCCAGGTTAAAGCCGAATGAGATCACCTCGCTGCGATACCGCTTGTCTTGAGCGGCCTTCCTGTAGGCCGTCATCAGGTTCTCGAATGAACAGATGTGCTGTTTCAGATCATGCAGCTTTTCCAATCCCGCACCTCCGTTCTGGCCATACGTGGCGTAACCGCGCCGCGTTGATTGCCTGTCATGCTGCCGCAACCTCAGCGGGTCGCCCTTTCGGGGCGCTTTATGGCGATTCCGGGCCCCAGATCACAGGGCGCGGATGATTGTTTGCGGCCGAAGCCGCGGGGAAGCACACTCCTCCCATCCTGTTTATGCGGCCGTCGGCGCTTGACCGGGCGGCTCTTTTGATCTGTTGGGAGCGGGGGCGGGCGCCATAGTTCGTGTTCGTGTTCGCGCGGGTGTTGTTGCAGTTCTCGTAGCCCAACCCGGCGTTGGAGGTGTTGTTGTAGTTGCCGCCGCGCCGCGGGAAGCGCAACCACCACCGTCAAACGGACTGGCCCAATTCACAGCATGTTCCCCATAAAAACGCGGCATCGCGGCCGCCCTTTTATTCTTTTGTATGTGACTTGCTCACGGTCTGGATCCATCCGCCGATCAGCTTGCCGATCTCGTTGATCTTCTCGCTCCATACCCCGAAGCTGTGATCTGAGAGCAGCCGGCGCCTCTGGCCTTTCTTGTCTGAAAACACGGTGGCGTTGGCGGCGCGGATGAAGGCCTTCAGCACTTCCTTCTCCGTGTCCAGCTCCGACAGCGTGGTCTTGTTGTAATACCGCAGCCTGGCCTTGGTCGCCAGCCGCAGCAGGAGCAGCATCTGCCTCCTGATCTCTTCTCCGTCAGTGTACTTGTGGTAGGGCGGCCAGTGGTCAATGACATCGCTCGCGTAGCGCATCATGTCCTCGATTTTCTGGCAGCACGGGCCGATCTTGTCATAGTCAGGCACGATTCATCCTTTCGGAAATCCCGGGGGATGCGCTATCGCGCACCCCCTCAGGTGATCAAGGGCCAGATTACAGGGTTTTCAGGGAGCGGGGGCGGGCGCCATAGAGCGTGTTCGCGGCCGCGCGGGTGTAGTGGCAGTGCTCGTAGCCCAACCCGGCGGCGGAGGCGCTGTAGTAGTAGCCGCCGCGCCGCGGGAAGCGCTCGTCTGCCGTCATTTGGATGTAAACCTGCCCCTGGGTCGTGCTTCCGGCCAGCGGGAAAATCCCCAGTTCCTTGAGGATGTGCGGCACAAAGGGCATGTTGGTGGCGTTCACAGCCAGATCTTTGAATGCGGTACTCCTCTGTTCGTTGTCAAAGGCCGTCGGCACGGTGTCCAACGTCAGCTTGCTGTTTTGCCAGGTCCATTTCACTGTACCCGCTGTACCCGGCGCCACAAGGGTATAGCCGTCATCCGCGAGGTTGGGCAGGATGGCCTTCCAGGCAGCGGAGGCCGCGCCCAGGTCGGCGGTGGGGTGGGCCGCGTTGTTGTCAGGCAGGATCTGGATCTCGCAGTTCACGATCCGGTAGCCGTAGTCCTGCTCGGCGCAGTTGCCGTTCAGGTCAGCCGGGCTGCCGGGCGTGCCGTCCAGGTACCAGCTCAGCGGCCCGCTGCCGGTCAGGGTATTGTAGCCCTGCCAGCGGCTGTCTGCGGAAAACTGGCTCGGGTTTGCCGGCGTTCCGCCGACGTGGGCCAGCTTTTTCCAGTAGGCCGGCGCGTTGGTCGGCATCAGCTCGGCACTGGTCGTATGGGCGATCAGGCACTCATAGGTCCACCCGCGGAATACGCGCACAGTGCCGACGGTAAGGGCTTTATTCAATTCCCAGCCCGTGCCGTCCCGGTAATCGTAGGAATAGTTGTTATTGCCCTTGGGTACCCAGCCGTTCTTCGCCGCCAGCAGCAGCAGGAAGCCGCTGTCGGCCACCGTTTTGCCGCTCACGCCGCCGCCAAAGGCGCGCAGGCGCGTCAGGAAGGGGTCAGCGCCCAGGCTGACGCGCGGGGGCATGTTCGGCAGGCTGTACAGCGTCCCGTCCGCCGCCAGTTCGCAGGCCTTGTATTTGCCGATCAGCAGTTCAGGCTGTTCAACGCCATTGGTGATGAATGCCGGGTGCGTATGGTCCGGCAGGCTGGCGTCCAGCTCGATAGATTTCATTTTCGGGAAGCGCACAAAGATGCTCGGGTTCCCGTTAGTGTCATACAACACCACGTTGTCATAGATCCTGGCCAGAAACTCCAGCGGGCTGTTATTCATCGGTCGTTTCCTCCATCAATGCGCTCAGTTCATCGTATTCCGCCTGCGTCAGGCTGCCGGCTTCCAGAAAAGCGGTCAGCTTCGCCTCCGTCGCGGCGCGGTCATAGCCGCCGCGCTGGATGATCCTTTTCATCAGTTTGTAAACCATTAGGCTCCCCCTATCTTCATCATGGCCAGGTCAAACAGCATCTCAGCCATCAGCTCGTCGTGTTCGGCGATAATGACGGCGCTCTCTTTGCGCTCCTGCGCCGCCTGTCTGTAAGGCGCAAGCCGGGCTTCCTCTTCCTGCCGCCGCTCCTCTTCCAGGGCTGCGATCTCCTCATCGGTCATCCCCCGGGGATCCGTATTATTCAGGTTGTCCATGCAGTCCTCCTTATGTTGCTAATGCGGTCACAGCGTTTTTGAGATCATCGATCTCCTTTTGCTGCTTGCGCAAAATTGCGTACGTCATCGTGATGTACAGGGATAAAGCCTTGTCGTTATTGGCGGCGTTCGCCGCTGCCCCGTTGGCCAGATCCGCGGCGGAACCAGCAGATTCAATCGCTACCTGGACATTCTGCAGTGCCTCGGAAAGCCCCGGAACCAGCTGCGCCATCAGGGCCAGCGCCGCGCCTACGCTCACAGCATCCATATCAGCTGCCTCCGATTCTCGACCAGGTGCCGTTATTCCCCTTTGTGAACATGATCGTCATATCGGGGGTATAAGCCACGCTGCCCGGTGCCGTGTCCTGCGGGATATCATCCAGGTCGTCCGCGCTGTCGATCAGTATCTCCCGCAGATCCCGATCCGCCTGAACCGCTGTACCCAGCGAGTTTTTAATGATATTAAAAGCCATGCCGCTGCCCTCCTTATCAGCCGCCCGCCAGGGCGGCCACTTGATCCTCAAGCGCCTTGATCCGCGCCTCATAGCTGCGCGTCATGGCCATGTAGAAAATCGTGAGCGCGTCCAGCGCAACAGCGCAGTGCTGCAGCGCTTCCTCGATGCTGTTGAAGTTGGTAGCGCTCTGCGGCGTTCCCGGCTGGAGTATTTCCCCCGGAGCGGGCGTGTAGGTCTTGGTCCCGTCCGGGTTCGTCACCTCTGTGTAGGTCCGCGGCTTTTGCACCACATGATCCTTCCAGTTCTTTCTTGCGTATCCCATCAGTCAATGTCCTCCGTTATCGAGAATCTGAACCGGTACAGGATGCCCTCCTGCGCGTCTTTTCGGGTGATGCTCTCCGCCTTGGTCACCCAAAGCACCCCGTTGAGGCTATAGAGCTGCACTTCGCTCACCGTGATATCCCCCGCGATGGTATGATCCACAATGAACGTGACGGATACCCGCCCGTCTCCCAGTATGATGGCCTCCTGGATTGCCGCCTGATAATAGGTCCCGCCAACCTTGTACTTGGCATAGGCCAGATTATCCTTCAGATAGGTCCTCAAAGCGCCCAGCGCCGCCGTTGTCAGCATGATTGCCCTCCCTTCTCACTCACCGCTCATCAGTGTCCCGCACATGGTATAGGGGTAAACGCTGCCCCCTTGGTCAATAGCGGCCTCAGCGGACCCCTCCGCCAGCCCGGCGACCGTGTTGATATCAGGCTGCGTCCCGGCCTTCGGGTAGGGGAATACGTTTCCCTCGCCTATGCCCCGGGCGGCAGCCATTGCCTCCGCCAGTCCGCCCGCCATGTTGTCCTGCGGCAGGGTGCCGGTCAGCAGGCCGTCTCCCGTCATGCCGTAAGAAAATCCGGCCGCTGCCTCGCCGCTGCCTCCGATGAAGAGGCGGTGGTGGCTGCCGACGGCGATGGCGTCCAGCACGCTGCGCACATTCCGGGCCACGTCCGCGGCCCGCCTGGCCCAGGCTTCCTTCTCGTCCGTCCACTCGCCTGTCAGTGTCACCTGGAAGTGAAACGGATCCCCGCCGTACAGCAGGTTTTCTTCAACCTCTACCTGATCAAACATGCCCTCCAGGTAGTTGATGATCGCCCGCGGCGTTCCGTAGATCCGGTAGATCGGGATGCTGTGCTTGATCCAGCGCCTCTTTTGCTCCGCGCCCGCCCTGTAGTCATACAGGCAGTTCAACTCCCAGGCCATTTCATCCAGCCGCCACTCGGGCATTGTGTCGGTATCCGCCACCAGGTTCAGCCCCGTGAGCGCCTGGGCTGCGGTATACCGCATCGCCGCCTCGATGGCCGCCGCGATGGCGCCTCCGTTTTTGTCCTTGCGCAGAAAGCGCGGCACCAGCTCCCTGATATCAATCTCGATCATGGCACCATCGCCTCCATCGCGATCACGCCCTTGCACCGCTCGCTCTGCTGGATCTCTGTGTATTCCACGGGCCCGCCGTCAAAGGCGCTTCCTTCTCCCCACAGCACGCGCTCAGCGCCCGCCTGGTACATGGAGGCCATCAGCCTGTCGGGATTAAAGGCGCGGCCTATGCTGTTATCCTGCCAGGCGGCATACTCATCGATCACCCGGCTCAGCGCGGGGATGATGTCTGTCCCGCTGGGCGCTCTGTATTTCACATTCAGTGTGTAGCTGACGGCCGCAGCCTCCGCCACGGTCACGGTGTCAGTCAGCGGCCGCACGTCATCCGGGCTCAGCGCCGCTTCCACGTCCGCGATAATCGCCTCATGGCCTTCCCCGTCCTGGATGATCAGGTAGATGCCCACCAGCCCGGCCCCCTCATTGACGGCCTTGGCGTCCAGTATTTCACTCGAAACGTTCATGGCGGCCGCTCTGTACTGGCTGGCCGGCCCGGTTGTGATGCTGGCCAGGCCGTGCAGGCGTATCCTGTCTCGGTAGCTTTCGTCATCCTCCGCGTCGTTGCCGCCGCTCGCGTCCTTGGTGACCATCACGCTGATCACCGCGTCATGCCCAATCGCCAGCGCCATCTGCGCGCCCGCGTACAATCCGTTTCCGGCGCTGCCCGCCTGCCGGCATACCACAGCGGCGCGGCTTACCTGGGCCAGGCCCGTATAAATGAGATCGCCCGCCAGCTCATAGAAGGTTTCCCCGTCAGCTGTCATCGCGCGCCCGGCTGTCAGCACATCGGATTTGCCCGTCGCCCGGAAGCTGACCTCCACCTCGCTGCTTGCCGGGCTTGCCTGGATGCGCGGGCAGTTCCTGTTTTCCCCGATCAGGTCAAGGTACTCCTTCACGGCATAGCGCAGCGTTTGCATCCGCAGGCCCGCGTCAATGCCGGCGAACACCTGGGTCACAACGGCCTGCACGGACCTCAGCAGCATTTCCTTCTCGTCGCCCGGGTAGAGCAGGTCGCCGCCCGCCTCGATGTAGGCAAGCATCATTTCCTTCCAGATTTCCTCCGGGTCATAGCTCACATAATGCAGCTCCGTGTTGTCCATGCGTATCCTCCCTTTGGTCGGAAATGCTAAATGCTGAATGCGGAATGCTGAATGTCGCGCTTCAGCGCGGACTCTCCCCCGTCATTTCGCATTCAGCATTTAGCATTTAGCATTGCGTGCAGCGCGCTGCGCGCGCTCATTCCTCAATATCGATCTCGATGTCAGCCTCAATGATCAGCTCGCCGCGTTCGTCCAGATGGCAGTCCGTCCAGACAACCGCCGCGTCCGGCTCCAGCATCATCACCCGGTCAATCTCCCGCGGCAGCATATCGCGCGCCTCATGCACCGGCAGGTGATAGAGGTCGGGGTCAAGCCCCCTGGTCCTGTCGTAGGGCAGCTCTCCGCGCCTGAGCATGATCAGGTTTTTCGCGTTCTGCACCGTCCGCTCCACCAGCCCCATCCTCCCAAAGCGGATCGGGGCGGGGATGTTATTTACCCTGTAAACAGCCATGCCGCTGCCTCCTTTCGCTTAGTTGATGGATAGGGTAGGCCTTTGGTTGTTCTTGGGCGGGCTGGCCTTTTTGGCGTCCTTGATGATCGCGTTGATGGTGTTGACCGCCTTGTTGACTTGCGTTTTAACGGCAGGTTTCGCCATTGTTTTTGATTGAAAGGCCAAAATGGCCTTCATTGCTTTGGCGACGGCCGGTTTCATGGTCACCTTGTTCCCCCCTCCGCCGCCCCCTCCGGCCGCGGCGGGTGGCGGGGGTGGAGCGGGCGGCGTATACAGGCTGCCGTCGTTCTGGCTGGCCTGCCGAAACGTCAGCTGTACCTTCGCGCTGATCCAGGCGCCGCCCGGCGCGATCTTGATTTCCTCGGCATTCGCGTCGGTCAGGTACATCTGGCACCCGGCGATCTTTGTCCCGCCGATGTACAGAAAATCGCGCCGTCCGTCCCGCGCCTTTGCGACGTAGCTGAAGGCTTCATCGCGCACATTGCATCCGGT
>JAEWRJ010000104.1 GCA_023460055.1 Bacillota bacterium | reverse complement strand
GACGTCCATGTCTCGCTGAAGGTTCCGCCGTTGACGTCCGTTCCGGAGACAGTGATCTGCGCGCCCGCCAGTTCTTCCCCCTGGCCCGCCGCGACCTTCGAGAATGTCACGCTGTAAGGCCTCAAAGATGTCAGCCTATTTCTTACCTCCACATCAACCGGTTCAACGGTCGTGTCGGCCTGCATTTGAAAATCCCATCGGTGCGATTCACCGCCCCTGATATTAACCCTATTGGCGATAATGCTTCCATCCAAATTCTGATTTGCTTCAACATAAGCGCCGGCGGCAAGAATTGTGCCCAAAAAGGGGCTGTCAACATAGACACTCAGGGTAGAATTCGGGAAGTTCCAAAGGAGTTTAGCGTCTGAAAAGTCCTCTGTTTCCTTGTTATTTCGCTGCACACCGTCGATCACAAGATTGATTTGAGAGTATATATGAAGGCTGCTACTGCCCTGCATATCCACATTGACAATCACACCGGGCCTGTTCTTGCTAAGCCCCGTGATTTTTATTGGAGTACTCTGTTCCAGCTGCGCTTTTGTCAATGTCACATAAATATAACCGGAGCCGGATGTATTGGCTGACGCAATCTGAAAGCCTGTATCCTGCTGTATCGCTTCATAACCAGCCGGGGCTTGCGTTTCCCGAAAAAAATAATCACCTGCAGCAAGCCCGATTACGGTAATTTCTCCGTTTTCATTCGTCTCCAAGCCCGTTTCAATGGGATTCTGCGTCCCCGTCCTGTATAGATCAAACTTTGCGCCGGACAAAGTTTGCGTTCCGTTCTCATTCCTTTTTATCAGCTTTACGGCACCCGTCTCCAGGACGTCCGCATTGGAGACATCAATAACACGATTATTTGGGTCGCTGAAATCGATAGCAACGCCCGCTGTTTGGGTGTTGTTCGCAAAAGCGTCCGATTCGGCTCGCAGCTCATTAAAAACTTTCGTAAAATCGATATATGTTTGACCGTCCTTGTCGATGAAGGCTTCACCGCTTTTATTTACACTATCCAGTTTAGTCCCATTAACTGCCAGCTTGTTCCCGTTATCTGCCCAGGAAAGGTTGACTCCGGAACCGAATACCACCTTCAGCCCTCTTGTTGGGGTGCTGGCCACAAAAGAACTGCCTGCTATCCGTGTAACCGACCTCAGATAATGGATGTCTTTTTTAACACCCCCGCCGTGCACATTGGTTCCGAAGTTCACATCACCGATCAAGTTCCCCGTGGCAATGTTTCCGTTTGTATGAACACCCACAGTCGCTTCGTTGCTGAAGATGTGGAAGTTTTTCGCCGTGCTGAACCCGCTGGCCGCACCCGGAATGTCATCTGCCACAACACCCCCGGCCGGCAGATCAACACCTTCGGCGAATGAAACCACGGGACACGCTCCGCTGATACAGAATACCAATGCAAGTATGAGCAGAATATTTTTTGCTTTGCTTTTTTTGTTCATCATCCGTTCTTTTCTCCTTTACATCATAGCCTTCTTCATTCTCTTGCCGCGCCGCTGCATATCACCGACTTTTTAGCACGCTTTAGTCATGCGCTCCTATACATCGTCTAAAAAGCACACCTTAGTAATATTAACTCAAAAAATTGTTATAAACAATACTTTTAATAATAATGCAGAAATAAATTTATACGGCAAGAAACACTATCATGGCTATAGACTTCATGCTTCAATGACTTCAAAGACAAGTAGATTATAAAAAGCCAATATTGATAAGTTATTCATGATGAGGAAGCAGGCCGTACGCCTGAAGCGGATGAAGTTCTCCGGGAAAAGATAGCAGAAATGACAGGGGTGAACCAAAGCGCCATCAGCCAATCGGCCAACTGAAGTTTGGCGTTTACAGTGCCATTGCGCAGCGCGGCGAATTACATGAACAGGCCAGAATCCGACGAAGAAGGCAGGCATATTTTATTGACAATGTGAATGCAGACCGCTTCATAAAAGAAGAATATCCTGCCATCGCGAAGCATTGATGCGAGATGAGGCCAATGTATGATTGGCAGAACAATAAAAATCTGCTGATATTCAGTTCGTAATGGTCTGGCTTGCAAGAAGGGCTTTCACGCTTTCCTCGTTTTCATTCGGCCGCAGCGCACGCAACGACAGCACTAAGCGTTCATCATTTTTACTGCCGTAGCAGGTAATCAGTGTCAGCATACGGTCATCGGGTTCTACCTGTGTCGGAAAATTAAAAGCGGAGAAGTGCCGCATTGCGTTGACATAGCCGGATTGCGCTTCAATGCTATTAAACCGCGGCGCAATAAGATGCGCATAGCGTGCATTGCTCGGGTCAATGGATACTACCGATATGGCATAAGGCACATACACCTGCGAATCATAGAGCGTACTGAAACGAAAAAACGGGGCCGTCAGCAACACGTTTCGTTCAAGCAGACGAGAGAGCTTGCCAAACATAGTGCCGTTTTGCATGTTATGCCCATGAAGAATCAGGTTCTGATCTTGGGGCATAATGCAGTTGCCCGCATCTAAAAACACCGTGCCCGCAATATTTCTTCTCCTGTAAAAATCCCGATCTAAATAATAGCTGTTATCCCGTTGTACGATGGGAAAGTCGATATCAGAAAACGCATCCGCTTTCAGCCAGCCAATCATATCATTGTTCTTCTGGAAGGCGGATAAGAATCCGGGCTGCATAGCCGCTCCAAATGCCGGCAATGGATAGGGTGTAAATACAGGCGGATTAGTCTGTAAAGGGGCGGATGTAAACACAGGTTCCTGGGCGGCGATATCAGTCAGATTTTCAGGAGATTCAGCTATGCCGCTCTGCTCAGCTTTAAGTTCACGCAGCATGCTGCGCACATTCTGTCCTTGAACGATGTAATTGACAGTCAACCCTGCCGCCGTAATCATCAAAATACTTGCCGCAATCAATATCAATCGCTTCCACGATGCATGGATTCGTATGCTGTAAGTTCTGCGCTGCGGCCTTCGCCAGCCTCTATTATCCATAAACCGCCTTTGCTCCCTCCAATATCGGGATTCATTATAAAGAGACATGGAAATAATTTCAACTCAGCGGCGTATCTTCACCAACCAGGCACGCTCTCCCTGACCCCCTCTCAGATCTTTGCGATCCCTATGGCAACTTCATTGCCCCGCCGCCAGCCACCCCAGACCGCGGGACAGGAGAAGGTTGACAAAGAAGCGGATAGCCGCAGGCGCGCCTCCTTGCGGGATCTCGAATTGCAGGGGGAGGATGACGGAGCTTGAGCCGTCCTCAGATTCCATGATAAAGGGCGTCCCGGATACTCCCCCCATGGCCGCCACGCGGTCGGAAAGCTGTTCGCCTGTACGGGGCAGCACAGCCTGCCCGTATCTGATCGCTAAGGCTTCCGCTGCCTCAGAAGCCAGTGCGGCATCGGGGTATGACAGGCCGATCAGCACCCACTCGCTGTTTAAAGCGAATGTTTGGGACAGTGAAAACAGCGTATAGGGCGGCAGAGGAGCCGCTGGCGGATTATCCCAGGGCAATGCGCCTGACAGCCCTGCCGCCAAAGGTTTGAGCAGATACAGCTGGGCAAGTTCGCCCGCCTGATCCGGGCTGACCATTTCTGCCGCTTTGACCAGCCCCACAATCGGGCCAAGGCCCCATAGGGAAGGCTCCGCCCCTCCCGCCGCCGCGCGGACAGCCGCCTCATCGGCACTGGAGAAAAGCAGGTCGCCATTCAAGCCCACAGGCCAGGATTGCCCGAGGTTTCCGCCAAAGAGGAAGGCGGGGTTACGCTTCTTCATATTGAGGGTTTTCCCCCCATCAATCTTTCCATCCAGCCCCCAGACTTCAAAAGCCGGGAAAGCTTCCGCAGAAGCCTGATAGCCCTTTTCCCTGAGCCGGTCAAGTATGGCTGCCCGATCAAACGAGCCTCTCAGCCAAACCTGGCGGGAAGGGGGCTGGCCGAGTTCCAGCGCTTCGCTGATAGCAAACAGATCGATACCGCTTGAGATGATTACATCCTCCCCGCGATAGAGGCGCTGAAACAGATCGCTTGGGCCGGCGGCCAGCGCCTGATAGGCCTGCAGCAGCGCCCCGTCCCGGGGGCCTCCCTGAAGGCCGTCAGCCTCCTGCGCGCTTTGGGGAATCACGGCGCCCGACGTGCCCCGGATCAGCGCGTGAACATTCGCGTAGCTCAGCCAGCCGGCTTCAAAGGCGGAGGCGGGGATCTTTTCAAGCAATGCTTGCAGCCCAGTCTCAACGGCCTGCGCGCCTGCGGCAGAAACAAACATCAGGAGCAGAGAACACAGGAGAAGCAACACGGCAATAAAGCGGCGTCCTGTCATCATAGGGCTTCCATCCTTTCGTATCATCCGAAAAAAGGGTCATACATGATACAAGAATGTACCCGGAAACAAACGCGATCCAGTGCAGCCTGCCCGCTGCCCCGGATCGCGAAAGCTCCGCCGCAGAGGCGGTAAAACCGCGCGTGCCGCTATTCTACAAGATAGGTTTCCACATACACCTGGCCGTTGCCGCCGCTGGCCGAGAAATACACTGTGACCGGAAGGCCGGGGTCATCCACAGCAAAGGAAGCCTCGACCCAACCCAACGTTGATGTCAGCGGCAGCAGGGCCGTTTGCCCGCCGCTGCTGAGCAGGAGGCTGCCTTCCCCGTCCCCCATCCGCGCCTGCAGGCGCAGCTTGATCGTGCCATTTGCGCGCAGCGCGGGGTCAAACAAGGTGAACCGGCTGCCATCCTTCACCCAACCCTCGCTGAAGCCGGACAGGCCGCTGTGCAGAAGGGGAGCGCCGGGCACCGCCCGCGCCACCACATACGCGGAATCCTCCGTGACCCGGCTGTTCATCATCAGGTCTTTGGAAAGGACGATCCGGTTGAGTGTCTCCCCGACGAACACCAGGCATACAGGCGCGTCCAGCGCGTAGGCGGGCTGTTCATGCCAATAGGCCTTGGGCAGGAAGGATACGGCGCTGCCGTCAGCCAGGGCATTCTCTATCAGGTCATCCAGCTCAATGACCGGCATCCCGAAGCGGGACGCCAGATCCAGCTCGATCGCCTCAGGCCAGAAAAAGCCGCCGTCCCTGACGACGCCCAGCGCTGGCAGGCCATCCGTCATCGCCGCGGCCGAGGCCGAAGCCCCGGGGTAGATCGAATCCTCATGGTAGCGGTAGTGCCAGGCGGCGACGGCGCCACTGCCCAGGAACGAACAGATCAAAAAGCCAAGGGTCAACCGCCTGCACGCGCCTTCCCAGCCGCGGCGATGGATCAAAAAGATCATTGCCGCCGCGAAGGATAAGGCAGCCGCGGGCCATATCAGCCGCGCGTTGAAGCTTTCAGTCTTGAACGCGGCAGCGGCGAGTAACAGGGCATCCGTGTTAAAGGCACGCCCGCTGGCGGTGGACAAAGGCCCCAACAGGATGATGCCGGCCGCTATAAAAGACAGCCCCGCCGCCAGCGGCGCGTTGACGCGCCGGCCTTCCAGCGCGGGAGAGAAGAGAAAGGCTGTCATCACCGGTAAAAACGCGGATAGATAGCGTATATGGACGCGGGCCGCGTAGGGGGCTGCCCCTTTGAGCACCTCATCATAGTAGATCACATAGACGGTACCCAGTAACATGGCCAACAGCGCCAGACCGAACACGGCCAGCATATCCCGCTGCCTGGGCGCGAAGGCGCGCAGGTGGGCCAAGGGAAACAGGAGCGGGAAAAAGGCGAAGGCCAGCGGCACATACAGCCCATAAACAAACAGGCCGTTGATCACCTGGATGATGTGCGCCAGATCAAACGGGTGGGTCTGTGACTGGTACAGCGATAGCTGCTCAACCGGCATGCGCAGGCCATGGATCAGAAGCATCCGGTACGCGCCATAGAAGCAAAGGAGGATCAGCACGCTGAACAGGGCGTGAAGCAGACGCTTGTACTTTCGCTGCCTGATCGCGCGGAAAATAAGTATCAGGTAAAAGCAGGCGGGCAGGGCAAGCAGGCCGGGCTTTAATGCGTACAGCAAAAACCCAATCGCGCCCCAGAGCAAGGCTGTGCGAAAGCGCGGCGGCGCGTCATAGCTTGTATAGAAGGCCCAGCACGCGGCCAGCGTAAGCGGGAACCCGACGCTCTCGGCCATCACATGCCGTGTCATAAACAGATCAGGCATTAGCAGGGTCAGCAGGGCAATCAGCAGGCCGTACGACCGCCTGCCGGTGATATCCTTTGCCAGCGCGTATGCCGGAAAAACCGCCAGGTTCATCGCCAGCGCGTTAAAAACCTGAATGGCCCTGAAAATACTGATGTTTTCAGGCAGCAGGTGCAAGGGCGACAGCAGCAGAGGGTAGAGAATGTACCCGTATTGGATAGGCTGTCCGCGAAACAGAAGCTCTCCCCTGCGGATGATCGAATGGGAAAGATGCAGGTAGAGCGCTTCGTCCGGCTGCACCACCGGCGTGGCAGTGGTGTACAAGGCAATTAAGGCGCGCAGCACGCCAAACAGCGCATACATCGCAAGCAGAACCTGCCAGGGCTTCAGCCCGCGGATCCATCGGCGGACGCGGTCAAACCCGCCGGGATAGATGCCCCTGCTGCCGGTGCCGCTGTTTTGCATATAGTAGCCCCTCCTGTGTCACATAAACCCTATCGATTGTCCCGGGCCCGAATCGAGGGGATTGATTTTAATGAGCGCGACGAGTGTCGCGCCTGCTTCCGTGGGTATACTTGACTATCAAGGCAGTGCCTGCCTTCGCCCCCTTGGCAGTAATCTAACACGGCCGGCACAGGCAGTCAAGGAGGAGAGCAAGCGGCGATAAGCCTTGGACTATCTTGCCGATGATGTTTCGCAATACACGGATAAATTGCGATTTTCATATATTATCTTCCGAAACGCGTTAGTTGGTTCTATAATTAATCAATTTGCGTCCATGCCCGGTGATGGGTTACATCCCGTTCCCCATCTGCCTTCCCCTTACTGCCCGGACCGGTATATGGTTCTACTAAAGAAAAGGAAAGAACAACATGAACAAAACCGCACGAATCAGGTTATCCTCCATCGCGCTGGGTTTTCTGGCAATTCTCCTCTGTGTCGTACTGCTGCAGAACACGGCAAAAACAGAACAGACACCGCTGCCGGCCGGCTATGTCAAAATAGCGGAAGGTGAAGCAGATGCCCAGAGGCTGTCAGGCTTTGAGAGTCTGGCAAACTCCTTCCTCGAGCAGGGATACGGCGTCATGATCGAGGTCAGCGCCATGCAAAATGAACAGACAGGCGAGACTGCCTATTTCGCCGTCTTTATGCCCGAAGGCGTTAAGGGCGAAAAGGGCGAAAAGGGCGATCAGGGTGAAAGAGGCAGAAGGGGCGAAAAAGGCGATAAGGGTGACAGAGGTGATCCCGGCGCGGCAGGTCCCGCAGGCATGACAGGCCCCACAGGCGTTACCGGCCCCACAGGCATGACAGGCCCCGAGGGCGCGGTTGGTCCTACCGGCGCGACAGGCCCGCAAGGAATTCAAGGCATCCAGGGCCCGACAGGCGTTACCGGCCCCACAGGCATGACAGGCCCCGTGGGCCCGGTTGGTCCTACCGGCGCCACAGGCCCGCAAGGAATTCAAGGCATCCAGGGCCCGACAGGTGAGACTGGTCCGACAGGCGCGACAGGTGAGACAGGCCCGACTGGCGCAACTGGCCCGACTGGTTCGACAGGTGAGACAGGTGAGACAGGTGAGACAGGTCCCACTGGCGCAACTGGCCCGACTGGCGCGATAGGCGCAACAGGTGAGACAGGCCCATAATAAACGGGTACTTCACTCGCTATAAACGCATAGTGCAACCGGCGGGAATCATCATAGACTCATCTTTACTCACATAACCATTCCGACGGCTTCGCGATCAAAGCAAGCCACAGGGCCGTTCCGGTAAGCCGGGGCGGCCCTTACTCTTTATGCTTCCTGAAGCAAAACCGCTCGCGCTTGCAGCGGTTCAATCTTCACCGTGCTCTTATTCAGCCGTCATTGCCCGCCACACCTTCCAACATGAGTTTAATAACTCGTCTTGTTATCCAGCGCCTTGTACGCTTCAAACAGCTCCAGGCATTCCTCGCGGCCGAACTCCGAAGCGTTCAGGATATCCGCTTCTCCCTTGAGATACTTATAGAACACCTCATCCCGAAACCCGATACCGTCGCTGTCCTCGCGGTTGCAGCCGAAGTAGACCTGCCGGATATTTGCCCACAGGATGGCGCCCAGGCACATCGGGCAGGGCTCCGCCGTGGTATAGAGGACACAGCCTGCCAGGTCATAGGTGCCCAGGGCCTCACAGGCATCGCGGATCGCTTCCATTTCGCCGTGGCAGGTCGGATCGCGCTTGAGGATGACCCGGTTATGTCCCCTGCCGGCGATCCGGTCCCCCTTGACGATGACGCATCCGAAGGGCCCGCCGTCTCCCGCCTTGATGCCCTCATTGGCTTCTTGTAAAGCCTCTTTCATATACAGGATATCCGGCGCGGGCGGCGGGGCGGAAATAGTTCTGTTCACAGCGCCCCCTCCTTGCATGCTCAGGCCAGCCTGTTCAGCATACCGGCGATATCAACCTCGCGCCGCCTTTCGTTCCAGCTGATGACCGCGTGGGATTGCACCTGCCCGCCCTTATCCTCGCACAGCTGCTTCATCTGCTTGATCGCGTTATTGCCGCCCATCCACGGAAGCGGCAGATGATGGGTGACGAACAGGCTGATCTTTTTGCCGCCGAGGGAGGGCAGCCCCGCCATGTAGGCCTTCATGACGCCGCACAGGGAGAAAGCCCAAACGGGTGAAGCGAACACCAGCCTGTCATACCCTTCAGGCGAGGGCTTGACGGTAAACTGAATCTTGTCAATGTTTGCTTCCGGTTTCGCGGTGCTGACCTGCACCTCCAGCAGCTCGCATTCCTGTCCCTTGTTGCGCAAAGCGTCGCGCAATCTTTGCGCTGCCTGCCTGGTGTGTCCCGTTTGGGAGTAAATAATGATCCCCGTTTTCATAAGGTTCCTCCGATATATGCAATTTATTCGGTCTGAAACTGCTCACCATGTATATGAATTATATCACGATAATGCCCATTGTTACAATGAACAATGGGCAAATGCAGCGCGTTCTTCGAACGCTAATGCAGCGGGCTTACGCCCTAATGCAGAATGCAGCGCGCTGTGCGCTAATGTAGATCCTCGCGCTTCGGCGCGGGTATCACCCCGCGTGAGCGGCCGAACTTCATTAGCGCGAAGCGCGCTGCATTAGGGCTTCAGCCCGCTGCATTCTGCATTAGCACGCTTTGCGTGCGCTGCATTCGTGACGCGCCTTGCGCGTCACGTTACGCGCTCAGCGCCGCGAACATCTTTCCGCCTTTTGTTTTCAGGAAGACGAACAGCCCGGCGGCCAGGCCAGCGATCAGCACCGTCACCAGGGCGATGTAGATCTCCGGCTTGATTAGGCTGCTGAGAACTGAGGCGTACAGGATGGTCGGCAGGGCGACCAGCGCCATCGCGCCGAACATGGCGATCAGGGTGCTAGCCCCCTGCTTGACAGCAATCATTTCACTGATCCAGTCAAACTTGGGGAAGCGCAGGTTGACCGCCACGCCAAACATCGCCTGGAACACGGTGAGCGCCGCCGGTGTCAGGAAGAGCAGCACGCGTGTCAGGGGGTTGATGTCGAGGATCAGGTTGAGCATCACGCCGGCAAACAGCACCGAGGGCAGGCAGACCGTCATGTGCGTGAAGGCCTTGGACATCAGCACATCGCTCGCCTTCACCGGAATCGACTGCGCGATCCACAGGTTCTTGCCCTCCAGCGAGATGGAAGGCGCCGAGATGATGTTGGTGGTAGCGATACCGCAAAGCACCAGCAGCACGAAGGGGCCGGTCAGCCCGGCGATGCCCGGGAACTCATCGGAAAACAGCACGCTCAGCAGGTCGCGGTTAAACAAGAGGGCGATGGGCAGGATGCAGGTAAAGATGACGCCCATGGAAGCGTTGAGGATGTACATGGGGCTGGAAAAGAAGTGCTTGAGCTCCTTGCGCACAAGCGCCGTCACGGCCCCGCTGACCTTCATCGGCTTTTCCCTGTACTTCGCCCTGGCGGCGCCGGGCCTTGCCGTCATGATGCGCACAAAGTTGGCGCTCAGCACCAGGTAGACCAGCAGGAAGGGCAGAGCGGCGCACAGGATGAAGATCAGCAGGCTGCCGGTGTTCCCCTGCGCCACAGCCAGACCCAGATGATAGGCCGGGAAGAGGGCGCGTTGCACAGCACTCGCGATCTGGGCCCCGTTTGCGATCAGGTAGTTCAGGTAATCGCTGAGGCTTGAAAATACGTAGAAGTAGGCCAGCAAAAACACGATCGACATCGCCGTCACCAGCAGGCTCTTCACCCGCACGCGGGAGGAGATCAGGGCCAGCAGCCAGCCAAACAGGCTGGACAGGGCCATCGCCATCAGCGGCAGGAAAAGGAAGGCGATCACGAAGTACACAGACCCTATGAACGTGACCGGCGCATGCATCGCAAAGACCACGGCGGCCGGGATACAGATCAATACCTCAAACACAAAGTTGACGCCCAGCAGCGTCAGCATGCGCGATATCAGGATCATCCGGGGCGGGATGGGCATGGACAGCAGCAGCTCGTTATCCTTGGCCTCGTACAGTGTTGATTGCGTCATCAGCACGCTGCCCACAAAGATAAAGCCGAAGGCCATGATGCCCACCAGCGCGAAATACAGCCAGCTTAGCCCCGCGGAAAGCAGCGGCGGCAGGATGGCGTCAAACAGGAAGCCGAACATCACCAGAAACTGCGCGATGACATACACAGCCAGCACGCCGGATAAGATCTTGATCAGCGGGCCGCGCTTCTTTTTGCCCCTGTTGCCCCGGAACATGCTGCTGAACATCGAGGCAAAGCGGGCTTTGATCAGGGCTTTAAGCATGCTGCTCCTCCAGTTCGAGGAACACTTCCTCCAGCGAGTCAGCACCCTTCACCTCGGCCATGCTGCCGGAGATGACCAGCTTGCCCTTACGGATGATGGCCACCTTGTCGCACAGCTTCTCCGCCACTTCCAGCACATGGGTGGAAAAGAAGATCGCCCCGCCCTGATCGCAGATCTCGCGCATCAGGCCCTTCAATAAATGGCTGGCCTTGGGGTCAAGGCCCGTGAAGGGCTCGTCCAGCATCATCAGCTTGGGCGCGTGGATCAGGGCGCTGATGATGGCCAGCTTCTGCTTCATGCCGTGGGAATAGGCGCTGATCAATTGGCCCAGATCGGGCGTCAGTTCAAACAGATCGGCGTAGCGGCTGATGCGCTCCTCGCGCTCCCCTTTATTAACGCCGTAGACATCGGCGATGAAGTTCAGGTACTTGATGCCGGTGTAAAACTCGTACAGGTCCGGGTTATCGGGGATGTAGGCCAGCATCCCCTTGCACTTGATCGGGTCATCCTTCACGGATACCCCGTCAATGGCGATGCTGCCCCCGTCAAAGCCCAGAATACCCGCGCAGGCCTTGATGGTGGTGGTCTTCCCCGCGCCGTTGTGGCCGATAAAGCCGTAGATCTCCCCCCGCTTGATATGCAGCGACAGATCATCCACAGCCACCTTGTCGCCGTAGCGCTTCACCAGGTGTTCTATTTTAAGCATCGAGCAAGCCTCCTCCGTTGATCGTGCATGTGGCATAAAACACATGCAACAGTCATATTCTATCACTAATTGGTCATGTTTGCATTAAGATTATGAGTTTCAATGAAGTGATGAATGCTGACAGTTTCCGGGAAGGAACGTTTCAACGGAGAACACAGAGACACAGAGAGGGACGGAGGGGGAAATATAATATGTATTTTCATAATTGATCCTCTCCACTCTCCTCTGTGTCTCCGTGCCCTCTGTGTGAGACGTAGCCCAGTCTCCCGGTTTGAATCACTTGGTAAGAGAACGTTTCAACGGAGGACACAGAGAAATGGAGGGGTACGGAGGGGGAAAATCTCTATATATCTTCTTAATCCTCTCCACTCTCCTCTGTGTCTCTGTGGCCTCCGTGGAGACGTAGCCTGCCCCCGTCCTGAACTACATATTCAATTCACCGTTTCTGATCCTTTTGATCCCATGGGCAAGTCTGCTCACATTAAAGTTAATCAGCAATCCGCACGGCTTATTGGCAAGGCGCAAGTATGTGTTCAACTGCTTGACATGCACGGAATTAATTTCAAGCACCGATTTGATCTCAAGAATAACGGTATCATTCACCAGCAAATCAAGCCGATAACCATCTTCGGCGATCTTTCTTCCGCGGAAGATCACGGGCAGCGGTATTTCCATATCAACATGATAGCCTTCTTCTTCCAGAGCTATCTTCAGGCAATCAACATAGACCCTCTCAAGCAGACCCGGTCCAAGCTCCTCGTGCACGGCAATGGCCGCCCTGATGATCCCATGTGTCAGTTCGTACAGTTCATCTTCTGTCAAAGCAGTTTTCTCCAGTCATAGTATTGCCTGGTTAAATCGCAACATGTAAATCAATTTGAATCAAACAGAAGGGAAGACGTTTCCTCGGAGAACACAGAGAAATGGAGGGGCACGGAGGGGGAAGATCTCTATTTATAGCTTAATCCTCTCCACTCTCCTCTGTGCCTCTGTGGCCTCCGTGGAGACGTAGCCCCCGTCCCCCCGTCCCCCTTCAGGCTCTCTCCGCCCATCGTAACTTCGCCGACCTTGCCCGGCTGTTGGCACGCCTTTCCCCTGCCGAGGGGCGGATGGGGTCGGGCGCTATCTCGCTGTACAGGCCTTCGCGCAGGAAACGCTTGAACGATTTTTTGACCAGCCTGTCCTCGCCCGAGTGGAACGACAGGATGGCCACGCGCCCGCCGGGGGCCAGGGCATCCGGCAGCTTCTCCAGAAACTCCGCCAGCGCCTCAAACTCACCGTTCACATCGATCCGCAGGGCCTGAAAGCACCGCTGGCAGGATTTTTTGATATCTTCCTGCTTCACGCCCTGCATGCCCTTCAATACATCGCTGATCACGCCCTGCAGCTGCCCAGTGGTGGTGATGCGCGGCCCCTTCTTCATGGCGGCCGTGATGCCCCTGGCGATCGGCCCGGCATAGGGCTCGTCCGCGTTCTCCCGCAGCATCCCCTCCAGCTCAAGGGCAGACATGCCCCGCAGGCGCTCCGACGCCGGCCTGCCCTCCTGGGGGTTCAGGCGCAGGTCCAGGGGCCCGTCCTGCTTGAAGGAGAAACCCCGCTGAGGGTTATCGATCTGCATGGATGATACGCCCAGATCCGCCAGAACAAAATGGAGCGGCCCGGATTCCGCGGTGATCCGGTCGATGCCCGAAAAGTTCATCAGCCGAGTCTGCAGCGCCTCGGGCCCATAGCCCAGCTTTGCCAGGCGCTCCCTGGTGCGCGGCAGCTGGAGGACGTCCACATCCGTGGCGTAGAGGCATCCCCCCGGCTGCAGGCGCGCGAGCAGTTCCCGCGCGTGCCCGCCCCAGCCCAGCGTGGCGTCCAGCCCTCTCTGCCCCGGCTGCACGCGCAGGATATCCAGTATCTCCTGAACGCAGATGGGCAGGTGCATGCCGGCAGGCGTGCGCCCGCGGCCGATGACGTGCGCCACCTCCTCCGGATATTCCTCCGGGTTGAGCTCCTTGTACTTTTCCGCAAACAGCTTGGGGTGCGTGCCCAGGTACCGAACGCGCCGGTGATGCGTCTGCTTCTCTTCTTCCTGCCTGTCCAGATCCTCTGCCATCGCGTCCTCCTGCCTGAGCCTTTATTGTCTGATATTAACATAGCGGCGGGCGGGAAGGAAGCAGTGGCAAAGCGATAGCGAAGCAGTGGCGAAGAGGCTGCTGCGCAGCCGCAAAGGGGCGGAGAAAGCCAACGGCCTGCACAATCATAATTGCTTTGCGCTGGCGTAAGCCAGCTCTTTGCAATCGCTTCGCCATTCCCCGTTCACCCCGAATCCCTCATGAGGGCCGCAGCCCGCTCTGACGCAGGGAAGCAATAGCAAAGCGATAGCGAAGCAGTGGCGAAGAGGCTGCTTCGCAGCCGCAAAGGGGCGGAGAACGCTAACGGCCTGCACAATCACAATTGCTTCGCGGCTGCGCAGCAGCCTCTTTGCGCTGGCGTAAGCCAGCTCTTTGCAATCGCTTCGCTAGTCCCTTGACAAGCTCCCCCGCGTATGAAAGAATGCGTTCAGACACACAGACACAAAACCGTCCCTGCTGCGACCAACCGGACAACTGGAGGCATATATGAACAAGATGAAACGCGCCTGGCTTTTGATGATCAGCCTGATGCTGCTGATCGCCGCTTTCCCCGCCATCGGCGAAACCGCCGCCGCCCTTCCCCCCATGACCTGGGATACCTATGACCCGGCCCTGGAAGCCCTGGGCCCGCTCACCCTGGGCATGCCCGAGCAAGAGATCAAAGCGCAGCTGGGTGAGCCCGAAACCGCCGGCACGCCCGAGCTGTGGGGCGCGGACGGCCTGCTGCACTGGACGCTGGCCTACCCGGCTCAGGGCCTGTCGCTGGGCATAGCCGGTACCGGCGCAGGGGAAGGCACCCTGTACGCCATCCATGCCGCCGCCCCCTGCGCCCTGGCCACCGCGCGCGGCCTGGCCATCGGCTCCCCGCGGGAGGCGGTGCTCACCCTCTACGCCGGGCTGATCAACCCCGAGTGGGATGAAGAGGCCTCCGGCAGCATCCTCATCGGCACGATCTTCGGCGGCATCATGATCGGCATCGAAAACGGCCTGGTCAGCAGCCTGTTTATCGGGGCGATGGCGGAGTAAATTTGCCTGATTACATACTTGAACGCGTCGACGCGTCGGTTCTTTTGCCTTGCTGCGGCGTCGCTGCTTTGTCAGCGTAGCTCCACTACGCCTCCCCTCGGCTGCTCCTTGCATCAAACCAAAACCACTCTCCGCTTTGGACGCGTTAAAGTATTTCATCAAGCCAGGTTTGGCTGATGGGGAACGCGAATAAGGGAAGGACATCATTCCATTTAGTGCTCAGGTCAAAGGTAAAGATCACCAAGTCTCTTTTTAGTAAAGAGATTTGGTGGCATTTTATGTAGACTGAATACATAGCCATAGCAACTTATATCCTTACATACCATCTTATACTCTATTCTATTTTCGTTTGACTTCATCAAATGTCATGTGATAAGATGAACCAACGTATTCTCAAGCGATATCACTGGGTGCCAAGAGCGTTTCATGTGAAAGGATAGATCATGCTGAAACAAAACTCTCGATCTTAACAAGATCGTCATCCCTTAAGCAAATGTTCACCTGTGGGCGGCTAGGAGTTCAGATGGATGGAATTTAGTTTACCAGATAAAATAGTTAGTATACCCGTAAAAATTGACAAGGTTATTTGAATTCTATAGATTTAAGGAGAAGTGTATGATTTCTAATGAACTTAAAGATATTATTGAACAGCTCAATAAGCAAGGGAAAATGAGTTTTTTAGATGCAGCTACGGAAGAACAAATTGTGGCATTTGAGAAAGAAAACAAAATTCAACTACCGACTAAGTATAAGGAATGGTTGCTTTTTAGTGATGGAGGAGAATGTTTCCTGCCAGCAGGGGTTCAGTTCTATGGTGTTGCTCATAAACCACTAATTGACTTGGATGATAATGACAGACCTGATGATAATTACATTGTCATTGGTGCTTTGGCATCTGGCGATCCTGTTTTATTCGAAAAGACAAAAGATGACATCATTATATATAATCATGATGCAGGAAGAATTGAGATCGATGAAGTGTATAAAGATTTCTTCGCATTATTAAGCGATCTCTACATTTTGCTCGGGTGTGAAGGTTGAACTTATGTCGAATAGAACCTATGAAGCAACTAAGGCTATCGCTATTGCATGGATAAAAGAACAGCAACTGGTAGCCGAAGGAAAAGGTACAGTAGATTGGACACAAAGTCAGCAATATGACATTCTTGATAAAGGCAAGACATATGATGAAGACGGAAAAGCGTTTGAAGGCCATCATATGAAAAGTGCTGAAATGTATCCAGAGTATCAAGGGGATCCAGAGAATATTCAATTTCTATCAAGGCAGGAACACAAAGAAGCGCATGGTGGCAATTTCCAGAATCCGACTAACGGATATTTTGATCCAATATTGAAAATAACAAAGGACTTCGGAGAAGGTATTTATGAGGCTTGTAAAGTGATTGAACTGAGCGACCCTGTAAGCAGTTACATAAATCAAAAAACCGCTAACCGTGATAGAGAATCTTTTAAGGAAAACGAAGGTAAAACTCCTAAAAAACCTGAACTTAATAAGGCGGTTTTTGATAGCCCATCAAAGGTAGCAACGAGTCGCCCTAATCATGATGTCCCTGAAACTCAAAGACCACCGACTCCACCAATGATTAAGAAAGTTGGAGGGGTTATACATCATATCGTCAAGACAGCAAAAGATATTGCAGGATTCGTTGTTGAACACAAAGAAGCGTTTATCACTGGCGCTATAGTACTATCTAGTGTGGTATTGGAAGCACTTGTTAGTGATGACGGTGGTTCAAACGAAGGCAGATCAGACAGAGGTAGTTCAAAAAGCGGATACCCAAATTCCAATGGGTATTCTTATGTTCCCTTTGATGATGAAGGGTCAAGCTACGGTGCAGAAGCTGACGATTCTTATGAATTTAACGATTCAGAGTCAAATGAACATTCTTCTCCAATCGAGCATACAGTATCACCTCACAGACAGCGATACAACGGAGTATGGAAAGACAAAGATCCGTATACTCGTGGCGGTAAAAAAAATGATGATTAAAAATACTTATTGCTTTATAGATTTAGATAATTAACTTTTGTTTTTAGTTTGACTTCATCAAATCTCATGTGATAGGATGAACCAATATATTCTCAAACGATATCACAGCGAGCCAAGAGCGTTTCATGTGAAAGGACAGATCATGCTGCATCAAGGGCTGTACGAACAACTGATATATCATGCTTTAAGCGACCAACTGGAGAAATCAAAAGATACAATTGTCAGCTATACACAAGCGCTCGACAAGGCAGAGGCATCCAAGGTGATCGCGAAGTATTTGGCTGAAGTCATAGAGCAGAGTTTGAATGATGTTGCCGATGATTCGACTGAAGACGAGGCTGTTGATCGACAAATCATGGTTGCCAATAAGATTGTCAGCCTGATCAATCAGGAGACAGGGATTGAAGATTACCTTGAACTCGGAGTTGACGAGCAGGCCAAGGTTCTCTATTCGGTCAAAAATCGCATCAACACAGCGCTTGCGATTGATGAAAAGCACCCCATCATCAAACCCGAATCTTCCATCGCCATCAGCGGCCTCTTTACTGGCGCGGTTCATGAACCCACCTTGTATTCTGAGTTCAATAAAGAAATCGCCTCCTGTGATGAGATCGATATGCTGGTCTCCTTCATCAAATGGAGCGGTCTTCGCCTGATTTATGATGCCCTGTCTGAGTTCACACAAGGCGGTGGGCGGGTGCGGATCATCACAACATCGTACATGGGCGCGACAGATATCAAGGCCATTGATAAGGTCAACGAACTACAAAATGTGGAACTCAAAGTGTCCTACGATACACAACGAACAAGGTTACACGCCAAGACGTATATCTTCTACCGCAATACCGGCTTTACAACAGCTTATGTCGGTTCATCCAACCTGTCCAACGCCGCCATATCAAGCGGTTTGGAATGGAATGTCAAAATCACAGCAAAGGATCTGCCCGAGTCCATCCAGAAAATGCGGGCAACCTTTGAAAGTTACTGGAACTCAGCAGATTTTGAAACCTATTCGTCAGACGATCGCGAGCGCCTATATAACGCATTGACTGAAGAACAGCACACAGGCAATCTGGACAGCTACGCCTTCCATTTCGCAATCAAGCCTTACCAGTACCAACAGGAAATCCTTGACCAACTGGACGCAGAACGGAAAATCAGAAATCACTATAAAAACCTGATCGTGGCTGCCACCGGCACAGGGAAGACCGTGATTTCGGCCTTTGACTATAAACGCTTTGCCGAGAGCCGGCGCGGGCAGAAAAGTCGGTTGCTCTTCATCGCCCATCGGGAAGAAATACTGAAACAAAGCCTTAGCTGCTTCCGTGGTGTACTGGGGGACGCGAACTTTGGGGAGCTTTTTGTCGGTACCTATCGGCCTGAAAACTTCGACCATCTGTTTATGTCAATTCAAACCTTCAATTCGCAGAACTGGCAGGAGAAGACCACCAATAGTTTTTATGATTACATCATCGTTGATGAGTTCCATCACGCTGCTGCCATCAGCTATCAGCCCCTTTTCAATCACTATCAGCCTATCATCCTCTTAGGTCTAACCGCTACGCCGGAACGCTTGGATGGCAAAGATGTAACGGAATACTTCGACAACAGGATCGCCGCTGAAATCCGTCTGCCAGAAGCCATCGAGCGCAAACTGCTCAGCCCTTTCCAGTACTTTGGCGTCACAGATGAGGTGGATTTATCCAGCATTGCATGGACCAGAGGGGGATATGATGTAAACGCGCTGACGAATGTGTTTGCCTTGGATACAGCCATCGCCACAAAACGCGCGCAGAGTGTTCTGAGAAACTTGGATAAGTATTCTACCAGCATAAATCAGGTCATCGGCCTCGGATTCTGTGTCTCCGTCGAACATGCCAAGTTTATGGAGAAATTCTTCAACGCACAAGGCGTCCCTGCGATCAGCCTACACGCTGGATCACCCCATGATGAACGCGTACAAGCCAAGCAACGTTTAGTTTCAGGGGAGATCAAGATGATTTTCGTTGTAGACCTGTACAACGAAGGCGTTGACATCCCGGAAGTGAATACGGTCATGTTGCTTCGGCCTACCGAAAGCCTGACCATCTTCCTTCAGCAGCTTGGGCGTGGTCTGAGGTTGGCAGACAATAAAGAATGCCTGACGGTGCTTGACTTCATCGGGCAAGCGCATAAAAAGTATCGCTTTGAAGATAAGTTCGCTGTCCTGCTCAACAGCACATCAAAGAATGTTGAGACAGAGATCAAGAACGATTTCCCCTCCCTGCCCAAGGGTTGCTTTATTCACCTTGAGCGGGTTGCCAAAGAATATGTACTGAACAATATCAAGAACTCGTTGAAATACCAAAGCAGTTTTATCTACCGCATGGCATCGTTTGAAGATGATACAGGATTGCCCCTGAGTTTATCAAACTTTTTTGAATACTATCATCTTGACCCACGTTTGATGTACTGCAGAAATAGCTTCTCCCGCTTGTGTGTCATAGCAGGTGTAAGGGATGATTATTCTGAGCCCATCGAGCAGGTCATGGACTATGGATTTAAGCAGTTTGCCTTTATTAACTCCAGACGATTTATTTCATTTGTATTAAACCTCCTTGATCGCATCAACGCGTTGGATTGGAAGCCTATGAGCCCCCTTGAATTAGCCATGTTCAGGATGTTCTATATCTCTATTTGGCAAGTTGCCCCTGATCTGCATTCAGCTGAAGAAGTAAAGAGAAACCTGCAATCCCTCGCAGAAAGCCCCGTGATGCTTGCGGAATTGAGAGAGCTTCTATCATACAACCTGAGTAAAATCGACTTCGTTGATGAAGAACTCGAGCAATTGAATGATTGCCCACTTGATCTATACTGTCAGTATTCAAAAAATCAGCTGCTTGTCGGCTTGGGCTTCATCAAAGCACACACCATCCGAGAAGGAGTGAAATGGTTGGAAGACAGGTCAATCGATGTCTTCCTGAACACGCTGAACAAATCCGAGAAAGAGTACTCCCCCACGACCATGTACAAGGATTATTCCATCAATGAATGGCTGTTCCATTGGCAAAGCCAGAGCACAACAGGTGATACATCGCCTACTGGTCGCCGTTATCAACAGCATGGTCATGGACAGCATAAGGTCTTGTTATTTGTCAGAGAGTTCAAGCAAGAGTTTAACCTGACAGCCCCCTTCACGCTTCTGGGTACTGCCAATTATGTGCAGCATGAAGGCAGCAAGCCCATGAGTATTACGTATAAACTTGATCGGCCGATTCCTGCGAGGTTTATCAAGAAGACGAATAAGTTGTTGATAGGGTGATGGAAAGTCATTGATCTTCAGCCTATGGTTGATTGTGAAGGCAATTATTCATGGACAACGTCTTTTGCCAAATGCTTCATGATGAAAATGAACTTGCCATTTTTTGTGATGATTACTCTGATATAGCATGAATTATATCATCAACATCGGCAATCGAAAATACCTGGGCATTATACTTGGAATTGAGCTTTAGCTCCTTTACTAGATTCCGCATTTTCTTATCACACACAATATAATGACAGTATGGTAGAGCTACAGTTAGATGATTTACATCCTTAGGATCTCCATCTTCTATAGGGCCGGAATTGGTTATCAATTTAGCAAACAAGTTTGCAGGAATATCATTACATGGAGTTGCTTTCCATTCTGGAGAGTGAAGGAACTCTAAAAAGCCTTCGAGATCTGGTGGGTTCCCGCCAAGCAAGTTCCAAAAATGTACCATACTTTTGAATACAGATATTTGACTGAGTTCTTCTTCAGAAGGATAATGAAGACCACTGTATACTCTTGACCATATTTTCTGAACTTCGAGAGCTGCTTGATATTCTCCTGTTAATTCTTCTTTCACTTGTTCCGCGAAAGATATCCTTTTTTCTCGTTGCATCCTCCTCAGTGCATTTAACTGCGCCAAGTAATTCGATTTTTTGTATCGTTCTTTCTGAAGCAACCTTCCAGACTTTATTCCATAGATATCAATTATCATTCCATTGTTTTTGCTTTGATCTGTGCTAGGATCTTTTTCAAATGCATCTTGATAATTGATTTCAATTACATTAGTTTTGTTGATATATGCGAGCATTGCATTTTGCATTTGAATCTCTTTGATATCACTACCATGACGAAAATGAATACCACGTGACAATAGTGATATTGTTTTCTGGACTTCACTGAATGAACGGGTTATCTCCTCCATTTGATCAACTTGAGGACATATTAGTTTTGAATTCCATACTGCTCGATAGATTGTATCGGCGAGACTTATATATCTCTTATCCTCCTCAGATGTATTGAGTCGCCCTCTTGTGATATTTATCAATGCAGAGGTATCAAGCCATATTATGGGGATCGGATATTTGCTTATTGTTATATTTAACATTAATTTTTTCTCGCTCCAGCTTTCAAGATCCTAATGCCATAAGCATGTATGCCTCACAACACGCAAAACCAGTATTATGGGATTTCTTGAAGATAAAGGCATGGATAATCCTAATAATGTAATCATTCATCTTGATTTTCCAATTGAATTTTTTAACTATATTATCAAATTAATCGCACTCATAACCTCTCTCTGAATCACATTTTTACTGACCTCATTAAGTCAACAAGCCTCGTATTTTTTGGGATATCAACTCTTTCCTCGCTTCATAAAACTTATCGAATTTTTCGAACTCTAAAGAAACACCTTCAGGTATCATTGCTTGATCTAGAAAATCCAACTTCTGTTTATCGTTCATATCGTTAAAATAATCTACCAAGCGCATGTCATTTTTGCTGCCGTTACTTCTTCCTTCGAGCAAATGCAAATTTGGTATACGGTTTCGCATTCCTCGCCACTTCTTCCAATCATCAAGTTTTACATCGACTGGCTTACTGCTGTTGAATCTGTTATCTGGGTGGAGATGGTCCTGTTCATACTTGTAGTTCTTATTAGTCCAATCTCGAGCAAGGTAATAAAGTACTTCTCCCGCAACTCTGCTCCCTTTCTCCGAATTAAGAACATCTTCGATTTTCCCATCAGTGATTCTTAGCTCATTCATTTGGTCAAGCATCTCTATGGTGATCTCATAGTCGTAATTATTAATATTGCTCTTCATTTGTTGGAGTTTCGCTGTTGTTCCAGATTGGAAGTATGTAAAGAATACCGCTCTCAACAAATAGGCTTGAATGCCTTTAACACTCTTCTCATAATCCGGATTGTAATAAATAGAGTAAAGGATCGGAAGAAGAACGTTCCAGCTATTGGAGAAGCGACTTACATCTATCTTTAATCCCTTAAGCATATTCTCCATGTTTCTTAGGGCACGAACGAAGCTACCCCAGTCGTTTTTCAAATTTTCAGCCATCTGTTTGGTAATGCAAGTCTTAATGACATCACCATAGAGCATCAATGCAGCACGAATTATAAATTCTGTGCCGAATTGCGAATAGGAATCCACAAAAATTTTACCAAACTCTATTTTTGCACTAGGCCAATATGCCTCAAGGATAGCCATTGTGATCTCTGATTTCTTAAGCGATTTTCCACCACTATTAAATCTGACGAACATCTCGAGGGCATCATCCTGATTCATATCTATGATCCTAGTATAGCTAATCAATTTTTCCACGAATATTTTATCATAAAGCTTTTCTAAAATATTCCGTGCATAATCTTTGCTGTCTGCTGGTGTATTGACAATTGCTTCCTCAATAGCACAACTTCTTGTTTGTGGATTCACAAATCGAGAGCTTATTATGTTTTTTATCTCGAATTGAGTAGGGCTAAGCCTTCCGATTTTCTCACTAAACTTAATATCGAAAGCTTTACTGTTGTATTCATCTTCATCAACAGATACTTTATGTTTATTCAGTTCGATCAATACTTTTGTTAGGAGTTTATCTCCAGATTTCTTTCTGGCATACGTTGGCCGGATATATCCTTCCCCAAATAGAGAAATAAGTAGTGATGTCAATCTCTGCTGGCCGTCTAGAACTGCTGTGTCAGTGTTCATTACATTGATGCTTGTAAGTCTATAATCTACACTGTCTGCTTGCTTTCTGCTGTCGAAAGTTACAGTGTTTAGAAACTCGCAGAAGTATGTGTCCCCTGAAGTATTGGTGTCATCCACATGCCAAAATAGAAATGAAGCGATAGGATAGTCTTGAAGAATGGAATCCCAAAGCTTCTCAATTTGTTCCATACCCCAAACGAATTGTCTTTGAAACGCGGGCATTACATACTTCCCCTCAAGGATATTCTGTAATGCTTCATAGATGGTTATACTGCTCTCAAACAACTTACTCATGGATGTACCTCATTTTTTCAATGTAATCTGCATTGCTGTCGACATTTTATGGGGCTACGTGTTTTATATCGCTGATTGTATCATGTTGGCAGTAATTGCTGTAGCAATTTGTTTGACAGCATCTAGTACAAAAGGAATTCCTTTTTTGATAATTGTTTCTTTTGTATGATTCCAAACGGTATCGCTTTTAATCTTATCCAATAACTCATGTCCATCCCAAGTTAGTCGGCCAACGTAGAAGTCCTGCAATTCGTCATCTGAATAATCGTCGCTATATTCAGTTATTAACCCTGCGTCATTAAGTAATGCGCAATGATATCCAATCGTTTTCATATCAAAATCTGTAATTTGGAATGCGTTACTGCTCAGATATGTGTCAATATACTTTTCTTCTATTGTAGATAGTATTTTTCGAATAAGATCCATATTACGCTGCATAGTTTTACCAATCCTCTCGTCCAATTGTTTAGCTTCATTTACGATTCATGAATAAATAAATTATAGAGTACTAGACAGAAAAGTCAACCAATTATTTTGTTGATAATTGAAATGTATCAGGGAGTTTTGAGCAGAAGGCTCATACAGTGACTTCCACCCCCACTAATCAACTCACTTCAAGGGAATTAACGGCATTAACGTGGAATTAACGGCATGCCGACATGCCGTTAATTGGTCAAGCAGGAAATGAGTGTTTTCAATGGCTGACGGCCCCTTTTTGCATTAAAAATGAATTAACGGCATTTTCGACATGCTTTGTGCTGTAAAATATTCATAGGCAGGACAAGCGAACAAAGAAAGAGCCTTTTATCCCTGACAATAATCAATTAAACATATATGGTAATATAAAATAATTTAATGTGTCTTTCGATCTATGTGATTGCTGTAAGGTGTTCTGTCATGGAGATATATCTGCATACAGCACAAAGCATGCCTAAAATCCCTTTAATTCCTCTTCGGCCCGGGACGCCTTGATATTCCTCACTTTTTTGGCAGGAATTAACGGCATGTCCGCCTGCCGTTAATTGCCGATAATTCCCTTTATTCCCCGCATTCTTCTAATACTAATATGCGATTAAACTGCCGATATAATCCAACTGCGAAGAGTGATTGACCTGACGGTCGCATGGTCCAGAGAGCAAATGGTCTCGCACAGTCTTTCAACTACCTTTTCGAGGGATACGAATAT
>JAEWRJ010000103.1 GCA_023460055.1 Bacillota bacterium | reverse complement strand
ATCAGGTTTGACTCTCTGACCTCTCACGATATCACCTATGTGGGCATCATCCAGACGGCGCGCGCCAGCGGGCTTGAAGCCTTCCCCATGCCTTATGTGCTGACCAACTGCCACAACAGCCTGTGCGCGGTGGGGGGGACGATCAACGAGGATGATCACGCCTTCGCGCTGTCCGCGGCTAAAAAGTACGGCGGCACTTATGTGCCCGCCAACATGGCCGTGATCCACAGCTACAACCGGGAAGAAATGACCGGCTGCGGCAGGATGATCCTGGGCTCTGACAGCCATACGCGCTACGGCGCGCTGGGTACCATGGCGGTCGGCGAGGGCGGCGGCGAGCTGGCCAAGCAGCTGCTGGGCCGCACCTGGGATCTGGATCTGCCCGAGGTGACAGGCGTGCTGCTTACGGGGAAGCCCCGCCGCGGCGTCGGCCCCCAGGATGTCGCCATCGCCTTTATCAAGGCGGTGTTCCAAAGCGGCTTTGTCAAAAACCGCGTGGTCGAGTTTATCGGGGAGGGCATTCAAGCGCTGCCGGTTGAATACCGCAACGGCATCGACGTGATGACCACGGAGACGACCTGCCTGAGCTCCATCTGGGCGACGGATGAGGCTGTGCGCGATTATTACCGCGTTCACGGGCGCGAAGAGGATTACAAAGCCCTGGCGCCGGCCGATCTGTGCTATTATGACCGGCTGGTGGAGCTGGATCTCTCAAAGATCGAGCCGATGATCGCCCTTCCCTTTCACCCCAGCAACGCCTATACCCTGCGCGAATTCATCGCCAACGCCAAGGAGCTGCTGCAAGGAATTGAGGATGAGGCGCTGCGCCAGTACCCCGGGCTGAAGCTGCCCAGGCTGGCTGACAAGGCCGGTGAACAGGGCGTGCTGGTAGATCAGGCCATCGTGGCCGGATGCGCCGGCGGCACCTATGACAACCTTTGCGCGGTGCGCAGCATCATGAAGGGGCACACGCCCGGCAATGACAGCTTCACATTCAGCGTCTATCCCGGGAGCCAGCCGACCAACCTGGCGATCAGCCGCAACGGCGTGAGCGCGGACCTGATGGAAAGCGGCGTGCTGGTGCGCGAGGCCTTCTGCGGGCCCTGCTTCGGCGCGGGCGATACGCCTGCCAACGGCGCTTTCACCATCCGCCCCACCACCCGCAACTTCATCAACCGCGAAGGCTCCAAGCCCGGCGACGGTCAGCTTTCGTTTGTGGCGCTGATGGATGCGCGCAGCATAGCGGCCACCGCCCGTAACGGCGGCATCCTCACCCCGGCTGACGAGATCGATTTTGACGAAAGCATCCCGCCCTACCAATACGATAAGGAGCTTTATCAAAAGCGCGTGTTCAAAGCGGAGAAGCCCGACCCCGATACAGAGCTTGTGATGGGGCCCAACATCAAGGACTGGCCTGTGATGCCCGCGCTCAAGCAGCACCTGCTGATCAAGACGGCGTCCAGCCTGCACGACCCTGTGACCACCACCGATGAGCTGATCCCATCGGGAGAGACCTCCTCCTACCGCTCCAATCCTTTGCGGCTGGCCGAGTTTACGCTCAGCCGCCGTGATCCGGGCTATACGGGCAGGGCCAAAGCCATCGAGCTGGACCGTCTGGCGCTGGAGGAGGGGAGGGCGGCGCAGGAGATCCTGGGGGCGCTTGAGGCGGCCGCAGCCGCGGGAGCCGGAGAGGTCAGCCTCCATGACCTGACATATGGAAGCGGTATTTACGCTGTCAAGCCGGGTGACGGGTCTGCCCGCGAGCAGGCGGCCAGCTGCCAGCGCGTGCTGGGCGGCGCCGCGAACTTTGCCGGGGAGTACGCCACCAAGCGCTACCGCAGCAACCTGATCAACTGGGGCATCTTCCCCTTCCTGTCAGAACAAGCCATTGAAGAAGGCGACCATGTGCTGGTACCTGACCTGAGAAGCGGCATGGAGCAGGGAAAGAGCGACTTTGACGCCTATATCATTTCGGGAGGCAGGGCCGTGAAGACAAGGCTCAGCCTGGGCGCGATGACCGGGGATGAAAAGCAGATCCTGATGGATGGCTGCCTGATCAATTACTACCAAAACCATTGACATCATCCCGCGCGCCGCTCCCAAGCGGGAACGGCGCGCGGCTAAGCTGCCTCGCGCTTGAAAGGAAAGCCAAATTGACGATTCTGTTTACCCTTGCGATCGCGGCGCTCTTTGGCTGGGTGATGGACCGGCTGCGCGTGCCCGGCGGCATGATGATTGGCGCCGTCATCGGGGCCTGCAGCTTCAATATCCTGTCAGGCGGGGCGCAGATGCCGGCAGAAGCCAAGATCGCCGCGCAGATCGTGGCCGGCGCCTTCATAGGCTCCGGCATCAAGCGCGAGGATCTCAAGCAGATGAAGGCCATCCTGCTGGCGGCAGGCATCGTGATCAGCTGCTTGTTTGCGATCAACCTGACAGCGGCGGCCTTGATCCGCGCGACCGGCCCGGTGGACTTTCTGACGGCGCTGTTTGCCAGCGCCCCGGGCGGCCTGAGCGATATCCCCATCATCGCGGCGGATATGGGGGCGGATGCCAGCCAGGTGCTGGCCTTGCAGTTCGTGCGCTTCGTGATGGGCATTGCCATCTTCCCCAGCCTGATCGCCAGGTTCACACCCAGGCAGGGGGAGGAAGAGGGCCCTGAGGCCTCAAAGAAGCAGGAGGCTAAGGGAAGCCTCAGCGATACCCTACTGACCCTGGCGGTTGCCGCGGCTTTCGGCCTGGCAGGCCGCGCCTCCCCCGTGCCGGGCGGCACGATGGCCTTTGCCACCATCGGCGCGATCATATTCAAGCTGCTTTATCCCAAGGCCTGGCTGGGCAGGCCGGTGCGCAAGGGCGCGCAGCTGCTGTCCGGGGCCTATGTGGGTGCCGGCATCGGCCTGGCGCAGCTGGTTCAATTAAAGCACCTGGCGCTGCCTGTAGTGATGCTGCTGCTGAGCTACTCAGTCGGCGCGGTGCTGATCGCGGCGCTGCTGCAAAGGCTGCATATCTTCGGCAGGCGGGAGGCATTCCTTGCCGCGACGCCTGCGGGGGCTAGCGATATGGCCCTGATATCGGCCGACCTGGGCGTGTACAACGTCAAGCTGGTGCTGCTGCAGGTGATGCGCCTGATTGCCGTGATCCTGCTGTTTCCGAGTATTTTCTGGATGCTGGCCAAGTAAGTTGGTTGTTCATAGAGGAGGTAGAAGAATGCAATTAAAAAGACCGGCGATCGCGGGGACGCTGGAATCCAGCGACGCGCAGGTGACGCTGGAGCCAGGTGTTGGGCTCTCGATCGATATCCGCTCAAGCGTGCTGGCACAGTACGGGCGGCAGATCAGGGCCTGCGTGGAGGAGACGATGAAGCGCCTCGACATCGCTGACGCGCGGGTGAGCGTGGTGGATAAAGGGGCGCTTGAGTGCACGCTGAAGGCGAGGCTTGAGTGCGCGGCGTTCCGCGCGGCCGGCGCGGAGCCTGACGCGGCATACCCCTGGGGAGGTGTCATCCGATGAATGAAGTGATCAGAAAACGGCTGAAGCGGCCGCGGCGCTCGATGATGTTTTTAAACGCCCAGCGGCCGGGGCTATTGAAGGACGCATATGTCTACCGCCCGGATACCCTGCTGATCGACCTGGAAGACGCGGTGGCCGAAAACCAGAAGGATTCGGCGCGCTTCTCGCTTTACCGCGCGCTGACCACGATCGACTACAGAGGCGTGGAGCGCATCGTGCGCATCAATGGGCTGGACACGCCCCACTGGCAGGAAGATATCCGGGTCAGCGTAGCGGCCGGAGCCGACGGCATCCGCATCGCCAAGTGCGAGAGCGCTCAGGACGTGCGGACGGTCGTGGAACACATCGAACAGGCTGAAAAAGAATTCAATAAAGAACCCGGCGTGACGCTGGTGATGGCGGCGCTGGAATCGCCCAAAGGCATCCTGAACGCCTACGAGATCTGCCTGGCCTGCCCGGAAAGGATGATCGGCGTGGCAATCTCCGGGGGCGACTACCGCAAGTCTATGCAGACGCGCTTTTACCCGGACGGCCTGGAAATGCTGGGCGGACGCTCGAACATGCTGATCGCGGCCAGGGCGGCCGGGGTGCAGTGCTTTGACACGGTGTTCACCAACGTGGACGACATGGAAGGCTTCCGCAGGGAAACACAGATGGTCAAGCAGATGGGCTTTGACGGCAAATCGCTGATCAGCCCCAGGCAGATCCCGATCACGCATGAGATATTCTCTCCCACGGAGAAGGAGATCCGGGAGGCGGAAGCGATCCTGATCGCCTGGCAGGAAAACTCAGCACAGGGCATCGGCGTGTTCACCGTGAACGGGAAGATGATCGACATCGCCTTCATCCCGGACGCGGAGCGGACGATCGAGCTGGCGAAGGCCTCCGGGCTGTATAAGGGGGAACTCTGAGATGAAAAACGCAGTAAACCGCGATATACCCGACGAACTCCTGAAGGACGGCTATGAAGTCTTCCGGGGAACAAACCACCGGGACGCCGCGGGCTACAAGAAAGCCTCGCCCAAGTCTGTCCTGCGGACTTCACAGCAGGAGACCAAGGTGCTGCCCTCCATCCGGGAGGCGATACGCGCGGTGGGCTTTAAGGACGGCATGACGGTTTCCTTTCACCATCACTTCAGGGAAGGTGATTACATCGTCAACCAGGTGATGAAGGAGATCGTGGACCTGGGCTACAAGGACATCACGATCGCGGCCTCCTCGCTGGGCCAGGCGCACGACCCGGTGGCGGAGTACATCGAGCAGGGCATCGTGACCGGCATCCAGACCTCGGGCATCCGGGGAAAGATGGGCGAAGTAGTCTCGCGGGGCAAGCTGAAGACCCCCGCCATCCTGCGCAGCCACGGCGGCCGCGTGCGCGCGATCGAAGAAGGCGAGGTGCACATCGACGTGGCATTCATCGGCGCGCCGACCGCGGACTGCATGGGAAATGCCCGTGGCAAGGGCGGAAAGAGCGATTGCGGTGTGCTGGGCTACTCAGAGGCGGACGCCCGCTACGCCGACAAGGTGGTGGTGATCACCGACTGCCTGGTAGATTTCCCGAACTTCCCGCCCTCCATTGAGGCCAGCTATGTGGACTATGTGGTGGCCGTAGACGAGATCGGCAACCCCAAGAAGATCGCCAGCTCCGCCGCCAGATTCAGCACGGACCCCCGGGACCTGCTGATGGCAGAATACTGCGCGAAGGTGATTGAAGCGACGCCCTGGTTTAAGGACGGCTTCTCCTTCCAGACGGGCGCGGGGGGCCCCAGCCTGGCGGCCAACCGCTACCTGGAACCTCTCCTGATCAAGCATGGGATCAAGCTGGGCTGGATCATCGGGGGCATCTGCGCCCCGGCGGTGGACCTGCTCAACAAGGGGCTGGTGGACACGATCATCGACACGCAGGATTTTGATATCGCGGGGATCGAGTCGGTGCACAGCCACCCCAGGCACTTCGAAATGAGCACCTCGCAGTACGCCAGCCCCAGCAACAAGAGCGCGTTTGTCAACAAGCTTGACTATGTGATCCTGGCGGCGCTGGAGGTGGATACCAGCTTCAACGTGAACGTGATCACGGGATCTGACGGCGTGCTGCGCGGAGCGCCCGGCGGGCACCCGGATACGGCGGCGGGAGCCAAGTGCTGCATCATCGTGACGCCGCTGGTGCGGGGGCGCATGGCGACAATCTGCGAAGATGTGGTGACGGTGACCACGCCCGGTGAGAATGTGGATGTGGTGGTCACCGATTACGGCATCGCGGTGAACCCGGGAAGGCCTGAGATACTGGAAGCGCTGAAGGCGGCCGGGCTGCCCCTGAAAACCATCCGGGAGCTGCAGGAAGAGGCCTACGCGATCGTAGGCAGGCCCGATCCGCTGCCCTTCAAGGACAGGGTGGTCGCCATCATGGAGGCCAGGGACGGGACCATACTCGACGTCGTAAGGCAGATCGACCCGCTGGACTGATACAGATGCAGCAAAGGCGCGGATCAAGCGATCCGCGCCTTTGCTGTATCCGTTTCCCCTCAGTTCACGCTGTAGAGGATATCGCCGTAGCTGGGGATCGGCCAATAGCTCTTGCCGACCAAGGTTTCCAGTTCGTCGGCGGTCAGGCGCAGCTCGTTCATCGCCGTGAATACGCTTGCGCGGTAGAAATGGGCCTGTTCCAGCTGCTCGCGGGGCATGCGGGTATCGAGTATCGCGCTTTCCAGCGCTTGCAGCTTCTTGAGCAGTACGCCTGACAGGGCGGAGATGCGTTCCAGCAGATAGCCTTCCAGCGAGCTGTCAAAGGAAGAAAGCGCCTGCTTCCTTTCAAGCAGCCCGGCCAGATCGCGCTGGTAGTGAAGGACGGCGGGGATGATCAGCTGCTTGACCATATCCACCATGGTCAGAGCCTCGATGTGCAGGGTCTTGCAGTAGTTTTCCAGGTGGATCTCATAGCGGGAGTGGACCTCCCCTTCGGAGAACACGCCGTTTCTGCGGAACGCGGCGATGCTTTTCTCGCTGATGTAGCAGGGAAGCGCTTCCGGGGTGCTGCGGTAGTTGGAAAGCCCCCGCCGCTTGGCCTCCTGCACCCATTCGTCCGAATAATTGTTGCCGTTGAATATGATGCGCTTGTGGGCGCGAAGGGAGCCCGCGATCAGGGTGGACAAAGCGCTCTCAAAATCTTCCGCCATCTCCAGGGTATCGGCAAAGCCCCGCAGCACATCCGCCACAGCGGTGTTGAGGGCAATGTTGGGCCCGGAGATCGAGCAGCTGGAGCCCGGCATGCGGAACTCGAACTTGTTGCCGGTGAAGGCGAAGGGCGAGGTGCGGTTGCGGTCGGTGGTATCCTTGGGGATAGAAGGCAGCATGCTGATGCCGATCTCCATATAGCGCTTGGCATCGCCGTGGTAGTTGCTGCCCGCGTCGATAGCGTCGAGGATGGCGGTCAGCTCATCGCCCAGGAACATGGATACGATGGCCGGCGGGGCCTCGTTGGCGCCCAGGCGGTGGTCGTTTCCGGCGGAGGAGACAGTCATGCGCAGCACATCCTGATACTCATCCACCGCCGTGATCACGGCGACCAGAAAGAGCAGGAACTGCGTGTTTTCTTCCGGCTTGTCGCCCGGCTCCAGCAGGTTCGCGCCCTCGTCGGTGGAAAGCGACCAGTTGTTGTGCTTGCCGCTGCCGTTGACGCCCGCGAAGGGCTTTTCGTGCAGCAGGCAGACCAGGCCGTGCTTGCCCGCGATGGACTTCATCAGCTCCATTGTCAGCTGGTTGTGGTCGGCCGATATGTTGGCGGTGGTAAAAATGGGCGCCAGCTCGTGCTGACCCGGGGCCACCTCGTTGTGCTTGGTTTTGGCCAAAACGCCCAGCTTCCACAGCTCCTCTTCCAGCTCGCGCATGAAGGCGGAGACGCGGGGCTTGAGGCTGCCGAAATAATGGTCATCCATCTCCTGGCCTTTGCTGGGGCGCGCGCCAAACAGGGTGCGGCCGGTATAGCGCAGGTCAGGGCGCTTGAGAAAGACAGCCTTGTCTACCAAAAAATACTCCTGCTCAGCGCCCGCTGTAGTGGAAACGCGCTTGGCGGAGGTGTTTCCAAACAGGCGCAATACGCGCAGCGCCTGCGTGTTGAGAACTTCCATGGAGCGTAAAAGAGGGGTCTTCTTGTCCAGCGCCTCGCCCGAGTAGGAGCAGAAAGCGGTGGGGATGCACAGGGTGCCGTCCTTTAAGAAGGCATAGGAGGTCGTATCCCATACGGTATAGCCGCGCGCTTCAAAGGTGGCGCGCAGCCCGCCTGAGGGGAAGCTGGAGGCATCCGGCTCGCCGCGGATCAGCTCCTTGCCGGAGAAGTCCATGATCACCCCGCCCTTGCCGTCGGGGACGATGAAGCCGTCATGCTTTTCGGCGGTGATGCCTGTCATTGGCTGGAACCAGTGGGTAAAGTGAGTGGCGCCATGCTCGGTGGCCCAGTCCTTGAGGGCGGCGGCAACGGTATCGGCGATGTCAGGCGGCAGAGATTCGCCCTGCATCATCGTGCGCTTCAAGGATTTGTATACGTCCTTGGGCAGCTTGTTCTGCATGACCCTGTCATTGAACACCAGGGAGCCAAACATGGAGGGTACATCCTTCATCACCAATTCACTCCTTTAATAAATAAAAGCCGCCGCGGACCTGAGTCCACAGCGCCTTTGCTGTTTATGGTGGATATCATAGACCGTAAGCAACAGGCTGTCAAGGGGGAAAATGAAAGTTAGTTAAAGCTAACATTCATATATCTGCCGCCGGCATGCCGTGCTTGCGCATTTTTCCGTTGACAGCGCGGCGGGGGGACCATATACTACTGTGAGGTGGACAATGGCGTTCATCATGACACGCGAAAGCAACGAGCCTGCGGCAACCGCCGCTCAGCTGCGGCCCGCGGGGAATGATGGACGCTGTTTTCTATTTTGGATGAGGGGGTAATGGGATATTATGATCAACACGAAGGCAGAGGCCCTGAGCTTTGCGCGGGAGAGTGAGGCGGCCTATGTGCGGCTTGGTTTTTGCGATCCCTTCGGCCGCCAGAAGGATATATCCATCATGCCGGGGGAGCTGGAAGCGGCCTTTGAGCGCGGCATTGCCATCGACGGTTCGGCCATTCCCGGCTTTTGCGATGTGCACCGCTCCGACCTTTTGCTCTTCCCCGATCCCTCCTCCCTGCGCGTGCTGCCCTGGCGGCCCGGCCCCGGGCGGGTGCTTCGCTTTTACTGCGATATCCGCCGCCCGGACGGCTCGCCCTTTTCCGGCGACAGCAGGAGGCTGCTGAAGCAGGCGCAGGGGCGCTGCCTGGCCCTGGGGCTGACGCCGCGCATCGGCGCGGAGTGCGAGTTTTACCTGTTTGAAACGGATGAGCGCGGGGAGGCGACAAAGCGGCCGCTGGACAGGGGCAGCTATATGGATATTGCCCCGCTGGACCGGGGGGAGGATATCAGGCGCGAAATCTGCCTGAACCTGTCCCAGATGGGCATCCAGCCGGAGACCGCCCACCACGAGCAGGGGCCGGGGCAAAACGAGATCGATTTTGCTTTTTCAGACGCTTTGTCTGCCGCCGACAATCTGCTGACCTTCCAATCCGTGGTACGCGCCATTGCCGCCAGAAACGGGCTGTATGCCTCCTTTATGCCCAAGCCCCTGGAGGGGGAGGCGGGCAGCGGCCTGCATGTCAACCTATCGCTTGAACAAGACGGGGAAAACATATTCTGCGGGCAGAGAGCCGGGCACGCGGCCCTGGCGGCGCATTTCATGGCCGGCATCCTGAGGCGTGCGCCCGAGATCACGCTGTTTTTGAACCCTTTGGAAAACTCCTACGAACGCCTGGGCCGCAGCAAGGCTCCGGCCTATGTCGGCTGGTCGCGGCAGAACCGCTCCCAGCTGGTGAGGCTGCCCGCGGCGGCGGGGCCGCGCCAGCGCATGGAGCTGCGTTCGCCCGATCCGTCTGTAAACCCCTACCTGGCATTCGCCCTGATCCTCACGGCCGGGCTGGAGGGGATCGAGCAGGAAACGGAGCTGCCCGAGCCCATGGACACCGACCTGTTCAGCGCGGGGGCTGAGCTGACGGATGGTCTGCCGCGCCTGCCCCGGAGCCTTTCTGAGGCCATCGGCCTGGCGGAGGGGAGCGGGCTGGTGCGTTCCGTGCTGGGAAAGGGCTTTTTAAATCGCTACATACTGGCCAAGCGGGAACAGGGAGGAAGGGACGATATCTGATCCCCCCGGCGGATCCGTGAAGATCCGCGGGACCGCAGGACCGGAAAGGAGGCAGGCAGGTGCAGAGCGTATTGATCGTTTCGTCGGGCAAAAAGAGCAGCGACGCGCTGTACGGCTTGCTCTCCAATGCCGGCTACGGAAAGATCACCGCGATTCAAAGCTGCGCGCAGGCGCGCAGAACGCTGCTATCCCAGCGCTTTGAGCTGGTGGTGATCAACGCCCCCCTCAGCGATGAGCCGGGGGAGGCCTTCGCGGTGGATGTCGCCGCGTCAAACCTCAGCCAGGTGATCCTGCTTACGCGCCATGAGCACTTTGAAGCCGTGACGCTTGCCACTGAGGAGGCGGGCGTGCTGTGTGTATCAAAACCCATCGACCGCGCGCTCCTGTGGTCGGCGCTGAAGCTGGCGCGCGCGGCGGGGGCCGGCATGCGCCGGATGCGGGATGAAAACGAGACACTCAAGCAGCGGATGGAGGATATCGCGGTGATCGACCGGGCCAAGATGCTCTTGATCAGCCACCTTGCCTTCAGCGAGGCGCAGGCCCACCGCTATATTGAAAAGCAGGCGATGGATATGCGCGCCACCAAGCGGGCCATTGCCGAGGAAATACTGAAAACCTATGAAAGCTGAAGGGGAAAAGCGCATGACCAAGTATATCTTTGTAACCGGCGGCGTGGTATCGGGATTGGGCAAGGGCATCACGGCGGCCTCGCTGGGGCGGCTGTTGAAGCAGCGGGGCTTGAAGGTGACAGCCCAGAAGCTGGATCCCTACATGAATGTGGACCCCGGCACCATAAGCCCTTATCAGCACGGGGAGGTCTTTGTGACCGATGACGGCGCGGAGACGGATTTGGATCTGGGCCACTACGAGCGCTTTATCGATGAAAACCTGACGAAGCTGTCCAACATCACCTCCGGCCGCGTGTACTGGAATGTACTGAGCCGCGAGCGCAAGGGCGGCTACCTCGGCCAGACGGTGCAGGTGATCCCCCATATCACGCAGGAAATCAAGGAGTTCATCTACGCGGGCGCAAAAAGCAGCGGCGCGGATGTATTGATTACCGAAATCGGCGGGACCACGGGCGATATCGAGAGCCAGCCTTTTTTGGAGGCCATCCGCCAGGTGGCGCTTGAGCAGGGCAAACAGAGCTGCCTGTTCATCCATGTGACGCTGGTGCCCTATCTGAAGGGATCGGGCGAGCACAAATCAAAGCCCACGCAGCATTCGGTGAAAGAGCTGCAAAGCATGGGCATCGCCCCGGATATTATCATCGCCCGGGCCGATGAGCCGCTCAGCCCCGGCATCACCGATAAGATATCCCTGTTTTGCAATGTGCAGCCCGACTGCGTGATCGAAAACCTGACCCTGCCCAGCCTCTACGCCGCCCCCTTGATGCTGCACGGCAATGGCCTTGACCGGGTGGCCTGCCGGGCGCTGGGCATCGAAGCGCCGGAGCCTGATCTGACGGAATGGAAGCGCATGGTCGCCAGCATCCACCGGCACAGCAGAACCGCGCGCATCGCGATCGTGGGCAAGTATGTGGAGCTGCACGACGCCTATCTGTCGATTATTGAAAGCCTGCACCATGCGGGTTTTGCCAGGGGAGCGGATACGGATATCCTGTGGATCGACGCGGAGGAAGTGAACGGCGGCAACGCGGCCGAAAAGCTGGCCGGCGCGCAGGGCTTGATCGTGCCCGGCGGCTTTGGCGGGCGGGGCATCGAAGGCAAGATTGCCGCCTGCCGCTATGCCCGCGAAAGCGGCCTGCCCTTCCTGGGCATCTGCCTGGGCATGCAGGTCGCGGTGGTCGAGTTTTCCCGGCATGTCTGCGGGCTGAAAGAGGCCAACTCCTCCGAGTTTGCGCAAACGCCCTACCCGGTGATTGACCTGATGCCCGACCAGATCGGCGTGGAAAGCAAGGGCGGCACCATGCGCCTGGGCAGCTACCCCTGCCGCGCGGCCAAAGGCAGCCTGCTGGAGGCGCTGTACGGCACGGACGAGATCCACGAGCGGCACCGCCACCGCTATGAGCTGAACAATGACTACCGCGATACACTCACCGCGCACGGCCTGATGCTTACAGGCACCTCGCCCGACGGGCGGCTGGTGGAGGCGGTGGAGCTGCCCGGCGCTGTCCATCCCTTCTACATCGGCGTGCAGTACCACCCGGAGTTCAAGAGCCGGCCCAACCGGGCCCATCCGCTGTTTGCGGGATTGGTGGAAGCCGCCCTGGCGGCGGCAAGTGCGGAGTGAGGGGTAAGCAATAGGGGGCGGTGGGGAAGCAGTAGGGGACGCCGTTGTGAATGCGCCCGATCAGGAAATGCGGCACTAAAAAACACGCCCGGACCGGCGTGTTTTTTGGTGGGAAGCTCTCTGCAGGGCAGTTACAAGCAGGTGAAATCCCACCGGCCTTTTTGGGCCAGCAACTCCGTCAGTTTTTCCAGACCCTCGCGGTCCCGCTCATCAAAGCGGGATAAACTGGGGCTGTCAATATCCAGTACCCCGACGACCCGGCTGTTTATACGGATCGGGATCACAATTTCTGAGTTGGACGCGCTGTCGCAGGCAATGTGGCCGGGGAACAGATGCACGTCATCGACGATGATGGTACGATCTTCGCCTGCGGCTGTGCCGCACACGCCCTTGCCCAGAGGGATGCGGATGCAGGCCGGCTTCCCCTGGAAAGGGCCCAGCAGCAGGCTGTCTCCCTGCAGCAGATAAAACCCTGCCCAGTTGATATCCTTCAAGGCCCCGTAGATCAGCGCGGCCGCGTTGCACAGATGCGGCAGCAGGCTCTCCTCCCCTTCCATCAGGGTTTGAAGCTGTTTGTGGAGCAGCGCGTACATCTCCCGCTTGTCTTCGGGGTACATTGCTATATCGTGATTCATCGGTGTTTCTCTTTTCATTCATCATTTGTTGCTTGAGTATATCATGCCTTCTGCCGTGTGACGATAGGGTGGGGGAGAGACGGGGGCATTTCTGCGGAGGACACAGAGATTTGGAGGAGGATGGAGAGGGGGTGTTCATGCCACATTATATGATATGGCACTTTTCCCATGCATAGTGTGATGGTCTGAAATACATTCCGGTCAAGACGATTAACTGTATTTAATAAACCTGCAATAAATGCTTTATTGACCATCTGAAAAAACCGGCTCGCGCCGGCTGGATTTGCGAAGGGTTGTTCACGCAAGCGTGAGCGGCGCGCTTATTTCATGGACCCCATCGCGCCCCAGTGTTCAAATTCACTGTAATTGAGGTAGATGGCGTCCTGGGGCAGGGCCGTGGTTTCCTGCACGGCCAGGAAGGCGGCTTCGGTGAAGGCTTTTTTGTTGACGAACTCGGTGGTGCCGAAGCAGCGGACTTCCACAAAGGCCAGATCGCGCTTTTCGCCGGCGAAGTACATGGCGCGCCCGTCATCGATGTCGATCATCAGCCTGCTTTCGTCCTTGCCGGGGATAACCGCGATCTTTTCGCCCAAGGCGGATTTGAGCGCGTCTTTCTGCGCGTCTGTCAGGGTTTTTGAGGTGTTGATGGCGATATAGGGCATGGTTTCTTCCTCCAATTTAATAAATTACCGTGAAGGGTGGTGTTCCTGTGTATATTAGCATACATCTTCACGCTTTGTATTTCAATTGCCCGGGGCGTTGCGGCCCCTCTGTCTGCTATTCGCCTCGGGCTGAGGTTTCCATTCAAGGCCCTTCTCATCAAAAATTAATTTGAACTTCAAAACAAAATCGTTGCCAAACTGAACAGATTGGGATATTATGTTCGATATTCTGGACTGGGAGGGCGATCAATGGCGGTGGTGTGGGTTACGGGCGCGTCAAGCGGGCTGGGGCATTACACCGCCCTCGCGCTCAAACAGGCCGGATGGCAGGTGGTGGGCGGCGCGCGCAGCTTTTCGGATGAAGAGAAAGAAGGCATCCACTGCCTGAGGCTTGATGTATCCGACCAGCTGAGTGTGGACAGCTTTTCGCAGACTGCCCTGGCCCGCTTCGGACAGCCCGACGCGCTGGTAAACGCCGCGGGGGTGCTGAACATCGGCGCCTGCGAGGATTACAGCGAGGAAGAGCTGCGCGCGGTGATGGAGGTCAACTTCTTCGGCATGACGCGCATGGTGAAAGCCGTGCTGCCGCACATGCGCGAAAATGGAAAGGGACGCATCGTCAACTTTTCTTCCATCAACGGGCTGATGGCCATCCCCTTTCAAGGGGCTTACGCGGCCAGCAAGCACGCCATCGAGGGCTACAGCGAGGCCCTGTGGATGGAGCTTTCGCCGCTTAGCATCGAGGTGATGCTGGTGGAGCCGGGTGACCATCGCGGCGGTTCCGCCAAATACCGCAGCCGCAGCGCCCTGTGCAGCCCCTGCTACGCGGACAACCGGGAGCGGGCGATAGAGCGCATCGAAAAGGATGAGGCGGCCGGTGCTTTCCCCAAGACCCTGGGCAACAAGGTGGCCAAGGTGATGAGCCTGAGGAAAATGCCGCCCAGGCTGCGCGTGGCCCAGACTGTTCAGCACCTGGCAGCGATGCTTCACGATATCCTGCCAAACCGCCTGTTTTTCGGGCTGCTGAACCTGTACTATGGCATCAAGCCAAACAATAAAAATGACTGACTCGCGCATGAGGAGGGCTGAGAATGCCTCGTATTGATATCCCCGGACGCGGCGCGCTGCTGCGGCAGGATATGACCCTGGAGAATCTATACAAAGTCACCATTTCTGACGGCGACCTGGTGGCCTGCCGCTGGCTGGAGGGCGACCAGGAGATGGCGCTGACCTTCAGCGAATACAATGAGATGGTGATGGATTTCGCGGCCTATCTGCGCCTCGCCGTCGGGGAAAAGAACAAGGGGCGCTTTGTCGCCATCCAGATGGAAACAAGCTACCGCTGGTTCCCCGCTTTTTGGGGGCTGATGGCGGCTGGCTACCAGGCGATCCTGCTGGACGCGACGCTGACAGATGAGATGACGGCCTATATGCTGGAGCAGTCCGGCGCCGCGGCCCTGATCGTCAAGAGCCCGCGCAAGCTGCCGGAGGGCGTCACCCAGGTGCTGCATGAGGACCTGTTTGCGGCCCGGGGCCACAAGGGATTTGTGCCGGCTTTTGCCAGCCAGGTCGCCCTGTG
>JAEWRJ010000102.1 GCA_023460055.1 Bacillota bacterium | reverse complement strand
ATATACCCCTGTCCATAACCCTGCGGCGCGTAGTAATGTTCGGGCGGATAGCCGGAAAGATCCGTCTGATACCCGTCTGCCTGCTGCCCCTCGTAATAGACGGGTTCATATGCCAGGGGGTAGCCTTCTTCGGGCGTTGAGACCCATTCCGCGAGCGCACCGCGCGCCTGCTCATCCATATCTGAATGTTCCAGATCTTGGGCGCTGCGCTGCATGCGTCTGCTGCGCAAGCGGCGGGTCAGCCAGGAGCGCCACACGAGGTAGGGACGCCAGCGTGCAAGCCAAACCGCATAGTCAAGCACCGTACCCGCAACAATAACGGCCAGCAAAAACAGCAGCCAGTATTTGGAAAAGAGGGAAGAGACCCCTCCGCTGGCGTTGACCAGCGCGTTCCATGCCCCGTTGGCGGCGCTTCCCATCCACCCGAACAGCGTACTGAAGAGCCAGTCTGCAAACGCATTCATGGCGCGATTCCAACCGGCGCGCCGGGCAGGCCGCTGCCCTCAGGCAATATAGTAATTTTTACATACACAGCTTCATCGCTAACATATTCAGCGTTTTTCGGGCGCTCCACAACAATTTGACGGATCAGTTCATCGCTGGCGCCTTCGATGTCGATCTTGGAAGACACTTCCAGATGCATCAGGGTTCTCAAAAAGTCACTTGTGCCGGCTACCGACAGATAAGGAGGCGTGGCAGTGATGCCGGCAACATAGTAGCCTTCCATGGGTGATCCGGTGGTGATACCGGTCAGGTCAATATCCACCGTCTTCATCGGATACAGGCGCTGCTCGACGATCAGGCTGTCAACCGTGATGGACTCGCTGATCACGTTGATCAAAGGAGACGAGACCGCCTCACCGCTTGTGTTGTATACTTCAAAGGGCACAGAGGTCACCTGCAAGCCGGGCTGGGCCTGCAGGCGGCTTACATCAAACACGGCGATGCATTTTTCTATATCTTCAGTGATGCTGCGCGGCCCGGTAATGACCACCCAGCTGGGGTCATGCTTGGAGGCGGATGGCGGGGCATAGAAGCCTGCCGGCGCTTCTCCCGTGATATTGAGCTGGACAGGCACCCTGCGCTTGGTGATCAGCTCTTCAACCACGACGGTGACGGTTTCCTTAGACAGCCAGATCACCTGACCGTAAGAGGTACTGGGGGAGGTCAGAATGGTCAGCTGTTGTTCGCCGGGGGCTGTAATGCGCGACAAATCTACGCGCACATTGTAGTTTGCCGCCGTCACTGTATTATATACGCGCTGCGGCACGTCCACCTTCATCTGGACATCCGTCAGGTTCTCAAGTCCGGATACTACAATGAGACCGTTGCGCTGCAGGGCATCGGCATTGATGGCATTGACGGTTACATTGCTGATCGTCTTTTCCCGGGTGATGTTGGCGTCGGTGCTGATCAGAACGCCCCAAAGCACCAAAGACAAGAAGAAGCAGGCCAGCTTCAGCGGCCAGCGGTTCAGCATGATACGCCTGAGGTATTCAAAAAAACTTTTGACACCGGGCGACAGCACAAAGCCGCGGAATTTATCAAACAGTTTATTGCTCATGCCTATGCCTTCTCCATGCGCTCAGATTGTTCCTGACGTGGCTGACCATCTGCTTGTAACCGTATTTTTCACGCTGGTACAGGGGAGAGAGCGCTTTATTGAGCCCATCCGCGTCCAGATGGCGGGTCAGCTTGCCGCCCTGAGCCATACTGATGATACCCGTCTCCTCTGATACAATGAACACGATGGCATCGGTCGTTTCTGATACGCCAAGGCCCGCGCGGTGGCGGGTGCCCAGATCGCGGCTCAGGTTGCTCTGATCGCTCAGCGCCAGCACGCAGGCTGCGGCAACAATGCGATCATCCCTGATGATCACCGCGCCGTCGTGCAAGGGGGTATTCGGTTCAAAGATATTGACCAGCAGCGGGCCGGATACAAGGGAATCGATCACAGTGCCGGTATCTATAAAGTCTTTCAGGCCTGTCTTTTGCTCAAATACGACCAGCGCGCCGACCCTGCGCCTGGACAGGCTGAGCAGGCTCTGCGTGATCTCGTTGACGATGCGCAGAGACTCATCCTTATCGTAAGCCGATCGATCTATATTAGCGCCCCGGCCGATGCGTTCAAGCGCGCGCCGCATTTCAGGCTGAAAGAGGATCAAAAGCACCAGAGAACCGTTGTTGACGATGTTGAGCAGCAGCCAGTTGAGCGTGACCAAGCCCAAAAAGCTGCTCAGCCAGCTGACAATAATCAGCACGCCAAAGCCCTTGAGCACCTGGCTCGCCCTTGTCTCGCGCGTCAGGAGGAACAGCTGGTAGATCAGGAAGGCGACGATGATGATGTCCAGCCAGTCCTTCAGCTGCGGCCTGTTGAACACGTTCCAGAAAAAAGCGCCGATCTGGTCGACTAAGTTTCTCAAACAGCGCTCACCCTTTCCTGCATATTGTAATCATTATACAACATAATTCTTATCATATGAAGCCGGACACGGATATTTCATGAATTATGATGCCCCGCCCGCTTGAAATATACCTGTATGGGGTATATAATCAAGTGGAACAGGTGAACAAGCAAGCAACCGTTCAAGAGAGGAAGGACATGAAACAAGAAGTTTATCTGGTGGATGGCATGACCTGCGCGTCCTGCTCTTCCGCCGTTGAGCGCGTCACCAGGAAATTGTCAGGGGTCCAGGAGAGCCAGGTCAACCTGGTCATGGGGACACTGGACATCACCTATGATGAAACACAGGTGACGCCTGATATGATCATAGGCAAGATCGACAAGGCAGGTTACAGCGCGCGCCTCAGAATGGAAGAGCCTCAGGCTATCAAGGAGGCACCGCAAGCTGATGAGATGGCTGATTTGAAGGCGGAGGGAAGACAAGTAGGCATCGCGCTGGCCTTGTCCGCTGTTCTGCTTTATGTGGCCATGGGGCCGATGCTGATCAAGGGGCTGCCCCTCCCCAATATCGTGAATATGGATACGCATCCCGTGAACGCGGCGATGCTGCAGATGCTGCTGGCCATCCCGATCCTTTGGATCGGCCGGCGTTTCTTTACTCATGGCTTCAAGGCTCTGTTTAACTTAAGCCCCACCATGGACAGCCTGGTTGCCCTGGGGGCTTCGGCGTCTTTCCTGTTCAGCCTGTACATGACCTTCATGATCACTGACAATCCCCATCATGTGCATCATTTGTACTATGAGTCAGCGGGCATTGTCGTTTCCCTGGTCATGATGGGCAAGCATATGGAAGCCAGGAGCAAGTTGAAGACGACCGAGGCCATCCGCAAGCTGATGGAACTTTCCCCGGATACGGCCATTCTGGTCAAAGAGGATGGCAGCGTGACGGAAGTGCCTACCGGCAGCGTGAAGGCAGGGGATACCCTGCTGGTTCGGCCGGGCAGCAAGGTGCCGCTTGACGGACAAGTCATCAGGGGCGAGTCTGCCGTGGATGAATCTCTCCTGACGGGGGAGAGCATGCCTGTCGAAAAAACTGTAAACAGTGAAGTGATCGGCGGTTCACTCAACCAGCAAGGCGCGCTGTATATGACCGTCACGCGTGTCGGGCAGGAGACGGTTCTCAGCCGCATCGTGCGTTTTGTGCAGGATGCCCAGGGAAAGAAGGCCCCCATTTCCGGCATGGCGGATAAGGTGGCGGCAGTGTTTGTGCCGATCGTCATCGTCATTGCCCTGGCGTCATCTATTGCCTGGCTGGCGGCGGGGAAGGATCTATCGTTTGCCGTCACCATCCTGACCGCTGTACTGGTCATTGCCTGCCCCTGCGCGATGGGGCTGGCGACGCCCACAGCCATCGTGGTCGGGACAGGCCTGGGCGCTGTCAACGGTATATTGATCCGCAACGGCGAGGCGCTCGAGAAGACGCATGAGACCGATGTGGTCGTATTTGACAAGACCGGCACTGTCACCAACGGAAAGCCTGAGGTGAGCTATATCAACGCGCTGGACGGCGATGAAGCCGGCATGATGGCACGCGCGGCTCTGGCTGAGCAGGCATCCCAGCATCCTCTGGCGGCTGCCTTTATTGCCAAGGCGGAGGAAATGAACGCCCCGGTTTCGATTCTTTCCGTGAAGGATTTCCGCAATACCTCCGGCATGGGCATAGAGGCTGATTTCTCGGATGGCAGCAGCATCGCGATCGGCAATGAAAGGCTGATGGATAAAAACGGCATTGCCGTGGATGCGCTCCGGGAAGAGGCGGACGCCTTTGCCCGTAAGGGAGAAACGCCGGTCTATATCGCGGTGAACGGTGCCCTCAGCGGCATTGTCAGCGTGGCTGACCAGCTTAAGCCAAACGCGAAGGATGCCGTGCGGGAGTTAAAGCAGATGGGGATCCGCACCGTGCTGCTGACAGGGGATAATGAGCGCACGGCCGGCACCATCGGCAGGCTGCTGGAAGTTGATGAGGTGATCGCGAATGTCTTGCCGGAAGGCAAGGCAAAGGTGATCAATGACATCAAATCAAGCGGCAAGAAGGTGCTGATGGTCGGTGACGGGATCAATGACAGCCCGGCGCTCGCGGCGGCGGATGTGGGTCTGGCTATCGGCAGCGGCTCCGACATTGCCATCGAGACGGCCGATGTGGTGCTGATGAAGAGCGATATACAGGATGTGCCCCGCGCGATCAGGCTGAGCAAGAAAACCATCCGCAACATCAAGCAGAACTTGTTCTGGGCTTTTATCTACAACATCATCGGCATACCGATCGCGGCAGGCCTGCTGTACATATTCGGCGGCTCTCTCATGAACCCCATGCTGGCGGGCCTGGCGATGTCGCTCAGTTCAGTGTTTGTGGTGGGCAACGCATTAAGACTCAGGAGGGCAAAAATTTGAACGAGAAGCAGACAGAGCGCAGCGCGGATGTGAAAAAGGCAATGATTCACCGCCTCAACCGGATTGAGGGGCAGGTCCGCGGGGTAAAAAATATGCTGGAGAGCGATGCCTACTGCATCGATATCATCAACCAGACAGCGGCTATCCGTTCAGCCCTGAATGCCTTTGCCAGCCTCCTGCTGGAGCGGCACATTCAAAACTGTGTCAGCCGCGGCATCGGAGCGGGGGATGAGGAAGTGCTGGCGGAACTGACCGAGACCATCAAGAAGATGATCAAATAGCAAGGAGAAAGATTATGACCATTTTGAATGTACCGGATATGAGCTGCGGCCACTGCGTAGCCCGGATCACCAAGGCCCTTGAGGCGGAACATCTGAAATTCAAGGTGCTGCTGGATACAAAGACCGTGGAGATCGAAGGGGACGAGGCGGCAGTCAGGCAGGCTGCCGCGGCGCTGGACGACGCGGGTTACGAGAGTACACGCGCGTAAAGAATTTGATACAATGATCATGCAGAGGCCCCGGAGCATCGATGCTCCGGGGCCTCTGTCTGTTAAATGAGAATCAGTAGTTGGTCAGGTTGTACATTTCGATCGCGTCGTTGGCAAGGTCAGCCAGCTTTTTGACCGCGTCTTCAGGTGCCAAGCCCTTGGTAAACACTTCCTCGGTCACGTCTTCAACGTACTGGCGCACTTCGGGGAAGACGCTCAGCAGCGAGCCGACGTATTCGGGGGAGGAATCATGCAGCTGATCCAGCGCCGTCTGGAACTGGGGATACTTCGCGATATTCGCCTTGAAGGTCTCTGTATCGTGAGCCTTCATGTTGATGGGGAAATAGCCGGTCTTGGCGTTCCACACCGCCTGGTTTTCGGGATTGATCATGTATGTGATGAACTCCCAGGCGGCATCCATCTTTTTCTCGTCGCCGGAGTTGACCATCCACAGGGTGCCGCCGCCGGTGGAAACGCCGCCCTTATCCTCGGCGTTTACATAGGGGAAGTAGGCGGTGCCGACTTCGAAGGTATCGCCCACGTTGGCCAGAACGCCGGCCAGGTTGGCGGTGGAAGCGAGGAAGATGGCGGTTTTGCCGGCAACAAAGGCCGCGCGGGCTTGCGCCGTGCCCATGCGCTCGATGTAGGTGGTGAAGGGGCTTTCTGCAATCTTCTTCCACATGTTGAACAGATCAAGCGCCGCGCCGTTTTCATCGAAAACGACTTTGGTGGCATAATCTTCACGGCCGTTGCCGTTGTCAACATAGTGACGGCCCATCTTGCCGACCCACTGCTCAAAGAACCAGCCGTAGTTGGAGAACATGAAGCCGTAGCGGTCCACCGAGCCATCAGCGTTATAGGTGGTCAGCTTCTCGGCGATCTCAAGGATGCCGTCAACGGTGGTCGGAATCTCTGTGATGCCGGCCTCGTCAAAGGCAGTCTTGTTGTAGTACATCAGGGGCGTGGAGCAGTTGAAGGGCATGGAGTTGATCACGCCGTCGATGGTGTAGTAGGCGAGAAGGTTGGGCTCGATGACAGAGGTGTCGAAGCCGGTTTTGTCGATGTAGGTCTGCAGCGGCATCATCTTTTGGGAGTCGATGATAAAGCGGGAGCCGATTTCGTAGCTTTGTACGATATCAAAAGGCAGCGCTTCACCGATGCTTGTCGCCTTCAGCTTGTTGATGGCGTCATCATATTCGCCCTGGTACTGCGCGTCTACTACGATTTTGTCCTGTGAGGCATTGAAGCTTTCCACCATCTCGACAATTGCTTCCATATTGGTGCCGGCCAGTGAGTACCAGAACACAACCTTTGTTTTTTCACCCTCTGCCAGAGCGCTGAAGGCGGACAGCCCCAGCATGAGTACCAGGAGGATAGCGACCAGTCTTTTCATGTTGTCTCCTTTCGATTTGGCTTTAGTTATTATTTCCTTCGTCCCGCGGCACGCGCAGACGATAAGCCCTGGTTGATCAGCCTTTCACCGCGCCTGCCATCAGGCCGTTGATGAGCTGCTTTTGCATGAAGATAAAGATGGACAGCGAAGGAACCAGCACGACGACCACACCTGCCATCATCAAGCCGATCTGCTCGGAATCGATATCATACAGCTGGGAGATGCCGATCTGTACAGTGCGTACCTTGTCAGAATTTGTTACAAGCAGAGGCCACAGATACTGGTTCCACTGCTGAAGGAACACATAGGCGCCCAGAGCGCCCATCGCGGGACGGGCCAGCGGGATGACGATGGTAGCCAGGAATCTCCAGTTGTTGCAGCCATCCAGCTTGGCGGCCTCATGCAGTTCCTTGGCGAAGGTAAGGTAGTTTTGCCGCATCAGGAAGATGCCCATCGCGGAGCAGGCATAAGGCAGGATCATAGCCTTGTAGCTGTCCAGCCATCCCCAGTTTGATACTGTCAGGTAGTTGGCGATGATGGTTGCTTCCCAGGGCACCATCATGGTGGCCAGGATGCCCATGAATACCAGGTTGCGCCCTTTGAACTGCAGGAAACTGAAGGCAAAGGCGGCCATCGAGCAGGTGATCATCTGCAGGACGGTGACTGAGCCCGCGACGATGAACGAGTTGAGGATCTGCTTGGGGATCGCCGTCTTGTTAAACACATGGGCGTAGGATATGAAATCCACCTTGTTGGGCAGCAGCCTGGTATAAAGCTGATCCGCCGGGGTGACGCTCATCATGAGCGTATAGATCAAAGGAAGCATAATGATCAGGACAAATGGCAGATTCAGCGTGACACGCAGCAAGGCGCTCAGCCGGTTTTTATGGCGGCGTGTTAATATGATTTGGCTCATTGGTAATGCACACTCCTTCTTTCCGCCCTGAACTGCAGCAGCGTGATGATCATGATGATGATAAACAGTACGATTGACCTTGCCGCAGCGGAGCCGAAGCGGAAGTTGCGGAAAGCGTCCAGATAAATGGAGTACACGATCACGTTGGTGGTTTCGTTGGGGCCGCCTGAAGTCAGCAAGCGCACTTGCGTAAAAGATTGGAAGGCGCTGATGACGTTGATGATGACCTGGAAGAATAAGGTGGGGGACAGGCTGGGCAGCGTAATGTAGCGCTGCTGGCGCCAGTAGCCCGCTCCGTCAATGGAGGCACTTTCATACAGTTCATCCGGTATATTTCGAAGACCCGCTGAGATGAAGATGAAGTTGATGCCGCTGGCCAGCCAGATGGAGATAACGCAGATGATCGGGAAGGCCCAGGCGGGGTCATTGAGCCAGTTGGTGCCGGTGCCCGCCAGGCGGTTGACCATGCCGATGGAAGGGTGGAAGATCATCTTGAAGCTCATGGCCGCCGCGGCGGACGCGATGGCGATGGGCATGGCATAAATAGCGGAAGCGAACGCGCGGCCCGGAAACTTCTTGGTGGTCATCAGACTGGTACAAAGCCCGACGATCAAGCTTCCGAAGGCGACAAATATAACAAAGCGGATCGTGACCCACATGCTGTTCCAAAACGCCGCGGAATACTTGCCCAGCAGGATGTCTTCATAGTTTTTAAGCCCGTAGAATACCTTTGGCAGCCCGTTTCTGTCTGTCAGATAGCTGCTGAGGTGGATGGTTTTAAAGAAGGGATAGTATAGGAAGATGATGAATACGGCAAGCGCGGGCAACAGAAACAGCCAAGGTTCGATCACCTCGTAAAAGGTCTTCTTCTTTTTGCGCTTGAGGGCAGGTGTGTGCTGAGACATTTTTCCTCCTGGCTAAAATAATTCCATCTCCATGGCAGGGTAATATCGGGGATAACTTTTTCCTTATGTGTGAAAGTATCTTATCAAGGCCGGTTGTGGCTGTCAAGGCGTTGGCGCCAGTATTTTATCAGATATGGTCGAATAAGGGGATTGAAATACAAAAATTGAGCGTTTTTGAACCGGCAATTGTTTGACAAAGCTTTTTCGCTCCATTATACTGACATCAGTTCACTGGACATTGTTCGTTCGTTCACCGCCTTTTAAGCGGTTTGCGGCCATGTGTCCAGAAGATATAATATAAGGGAGGCACGTGGATTCCTATGAAAAAATGGATTGCCGGTATCTTGCTCCTGACCATGCTGATGACAGTCCCCAGCGCCCTGGCCGCCAACACCGAAGTATCGGGCAAGGTGGTCATCTATACCTCGATGTACCAGTTTGTCATCGATATGATGGCTGAAGCGGTGAAAAAAGAGTTTCCCAACCTTGAAGTTGAGTTCTTCTACGGCGGAACAGGCGCTCTGCAGCAGAAGCTGACAGGCGAGATCGAAACCGGCAAGCTCAACTGCGACATGATGCTGGTCGCTGAGCCCGCCTATTCGCTGGAGCTTAAAGAAGGCGGATGGCTGCACTCCTACATGATCGAAGACGCCGCGAGCAAGCTGCGCTTTGAGTATGACTCGGAAGGCTACTGGTATCCCGTTCGCGTATGCAACATGGTTCTGGCCTATAACCCGGAACTGAAAACGCCCGACCAGCTGCCGGGGACCTTCTATGATTTTGCCTATGACACCAGCCTTAAGGGCAGGACCTCCATGGGCAATCCGCTGACCAGCGGCACCACCATGGCGGCGGTCGCGGCCCTCAGTGACCTGTATGGTTATGAGTACTTCCAAAAGCTGGGCGAGAACGGCACGATGATCGAGTCCGGCTCCACCGCCCTTGCCAAGCTGGAAACCGGCGAGTGTGACGTGATCATGATCCTTGAAGAATCCGTCCTTAAAAAGCGCGCGGAAGACGGCAGCAAGCTCAGCGTCATCTATCCTGAAGACGGCGTCATCCTGATCCCTTCCACTGTTATGACCGTCGCGGAAGACCGCAGCGCTAACATGAACATCGCCGCTTGTGAAGCCATCACCGACTGGCTGCTGTCGGAAGCCGGGCAGGAATTTGTGCTCGCCGGCTATATGCACTCCGTGTTCGCCGGGTCTGACAAGGTCCCCTTTGACTCAATCAGCACCGAAGAACTGATCAAGAGCGATATTGGCGTTGACTGGGTCCGCTGCTATACCCAGCGGGAAGAGATCCAAAACGAGTTCCAGAATTATGTGACGACCAAATAAGCAAGTACACACCATATAATCGGATACAGGGGCTGGGCGTTAAGACCCCGGCCCCTGTATCCATGAAGGTGCAGGGATTTGGAGGAAACGGTTTGAGCGTGATTGATACATCAGCCTTGCGGCGCGGCGGCAGGCGCACAAAGCTGGGACTGGCGCTGACCTTTGCGCTGGCGCTTTGCATGATAGCGGCCGGTATGTACGGTATCGGCCAGTTTGCCATATCGGGCTATGACGATGAATCGGGCTTTGAGGTGGTCCACGATCTGAGGAAGGAGCTTGACGCGCTCAGCGCCGGGGAATTGGCTCTGGTTTCAGGTCTTGATAGAAATGGCCGTGACCGTCTTGAGCAGACCGCTGAAGAGCTCCTTTTAAGCGCGTGGTACCGCGTGCTTTACAGCGGGGAGACCGCGTCTGATATTCCGCGCATGAATGAGGCTCGACGAGGCGAGTTTCTGCAAAGTCTGATCATCGGACTGCCGGAAGAGACGCGGGGCGAATACAGTTCTGCTGCCGCCGCGCTCAACTGGCTGATGGCAGGCGAAACACCTGAGGGACAACCTGCCTTTGAGGCACTGATCACCACCTTGGCCGGCTTGCAGCCGGACGGCGGGCAGACCGTTTCAAAGGAGCTGAAAAACATCGTCGAACAGATACAGCCTCAGGTAATGGCGCTGCTGGCAGAAGATACCGAGCTGATCTTTGACGAGGGCATCATGACCCGCAAGATCACGCGTTTTGCAGACAATGGCAAGGGTTTGCTGTCGATGGTAAAAAGCCTGCATGAATCGCTCGCCGCTTATGGTGAGAAGGCTTCCTTCGCGGGGCTTTCCAAGCTCCTGATGGATGCTGGCAGCGCGCCTGAGAATCTTCCTCAGAATCCATCTGACGATATGGATGGGGCTAAATCTGTTTTGGATGCTATTACGTTCGATGATACAAACGGTGTCAAAATGCTGGCGGCGGCCAAGGGATACTACGAGGCGCTGAAAGCGGCTGCCGCTGAAGGCGAGAAGCCCGATTATGAAGGGCTTCTTGATATACTGCTTGATGTATCGAGCGAAGAAGCGCGCGCTGAGCTGACGGCGAAGCAGGCTTCCCTTCGCGCGGCTCACTATAATGAGCTGCTCTCTCCTTTGTATGCCCGGACCCTTAAAAGCACTGACAAGACCAGTCAGGGCAAGGGAGCCGGCCGTCTGATTTCACTGCTGGAATCAGTCCTACAGGGGACATCTCTGCCTGACGCGCAAAAGGCGCTGATCGAAGAATTGGCCGATCTGCGCAACCGGCTCAATGCGGATGTGGCGGCGGATTTCTCCGCCTCCCTGCCGGATGCTCAGCGCTTGGGCGCGCAGCTGAAGATGCTGCGGGTTTTCTACGCGCTGGAGGGCGCTGGGGAGGCTGAAAAATATATCCAAAGCATGCAGCCCGAGACCCGGCAGGGGTTGCGGGCTCAGCTGCTCAATGATCTGTCGGGCGGGGAGCATGAAAATTCCCGGTTTGCTGATTATTTTGAGCAAGGGGGAGAAGCGGGGAGAAACGAGCGCGTGATGCGGCTGTTTCTGGCGCTGGGCTCCGATGAGGGGACCTTGCTGCCGGCAGCGCTGCAGGGTTCTTTCAAGCAGGCCATTCGGCAGAACGCGCCTCGTGTGCAGGCAGCGCAGGCTGCGGTCAGGGGAGAGACAAATGCCTTCCTGCAGTTTATCTTTGCGCGCAGCAAAGTAATCCTGCTGCTTGGCGTCCTGCTTTTAATTGATGTTCTGGCTCTCTTCCTATTGATGGCCTCGCAGAAAAGCTGGGGGATGAACATTCAGTGGCTGGTCATCCTGGTCATCGTTGACCTGCTGCTGGTGTTCCAGCTGCTGCCCATGATCCATCTGGTGATCAAGGCGTTCACGCCGGACGGGTATTTCAGCCTGGTCACCTTCCGCAGGCTGTATGAGTACAAGATGAACTGGGACGCGCTGACGAATACGGTCGTCGCCGGCCTTGCCACCATGCTGCTGGGCACTTTGATCGCGTTCCCGCTGGCCTGGCTGGTCGGGCGCACCAACCTCTACGGCAAGACCTTCTTCCGCCGCCTGTTTGTCCTTACCTATATGGTGCCGCCATATGTAGGCGCGATGGCCTGGCTGAGGCTCTTGAATCCCAACGTCGGCATCATCAACCAGGTTCTCCGCGATTTATTCGGTCTTACGGGGACGGTCGGTCCGCTGAATATCTATACTTTGCCAGGCATGATCTGGGTGCTGACTTGTTTTTACTTCCCTTACGCCTTCATCACAATATCCCGGGCGATGGAGAAGATGGATCCCTCCCTGGAGGAGGCTTCCCGCATCTCCGGCGCTTCGCCGCTATTAACAGTTGGGAAGATTACGCTGCCGATGATGACGCCTTCCCTGATCGCAGGCGCGCTGCTCGTGTTTGTCAGCGCGGCCAGCTGCTACGGCATCCCTTCGATCATCGGCGCGCCGGGCAAAGTGCATACGGTGACCACGCGTATCATCGAATATTACGGGCGCGGCACGCAGGGGCTTAATGACGCGACCGGCCTTGCGGTATTCCTAATGCTGATGGCCCTGGTTATCCTTTACTCGTCAGATTTTCTGCTAGCCAGAAAGCAGTACATCACCGTATCCGGGAAGAGCACCCGGCCCAATATCGTCGATCTGCGCTCCTGGCGTATTCCCATGACCATTCTGATTTCGCTGGTCGCGGTGGTAGTTGTTTTAGTACCCTTTGCCACCATCCTGACCACTTCCTTCAAGATCGACGTGGGCAAGAGCATGTGGGCGCCGGGCAACTTCACATGGGGGCAATGGGAGAATATATTCACACGCAGCGAGACGCTGTCAAGCTTATCCAACAGCCTGATCTTTGCAGCGGCGGCGGCCACCATCGGCATTCTGATTGCCTGCACGATGAGCTACCTGCTGCAAAGGACTCGTATAAAGGGGAGAAGGATCCCTGACTTCCTCATCACGCTGGGTTCCGGTACGCCCTCGGTGGTCATTGCCCTGGGCCTGATCATGACCATGCAGGGCAGCTATGGCGTCAATATCTACAACACCGCCTATATCCTGATCGTTGCCTATCTGGTCAAGTATCAGCTGATGGGCATGCGCACGGTGGTATCGGCGATGAGCCAGATCCATGTGTCTTTGGAAGAAAGCTCTACCATATCCGGCGCTAATTGGCTGAAGACCATGTCAAAGATCACCGGCCCATTGATTTTCCCATCCATCGCGGCGGGATGGTTTTTGATCTTCATACCATGTTTTTATGAGCTGTCGATGACGACACTGCTGTATTCAAACACCACCAAAACCATCGGCTTTCAGCTCTATGAATACTGGACCTATACCAGCCAGCCGCAGGCCTGCGCGATGGCCTTCGGTATCCTGATGGTGGTTGTGCTGCTCAACACCCTGCTCAACCGCATCACGCGCGGCGAATTTTCGATTTAATGAAAGGGATCATGATATGTCTGCCGTAACCATCAAAAATGTCAGCAAATCCTTTGGAGACAATACCGTACTGCATGATTTTTCGCAGGTGTTCGCGGACGGCGAGTTTGTGACACTGCTGGGCCCTTCGGGCTGTGGCAAGACCACCATGCTGCGCATGATTGCAGGCTTTGAAAAACCAACCGCCGGTGAGATATATGTGGGCGAGACCCTTGTATCCGGCGACAAGACCTTTCTGCCGCCTGAAAAACGCAACATGGGGATGGTCTTCCAAAGCTACGCGGTCTGGCCGCATATGAATGTATATGATAACGTTGCCTATCCCCTGACCATCAAGCGGATGCATAAAGCTGATATAAACAAGAAGGTTGAAAAGGTTCTTTCAATCGTACACCTGGGGCAGTACGCGCAGCGATACCCCAACCAGCTTTCCGGCGGGCAGCAGCAGCGCGTAGCTCTCGCCCGCGCGCTGGTGGCGGAGCCGAATCTGCTTCTGCTGGATGAGCCCTTATCAAACCTTGATGCCAAGCTGCGTGAGTCCATGCGCTTTGAGATCAAGGAGATACAGCAGAGCCTTGGCATCGCCGTCGTCTATGTGACCCACGATCAGACGGAGGCGATGGCGATGAGTGACAGGATCTTCCTGATCAACCGGGGCGTGGTGCAGCAAAGCGGCAGGCCGGATGAGATCTACAACCATCCCAACAACCAGTTTGTTGCCGATTTCCTGGGCAAGGTTGAGTTCTTAAAAGGCGAGAGCAAGGATGGCCGCATTCACCTGATGGGCACTGATCAGTACCTGCCCTATGAGGGGGACAAGAAGGGCATGGTGGAGGTCGCCATACGGCCTGAAAACATCACCATGTCAGTGCCCGGGGATGCCGGCCTTAAGGGAAGGGTGGATAAGCGCTACTATCTGGGTGATACGGCGGACTGGCGCATCGCGTTGGGCGAAACAAGCCTGCGCGTTATCACGGAGGGCCGGCGCTTCAGCCGCTTTGCCCCGGGGGATGAGGTGGGGCTGTATATTGAGGAGTTCCTCGTGTTTGATGACGAGGGCACGCTCAAAGAGCAGCTGAAGATCGTGACCTGACCTGCCTGGACGATAAAAAAGGTCCGCCGAACGATCATTCGGCGGACCTAAAATTAATGGAATGAGTTATTGCGCGACGGCTTCCAGCTCTGCCTTGGGGTATACGCTGACCTTTTTCTTGAACTTGCCAAAGTGCTCAAAGCGTACAACGCCATCCGCCACGGCGAACAGGGTGTCATCCTTGCCGATGTCAACGTTGGTACCGGGGTGTATCTTGGTGCCGCGCTGACGGACAAGAATATTGCCGGACAACACAAACTGGCCGTCTGCACGCTTGGTGCCAAGGCGCTTGGATGCGCTGTCGCGTCCGTTCTTCGTGGAACCGCCGCCCTTTTTATGGGCGAAAAGCTGAAGATTCATTCTCAACATGGTTATTTCCTCCGTTTCATTTAGGCAGCCCAGCTTCGCTGAGCTTAATGTGTGTGGGGTAGGCCTCTTTTAAATCCCTCATGCCGCTCTCAAATACCTTGAAGATGGTGAGCGCCTGTTCGTTGGGATCGTGCAGCTTCACTTCCAGCAGGGCGTCCTTCTCGGTCACTTCAGGCTTCATGCCGGCCACGCGTTCCAGGGCGTTAGCACAGGCAATGGACATAAAGGAGATAGCGGCGCATACAATATCCTGCCCGGCCCGGGCGAAACCGGCGTGGCCGCTGACGCGGTAACCGGATAGTTTACCCTCAGACCCTTTGTACAGCAGGACGCTTGTCATGTCAGCCCTTGATGCCGGTGATCTCCACCTTGGTAAAAGGCTGGCGATGGCCCTGCTTGCGGCGGTAGTTCTTCTTGCTCTTGTACTTGTACACGATGATTTTCTGGCCGCGGCCATGCTGGAGCACCTTGCCGGTGACCTCAGCGCCTTTAACCAGGGGATTGCCCGCCTTGACGACTTCTCCGCCCAGCATCAGCACGGGGAAAGAAACGGAATCGTCAACCTGATTGTCGAGCTTTTCGATGTAGATGATGTCTCCCTCTGAGACGCGATACTGTTTGCCGCCGGTCGCGATAATTGCGTACACTTGCAGCACCTCCATTACTTTACTCGCCGGGACCCTTGAAGCATTTTCAGCCACGAGGCAGCGCATGCGCATTTGAGCCTCTCCCGAGCGGCTACCCCATAAATTACCACAATCAAGGAAAAGTGTCAATGTTTTTCCCGAACCAAAGACAGCCAAAGACAGCCGATCGAATGAAACCGGCGGCCAAAACAATCACCATAGGTGAAGTTCGATAAAAAATATCCTGCGGAAGATCAAATATAGGTGAATTTGGGCTTGACATATCCCCGCGTTTTTTATATTATAGCTTTCGCAGTCTCAAGCGGCTGACGGTGGGGAATTGTGTAACGGCAGCACCTACGACTCTGACTCGTATTGTCTAGGTTCGAATCCTAGTTCCCCAGCCAAGTTTGCCTCCGTGGTCTAGTGGCCTAGGACACCGCCCTCTCAAGGCGGCAACACGGGTTCGAATCCCGTCGGAGGTGCCATAAAACACTGTGATTTTGATGAAAAGTCACAGTGTTTTTTCATAGAATCTGTTTTGATCATCAAGGGATAATCCCCTCATCGATATTACGGTGAGGGGATCTCGATCATTTGATTATGAAGCCTTGTCATCCTCATTGACCATGGAGGAAAGCACTGAGGCCTTGGTTACGATACCCTGCAGCTGGCCAGTTTCATCGATCACGGCAACCGGATAGAGGGACTGCGCGGATACCGGCATCACCTCGCGCACGGTCGCGTCGGGCGAAACAGTCTGATAGTCCGTGATCATGACATCCTTGATCTTCAATTGCTCTCGGTGAGCGCGCACGGCTTCGCCGATCGTGAGAATGCCTCGCAGCATAAGCTTGTCGTCCACCACATACACGGTGGAAAAGGCGTTCTTGTTCATGATGTCAATAGCGCGCCGGGGCTGATCGCTCAGGCGGGCCAGGGCTGTGGGCGTGATCATCACGTTTTTAATTGAGGTGACGCGGGACAGGTCAGCCCCCTCAATGAAGCGGCGCACATAATCACCGCTGGGATGAGCGCTGAGGTTTTCCGGCGTGTCCACCTGTATCACTTTTCCGCCCTGCATGATGGCGACTGTATCGCCAAGCTTGAAGGCCTCATCGATGTCATGAGTAATGAAAACGACAGTTTTGTTCAGCTTCCGCTGGATCTTCAGCAGCTCAAACTGCATGTCTTTGCGCACCAGAGGATCCAGAGCCGAGAATGGTTCATCCATCAGCAGTACATCCGGGTCATTTGTCAGCGCCCGGGCGATGCCCACGCGCTGACGCATGCCGCCGGAGAGGCTGTCACAGCTCTGATGCTCCCAGCCGGAGAGGCCTACCATGGCCAGGGTCTCCCGCGCCTTCTGCTCACGCTCCGCCTTGCTGACGCCGCGCAGTTCCAGGCCGTAGGCCGCGTTGCTGAGCACATCCCGGTGGCTGAGCAGGCCGAAGGATTGAAAGACCATTGACATCTTTGTCCGTCTCAGCTCAAGCAATTCACGCTTGTCAAACTTCGTAATATCATGCCCTTCAAACAGCACGCTGCCGCTGCTTGGGCGGTTGAGCCTGTTAAGACAGCGTACAACGGTTGATTTGCCTGAACCGGACAGGCCGATGACTACAAAGATACCTCCGCGCTTGATCTTCAGGTTGACATCCCAAAGCGCTACGGTAGCACCCGTCTTTTTGAAAACCTCATCCTTATCAGACCCTTGCTTCATCATGCGCACAGCCGCCTCACGGTTAGGCCCATAGAGCTTGGACAGGTGATGAACCTCAATGATATTGTCTTTACTTTCAGCCATTGCTGTCACCGCCCGCTTCTTTCTTAATTTTCACCCTTAACCTTCGATCCTGCCTGGCCAGGCGCTTTTCATCGCTGAACCAGCCCTGGGTCATCCGGTCCAGCAGGACGG
>JAEWRJ010000101.1 GCA_023460055.1 Bacillota bacterium | reverse complement strand
GGTTGTACCTTAGGCAGATGCTCTCGGGGATCCCCCCGTGATGAAGCAGGATATCGATATCGCTGATATCATCCAGGTTGATGATGGCGTCCATCTCTCGCGCCATGCTGAACTCCTCAGGCGGCATGGCGTTGGCGCTGAACATCAGGTCTTCGCCCTTGATGCCAAGGCGCTTGGCCATGACCAGCTCAGTCATGGAAGAGCAGTCCAGCCCGCAGCCTTCCTCGATAAGCACCTTTAGAATAGAGGGGTTGGGCAGCGCCTTCACGGCGAAATATTCCCGGTAGCGCGGGTTCCACGCAAAGGCCTTCTGCAAGTTCCTCGCGGCTTTTCGGATACCCCGTTCATCGTACAGGTAAAATGGGGTGGGGAAAAGTTCTGCCGCGCGCAGGAAGATGTCGTCACCGAGTGAAAAGTTAGGCAAGGGGGTCACTCTCCTTGAGGCTGAACCTCGCGTGATTGCGCTATTATACGAAAAGCCGGATGAAGCGACAAGTATGGACAGGCATGAAAACGAAGAAAGTACGAGGGGCGGCCTCAGCGCTGATACAGCCGGAGAAGCGGAGCACGCGCATGGCCGCGGCTCTTGCCTTATCAAAAGCATATCCCCCTCGCGCGAGGGGGATATGCTTTTGATATCTTGGCCGGTATCAGCCCTTGACCGCGCCGGCTGTCAGGCCCGAGATCAGCGATTTCTGTCCGAGCACAAACACCAGGATCGAAGGGATGAGGATCAGTGTCGTGCCGGCCATCACAGGGCCATAGGCCATGGCATCGGAGTTTTGCAGCATGCCGATGCCGATCTGCACGGTGCGCAGCTCGATCTTGTTGGTGACCAGCATCGGCCAGAGATACTGGTTCCAGACCTGCAGGAAGGTGTAAATGCCCAGAGCACCCAGGAAGGGGAAGGTGAGCGGGATGCCCACGTACATCATGAACTGGAAGGAGTTGCAGCCGTCGATCTTGGCCGCTTCATTCAGCTCGCTGGGCAGGGACATGTATGCCTGGCGCATGTTGAAGATGCAAAAGGCGCTGGTCATATAGGGCAGTATGAGCGACCAGTAGCTGTCCAGAAGCTTCAGGTTTCCCAAAGCGTCATAAGCAACGCCGGGGGGCTGATTCAAGGCAATACGGCGATAAACTCTGATATGCTGGACGCTTTTCGTGACGAACTCATGGCAATGGACATTGGCCCCCCGCTTGGCCTGTGGCTCCAATCCTTCCTCATAAAGCTGGTGGTTGTAGCTATCAATATCGTGGTTTTCGTAATTGTCTATGGCAGAATGATTGAAATATATCTGCTCACCAGTTTGGCCCCTGTGCCGATGGCAACCATGGTCAGCCGGGAAATCGGGCATATGGGCCAGAACTATTTGAAATCCCTGTGTGCCGTTGGTATGCAGGGCCTTTTGATTTTGCTATGCGTGGGGATTTACGCAAAGCTGGTGCAGAGTATCGCCATCAGCGGCGATCCTATCGGGGCCATATGGACACTGATTGGCTATACTGTTCTGCTGTGCTTCACCATGTTTAAGACCGGGGGCGTTGCCAAATCCATCTTTGGAGCGCATTAACGACTTCGAGCCAAGTTGGCCCGAAGTGTCAGCGAGGCTACTGCTTAAAACAACTTTTTGCCATTCAAGATGCTAATGTCAAGTTCTTTGGCGAGGTTACCCTGTTGATAGGGATTTACTTTTTGCGTTACGCCATCACGCCTAAATAGCGAACCAGAGGCCTTGAACCAAAAGGTAATTCCGGCATCTATGCATTGTTGACGTATGTTGAGAACCCAATCATAATCGCACAGGCGGGCTTCCCGACCGCTCTCTCCGGATACTGAAACATGGTTGATGCCTCCATTCAAATAGGCGGACAAATCAAGCTCACCGAGCAACGGCGAGGCGGCTATAAAACGTCGCTTAATAGGATAAGACAAAAATAGTGGTAGGCGCTCGTCAGCCAAAGCCTGATTTTCAACTGTACATCCGATGTTTACATTGTCGTATCCATCACCCCAGTCTGCGGGCAGGGCAACAGAGAAACGGTCGATACGCTTCGTCAGAATAAGGAAATCAATATCTTGCCGTTCCTTTATCATCGCCCATGCTTCGCTGCGCCATACATCGGTCTCGGGAAGAAAAAAATCGGTAGCAAAACAGGTGGCAAGCATCTTGTCACCTTTGATACTGTATTCGCCTTTTCTATTCTTGCGTATGGGCCAATCGAATTTGTCCGTTTTGGTGATAGTGTTCTGTCCATGACGTTTCGCGTATGGCCCATAGAAATAGCAGTAAGTGCAGCCATCACTTGCCGGATAGCAGCCTGTCCACGGTTCCCAGCTCATATTTGTTCTCCTAAAATATAATTTCTATTTGGTTCTATTTAGGGCCCACTGAAAACCTCTCAACATGTTGAAAACACTGGATAAATCGCATGATTCATGGTATACTGAACACATAAAAAGCCAGTTAAAATACGGTGTTTGGGGTGTCAGATGTACAAAAAACGTGACAAAGCGCAGCTCACAATGTATGAGTTCTGCCTTCCCTTTGGGGATGGGCTGGACGCGAATAATCGCTGGGTGAAGATTGTCCGGATCATCCCCTGGGACTTCATTGAGGAGCAATACGCCAAGAACTTCTCTGAGGACTCAGGTCGTCCTTCCATCCCATCGCGTATCGCCTTTGGCGCGTTATTCATCAAGGAGCAGGAGAACCTGACAGATGAAGGGACAGTCGCCTATCTGAGCGAGAACCCCTATGCGCAGTATCTGGTTGGCCTGAAAGCGTTCCGCAAGGAACCGCTGTTCGATTCTTCCATGATGGTGCACTTCCGAAAACGGTTCACCCCTGAGCTGCTGCAGCGCGTCAACGAACTCATGTATGAACGGGCGCATCCGAGCGATGAAAACAAGCCTGATGACAAGGACGACCCGCCGGAAGGCGGCGGCGGGAACAAGGGTGTCCTGATCCTGGATGCGACGGTAGCTCCGGCGGACATCAAATACCCGACTGATCTGGGCTTGGTGAATGATTGCCGTGAAAACACGGAGAAGCTCATTGAGAAGCTGTGGGAGTTCAGCAGCAAGACGGGGCACAAGACGGCGTACAACCGAAGGAAAGCCCGGCGGAACTACCTCAAAGTGGCCAAGCAGCGCAAGGCCAAGCTGAAAGCGACCAGGCGCGCTATCGGGGAGCAACTCGGCTATGTCGGAAAGAATCTTGAAACGCTGAGCCGGCTGAAGGAAGAAGCTGGTGAGAATAGACTGAGCGCTGCAGACAAAGAACGGCTTGAAACCATTGAAAAAGTATATGAGCAGCAGCGCTTCATGCACGAAACAGCAACGCGCAGCTGTCCCGACAGGATCGTCAGCCTGCGCCAGCCGCATGTCCGCTGCGTCGTGCGGGGCAAGGCGGGCAGGCCTTACGAGTTCGGACAGAAGCTGCACCTGTCGGTGGTCAATGGGTTTACTTTCATCGAAGATCAGTCTTATGACAACTACAACGAGGGGGTACGGCTGCAGGCAGCGGCGCAGCGGTATAAGGATCGCTTTGGTCACTATCCTGAAGCGATTCTGGCAGACACCATCTACCGCAACCGTGACAACAGAGCCTTCTGCAAGGAGCACGGCATCCGCCTGTCCGGTCCGAAGCTTGGCCGGCCAAGGAAGGAAGGAACTGACGAAAGCGACTCTCAGGCCTACAAGGACAGCTGTGATCGCAATATGGTAGAAGGCCGTAATGGAATCGGCAAGCGCCGCTATGGTCTGGATCTGATCATGGCCTATCTGGCTGAGACCGGAAAGACGGAGGCAGCGTTTATCATCCTGGCAATGAACGTTGCGCACCTGCTGCGCTTCCTTTCAGCTCATTTTTGTCACATGCTGAAGGGCATAAAATGGACTGAAAAATCGGTTGGGATGGTTCAAGTTGCCGCCTAAAGGAAAGTGGAAAGAAATAGTTGCCTTTTTCAGCAGGCCCTAATTAAAAGAACTTATCGCAGTGCTTCCAGCATCGCGATGGCGCCGATAAGCCCCTCGGCGCCTGCCTGCTCCACCTTGCCCTCATCCACCAGGCCGGCGACGGCGGGGTCAAGCGGCATGCGGCAGACGGCGGGTATGGCGTGTTTGCGTGCCAGTTCCTCAGCGCGGCTCTTGCCGAACAGCTCGTGGCGGCCGCCGCAGCCGGGGCAGGTGAAATAGCTCATGTTTTCTATCAGCGCCAGGACCGGTATATTCATCATGCCGGCCATATTGACCGCCTTCTCCACGATCATCCCCACCATTTCCTGCGGGGAGGCCACAATGATCACGCCGTCCAGCGGCAGGCTTTGGAATACCGTCAGCGCGACGTCGCCCGTGCCGGGAGGCATATCCACAAACATAAAGTCCACTTCGCCCCAGACCACATCCGTCCAGAAGCTTTTGACCATGCCGGCGATCACCGGCCCGCGCCAGACCACCGGGTCAGTCTCGTTGTCCAGCAGCAGGTTGATCGACATGATCCCTGTGCCGCCGCGCGTGACCTGCGGCAGCATTTCCTCATTGTTGCCCATGGCCTTTTCGGTCACGCCAAAGGAATGGGGGATGGATGGCCCGGTGATATCGGCATCCAGAATGGCGGTTCGGTGCCCGCGCCGCTGCATGGCAGCGGCCAGCAGGCTGGTGACCAGTGATTTGCCCACGCCGCCCTTGCCCGATATGATGCCGATGACGTGCTTGATATTGGATTTAGCGTTGGCCGGCGCGCGGAAATCCGTCGCTTCCTTCCTTGAATCGCAGCCGGCTGTCGTGCAGCCGGAGCATTGTCCGTCGCAATTGCTCATCTATATGATTACCTCTTATTGATTTTTTTCGATGTCGGTGATCAGGTCGACCCGCCGCTGGTGGCGGCCGCCCTCAAAGTTCTCGGTCAAAAAGGCGCGGACGATCATTTTGGCCGGGGCCTCGCCCAGCACGCGCGCGCCGATGGAGATCATATTGGCGTCGTTATGGCGCCTGCACATCATGGCGCCGTAGGGTTCCGATACCATGGCGCAGCGGATGCCCTTTACCTTGTTGGCGGCAAGGCCGATGCCGATGCCGGTGCCGCAGATCAGTATGCCCAGTTCGCACTCCCCCCGCGCCACTGCCTCCGCCGCCAGCCTGGCCGGCACGGGATAGTCGCAGGCTTCCTTGCCGTCGCTGCCGAAATCCCGGTATGCAAGCCCAAACTCGTCCAATACTTCTATCACCCAGCGCTTCATTTCCAGCGCTGTATGGTCATTGCCTAAAGCAATCATAAAAGCCTCCCTCTTTGGTATGGGTCTATTGTAAAACCGATGGAGACATTATGCAAGGCGACCCACGGCTTATACCGGCGAATCTCCGTCACTCCCCCCAACGGTTCCCCAATCGCTTCCCCACTGCTTCCCCACTGCTTCCCCACCGCTTCCCTGCTCTACTTCGCAAACCCCATATTAAACATCCGCCCCATATCCGTCCATGCCTGATCCCTGGTGCGGTCGTTCATGACGATGGCCAGGAGGAGCTTGCCATCCTTTTGCGCGCAGCCGACATAGCAGAAGCCTGCTGCCCTTGTGTAGCCGCTCTTTATACCGAAGGCCTCCCTGTAATAAAAGGAGGAGGCGGGATCAAGCAGCTCGGTGTTCACCTTGATTGGAAGCTCCTTGCGCAGGCTGGTTTTTTGCATGGTATATTCCGTATGGCTGATGATCTCGCGGAAGGCTTCGTTTTTCATGGCGGCGATGGTCAGCCGGGCCATGTCCGCGGGGGTGGTGTAATGCTCCTTATCATGGTAGCCGTGGGGGTTGACGAAGTGACTGCTCCCCATGCCCAGCTCCCCGGCTTTTTCGTTCATCCGCTGCGCGAATTTTTCGATGCTGCCCGAGTGCAGCACGGCGATGGCGTTGGCCGCGTCGTTGCCGCTTTTGAGCATCAGGCCGTACAGCAGGTCGCGCAGGGGCATCTGCTCGCCGTAGAATACGGGCACCTGCGAACTGTCCGAAGGGATGTCCCAGGCCTGCCTTGGGATAGTGACCATCCTTTCCG
>JAEWRJ010000100.1 GCA_023460055.1 Bacillota bacterium | reverse complement strand
CTTCTTTCTGATCTATCAGCCCCCGGTATCCGGCAGGCGTTGTCAGGCATGGATCCGCTGCCTGAACTGGCACAGCTGCTGGAGGCGGCCATCAACCCCGACCCGCCGCTGAACCTGGCAGACGGGGGCGTGATCCGCGAGGGTTATAGCGCCCGGCTCGACGAGTACCGCGCGGCGGCCACCCAGGGCAGGCAATGGCTGATGGATTATGAAGCCCGCGAGCGGGAGGCCACCGGCATCAAGAACCTGAAGGTGCAGTATAACCGCGTTTTCGGCTATGCCATCGAGGTGACCAAGTCAAACTATGCTTCCGTCCCGGCCGGCTATACGAGAAAGCAGACCCTGGCCAATGCCGAGCGCTTTGTCACCGAAGAATTGCGGGAACTGGAGCGCAAGATCACCGGCGCGCAAGCGGAGAGCCTGCGGCTTGAAAACGAGCTCTACGCTCAGGTGAAGGAGACGCTTCTTTCTAACCTCCCCCGCCTGCAGGAGACGGCGCTGGGCTTCAAGCAGCTTGACGCGCTGCTGTCTCTCTCCCGCGTGGCGCGGGAAAACAGCTATGTACGTCCCGCCATCAACGAGACGGGCCGCCTCTACATCAAGGACGGACGCCATCCGGTGGTTGAAAAGACGCTGAGCGAGCAGAGCTTCGTGCCCAATGACACGGATATGGATCATGAACAGCAGCGCGTGCTGATCCTGACCGGCCCCAACATGGCCGGCAAATCCACCTACATGCGCCAGACCGCGCTAATCACCTTGATGGCGCATATCGGCAGCTTCGTCCCGGCCGCCCAGGCAGACATCCCCCTGACCGACAACATCTTCACCCGCATCGGCGCCGCGGACGACCTGGCGGGCGGCCAATCCACCTTCATGGTGGAGATGAGCGAGCTGGCCTACATTCTGCGCAGCGCGACGGACAAGTCGCTGGTCATCCTTGACGAAATCGGCCGCGGTACGGGCACCTTTGACGGCCTGGCCATCGCCTGGGCCGCCGTGGAGTATCTGGCGGATAAAAAAAGGAGCGGCGCCAAAACCCTCTTTGCCACCCATTACCATGAGCTGTCTGAATTGGAGGGCAGCCTGGAGGGCGTGATCAACTGCTGTGTCAGCGTGCAAGAGATGGGGGAGGAAGTTATATTCCTGCGAAAGATCGCGCGGGGAGGGGCCGATAAAAGCTTCGGCACTTATGTCGCCAGGCTGGCCGGTGTCCCCCGCCCCGTGGTTGCCCGCGCGATGGAGATCCAGGCGAGGCTGGAGGCCAACAATTTCAATGGGAACGCCATCGGCAAAGGCATCCTTGAAAAAGGCCGCGCCGGAAAAAAACAGCAGTTGCACCTGTTTGATACGGGAAAAGCCGAACTGGTCGAGGAGATCGCCAAAATGGACGTGCTGTCGATGAACCCGATGGAAGCCCTCAATGCCCTGTTCCTCCTGCGAGAGAAAGCGAGAACCCTGTAAATGGATAAGATCATCAAGCTTAGCCCCGAGGTCATCGGCCATATCGCGGCGGGGGAAGTCGTCGAGCGGCCGAGCGCCGCCGTCAAAGAGCTGGTCGAAAACAGCCTGGACGCGGGAGCTTCCGCCGTCACCGTGGATATACGCGAAGGCGGGCTGGAGTTCATCCGCGTCAGCGACAATGGCTCCGGCATCCCCGAAAGCGAGCTGCGCATGGCCTTTGAGCGCCACGCCACCAGCAAGCTGCGCACGCAGGAAGACCTGCTGCGCATAGCGACACTGGGGTTCCGCGGGGAGGCGCTCAGCTCCATCGCCGCGGTTTCCAGGGTGACCCTCTTGTCCCGCCTGCGCGGCAGCGAAAGCGGCATGCAGGTAGTCAACGAGGGCGGCCAGATCACTGATATACGCCCCGCTCCCTGCGCCGAGGGAACAGCCATTACCGTGCGCGATCTTTTTTTCAACGCGCCTGTGCGGCGCAAGTTTATGAAAAAGCCCGCGCAGGAAACGCAGCTGGTGGCGGACCTGATGCAGCGGCTGATCCTGTCGCACCCCGATGTCTCTTTCCGCTTCACCGCGGACGGCAAAACCGTGTTTTTCAGCCCCGGCGACGGCAAGCAGGAGACGGCGGTGATGAGCATCTACGGTATCAACACCCTCAAGCAGATGTTCCGCGTGGATGGCAGCGAGCGGGGGCTGATCCTGACAGGCTACCTGGGTGTGGGCGAACTGTCGCGCGGGAACCGGAGCCAGCAGCAGTTCTTTATCAACGGGCGCGCGATGAGAAGCAGCCTGCTGTCACAGGCGGTCGAGGAGGGCTGCCGCCAGCGGGTGATGATCGGACGCTTCCCGATGTTCGCGCTGCACCTGACCCTGCCCTATGAATCGGTGGATGTGAATGTACACCCCAACAAGTGGGAGGTACGCTTTGCCGATGAGCGCGGAGTTGCGCAAGCAGTGACCGCCCTTGTGCAGGACGCGCTCAGCCCTGGCGCCGCCCAGGCGGCACCGCCGCCCTTTTTTCCCCCGCAGCCTGATAAGCCCGGCGTACCGGTGACGCAGGTCCTGCGGCGCGAGCCGGAAGAACTCCGCACGATCACCGCCCCATCCTTTGTATCGGAGCCTTCGGCCGCTTCCCGCTTCCCGGGCAGCCTGCGCTCCCCAGCCTTGGAGAAGCCGGAAATCACGGCCGCCCCTGCGCCGGAACCTGAGCAGGTTACCGCGGCTGAACATCTGCCTGAGCTTACTATCCGCCCTGTCAGGCTGATCGGTTCGGCTTTCAATACCTATATCCTGTTTGAGTCGGGCGATACAGTCTGCCTGTGCGACCAGCACGCCATGCATGAGCGGCTGATGTTTGACCGGCTCATGAAAGCCTACGACAGCGGGGCCATCGCCCAGACGCTGATGATGCCGCGCGTGATCCAATTAAGCTACCGCGAGTACGGCAGCTTTCTGGAGTACCAGGCGCTGCTGGCAGCCGCGGGTTATGAAGCGGAGGATTTCGGCGACCAGTCGGTCAGGCTGCATTCCGTACCTATGACCCTGGGGCAGCCCCAGGCCGAAGGCGGTTTCAAGGAAGCGCTGGAGGATCTGGTATCGGCAGGAAGCCTGAACGATGACAAGCGGGTGGAGAAGATCATCACCGCCTCGTGCAAGCATGCCGTCAAGGGAGGCGACAGGCTTTCCAACGAGGAGCTGATTGCCTTGGTTCGCGGCGTGCTGGACGGCAACGTGCACCCTACCTGCCCCCACGGCAGGCCGCTGATGATGCAGCTGAGCCGCAATGAGCTGGAGAAGCGCTTCCAAAGGATACCGAACTGATGGAAAAACCAAAGATCCTGGGCATTGTCGGCCCCACGGCCTCCGGCAAGACCGCGCTTGGTTTCGCGCTGGCAGAGGTCCGGCCCATTGAGATCGTCTGCATGGATTCCATGCAGGTATACAAAGGCATGGATATCGGCACGGCCAAGCCGTCAAAGGAAGAGCAGGCATTGATCCCCCATCACATGCTGGATGTGGCGGAGCCTGAGGATGAGTACAGCGTGGCGGAGTACCTGCAAGGAGCATCCGCCGCCATAGAGGGCATCCTGTCAAGGAGCCGTCTGCCCGTATTGATCGGCGGCACGGGGCTTTACCTGCGCGCCCTCTCCCAGGGGCTGACGCTGGGCGGCACCCCCAAGAACGAAGCTGTGCGGGCGAGGTATGAAGCGCTGCTGGCGGAGGAAGGCCAGGGGTACCTGCACAGGAAGCTTCAAGAGGTCGACCCCGGCGCTGCCGCCCGCCTGCACCCCAATGACACCCGACGGGTGATCCGCGCGCTGGAGGTCTACGAGGTTACAGGCCGCCCCTTCTCCGGGCAAAAGCCGCGGGAAGAGGATGCCCCCTGGGATATCCGCCTCTTTGCCCCCGGCTGGCCGAGGGAAACACTTTACGCACGTGTCGATCAAAGGGCTCACGCCATGGTGCGCGGCGGGCTGCTTGACGAGGTGCGCGCGCTGCTGGACCGGGGCGTTTCAGAGCAGGCGCAGAGCATGCAGGGCCTGGGCTACAAGGAGCTGATCCCCTGTATCAAAGGGGAAGCGGACCTTGCCCGGTGTGAAGAACTGCTGAAACGCCGTACCCGTAACTACGCCAAGCGTCAGCTTACCTGGTTGCGGCCCGATCCCCGCATCCGCTGGCTGGAGCCCGAGGGCATGGTCCGGCAGTTTTTAACAATGATTCGAGAGGATTTAGCATAGCGTGAACATTTCTGAGTATATTGAGCAGGCGGAACTCGCCTGCGAACCTATCTTCAAGTCAATCGACCTGCGGGAGGAAAGGCACACCAGGCGTGTGCTTTCGCTGTTTCAAAAGCATAGGATCGCGCTGCGGCACTTCTCCGGCAGCGAAGGCTACGGCTATGATGACGTGGGACGCGACACCCTGGAAAAGCTGATCGCCGACCTCTTCAACTCTGAAGCCGCCATCTTCCGCACCCAGATCGCCAGCGGCACCCACGCGCTGAGCCTCTGCCTGTTTGGGCTGCTGAAACCGGGCGATCATCTCCTGGCCGCCTGCGGCGACCCCTATGATACGCTGCGCGATGTGATTGGGCTGGATGGTCCGGTCCCCGGCTCCCTGGCCGAGATGGGTGTCACCTACTCCATGGCGCCGCCCGACATGGAGGGCGATATTGATGTGCCCGCGGTGCTGGCAGCCATCCGGCCGCAGACCAGAGTACTGCACCTGCAGCGCAGCCGCGGCTACAGTGACCGCAAGAGTTTTCTGCCGCGTGACATGGCCCCCCTGCTCAAGGCTGTCAAGGCGGTCCGTCCGGATATATTCATCTTCGTGGATAACTGCTACGGCGCGTTTACCGCGGATGACGAGCCATCCGACTATGGCGCAGACTGCGTGGCCGGTTCCCTCATCAAAAACCTGGGCGGCGGCCTGGCCCCGACGGGCGGGTATATCGCGGGGACTGCCGAAGCCATTCAGCGGATCGCGGCGCGCCTGACCGCCCCGGGCATCGGGCTGGAAGTCGGCAGCTACGCCGCCGGTTACAGGCTGTTTTACCAAGGCATTTTCATGGCCCCGCACACCGTAGCCCAGGCGTTGAAGACCTCCGTATTGGCCGCGCGCGTGTTCCAGCAGCTGGGCATGGGCACACGCCCCTCCTGGGACGCCCCCCGTTCGGACATCATCCAGGCGATCTTACTGGAGTCTCCTGAAAAGCTGATCGCCTTCTGCCGCGGCATCCAGGCGGTCTCACCTGTGGACAGCTTCGCCGCCCCCGAGCCCTGGGACATGCCCGGCTACCAGGATCAGGTGATCATGGCGGCCGGCACCTTTGTGCCCGGCGCTTCCATCGAGCTGAGCTGTGACGGCCCCTTGCGCCCGCCCTATACCGCCTACCTGCAGGGCGCGCTCACCTATGCCCACGGAAAACTAGCCCTGCGCAGCGCCCTGGAAGCGATGCTGTCCGTTTGACAGCCCTATGGCCTGACTATATAATGAGTTCACTTGTCCGGAGGTGCGTTTGTGATGAATAAATGGGATAAACGGTTTATGGAAATGGCGCGGCTGGTATCCACCTGGAGCAGCTGTTTTCAGCCCTGCCGTGAGGTCGGGGCTGTCATCGTGCGCGACAAGCGCGTGATGACCACCGGCTATAACGGCGCGCCCCAGGGCCTGCGCACTTGCAAAGAACGCGGCGAGTGCCTGCGCAGAAAGCTGAACATCCCCTCCGGTACTCACGCTGAGATCTGCTATGCCATCCACGCCGAGCAGAACGCTGTGATACAGGCCGCCAAGCTGGGCGTTTCCATTGACGGCGGCACCTGCTATTGCACCCACCAGCCCTGTTCCGTCTGCGCGAAAATCCTGGTGAACGCGGGCATCAAGCGCATTGTGTATGAGCAGGGCTACCCGGACGACTTTTCCCTGGAAATACTGAACGAGGCTGATATTCTTTTAGAGCGCTACGGGGATCTGGAAAAGGAGGATCAGGCATGAAACGATATCTGGCGCTTGTTCTATGCTTGTGCTTCCTGCTTCCGTCCCTGGCAATGGCGCAGCAGGTGATTCCCCAGATCGACGTGCTTGATCCCTCAGACATCCCGCCTACCCCCAAAGGCATGCATCATTACCTGTTGATCTGTATGGACAGCTGGGCCTCGAGGCTCAGCCGCCTGGGCTATTCCGACGGCATGGTGCTGGTCACGGTGGACGAATCAGCCGGCCGCATCATAGCCACCTCTTTCATCCGCGACATGCTGGTGATGCATCCGGACGATAAGCCGGGAAGGCTGACTTACATCGTCAAGGAATTCGGCGTTCAGGGCCTGCTTGATACCATCAACCGCCACTTTGGCTTGAAGGTTGAAAAATACATCCTAATGGACTGGAGCCAGGTGTCCAGCATCGTGGACGCCGTGGGCGGGGTAAATTTGACGGTGACCGACGGCGAGGCCGGGTACCTGAAGCGCTATGCCATTTCACCCTCGTCCACCAAACCCGCGATGGCGGGTGCGGGCGATTACCTGTTTACAGGGCACGCTGCCGTGATCTATATGCGCACCCGGCGCGTACCCGCCTTAAACGGTGACCCGCATGACATAGGCCGTACCTTCCGCACCCGGCTCGTGCTTTCTTCCATTGCCGAAAGCCTCAAGGATGTCAGCTATGAAAAGGCGCAGAAGATATTGGAAAGCGTAACAAGCAACATCCTGGATACCAACCTGTCCACGGCGGATATGCTGGATGCCTTCAATATGGTGTTTGCCATGCGAGGCACCCCCGTCGAAATGTTCCGCCTCCCCGTCGACGGCACCTTTCACAGCTTTGATTACTTCGGCGGCGCAAGCCAGCTGATGGAATTCGCCCCTAACCGGGAAGCGCTGCGCGATTTCCTGTTTTCCAGTGACTTTATCGTGACCCAATAGTACAGAATGGGCAGGTACACAGATGCAAACAAAAAGCAGTCAGGCCTTCCCCCTCAAGCGGCTGGTTACCATCGCCTTGCTTTCAGCGCTGGCTGTGGTTGCCAAGCGATTCCTGGGGTTTAATAACCAGTTTATATCAGCGTCCTTCGGCTTTGTACCCATCGCGATCTCCGGCATGCTGCTGGGGCCCCTGGGCGGCGCCTTGACGGCAGTCATTGCCGACCTGATCGGCGCGCTCGCCTTCCCCTCCGGCCCCTTCAACCTGGGTTTTACCCTGTCGGCAGCACTCCAGGGCCTGGTCTACGGGCTGACCCTCCATGCCCCCCAGGTATCCAAGCAGCGCGTCGCGCTGGGGCAGCTGCTGATCACGATCGGGATCAATCTGGTGTTCAACACCCTTCTGATCGTCCCGATCACAGGCAAGGGCTTCTTTGCCCTGCTGCCGCTGCGGGCGCTTAAAAACGCGCTGTTCTTCCCGATCGAGGTCATTATTGTCACCAAACTGTGTCAATACAGGAAAAATTTTGAAAGACTGATCCAATGAGCGAATTCAATCCCCAAATTCCCTATATCCTTAAAACGCTTGAAAGCCTGTATCCGGACGCGGTGCCGGAACTGCATTTCACCAACCCCTATGAGACGCTTGTAGCCACTATGCTGTCGGCGCAAAGCACCGACAAGCAGGTCAATAAAGTGACGCCTGCTGTGTTCCGCGACTTTCCGACCGTCAGCAGCATGGCGCAGACGACCCCGGAGATTCTTTTCCCCTATGTAAAAAGCTGCGGCTTTGCCTCCAAGGCCGCCAATATCGTTATGGCCGCAAGAAAGATCATGACGGAGTACGGAGGAGAAGTGCCGGGGGATCTGGACCGGCTGACTTCCCTGCCCGGCGTGGGCCGCAAGACAGCCAACGTGGTGCTGGCCAACGCCTTCCATATCCCGGCGATGGCCGTTGATACCCACGTCTTCCGCGTCAGCAACCGCCTTGGGCTGGCGAGCGCGAACAGCATCGAAAAGACGGAGCGCCAGCTAATGCAAAACATCCCCAGGGAGGACTGGATCCGTGCCCACCACTGGCTGATCTATCACGGCCGGCGCGTGTGCAAGGCGCAAAGACCGCTGTGCGGCGCCTGCGCCTTGCGTGACGTTTGTTTTTATGTGAAGGGAGCCTGAATTGCAATCTCAAACGCTTGAAGTTCCCCATTGCGGCCTGTGCCGCATCGAGCTGGATCATGTCAGCGTCAGGCTTGACAACGAGACCCTGCTCAGCGACGTGAACCTGCATGTCCATTGCGGGCAGCTGACGGTGCTGATCGGGCCCAACGGCGGCGGCAAGACCACGCTGCTGCGCGCGGTGCTGGGCCAGGTACCCCACGAGGGGACCATTTCCCATCTGGATAGGCATAGCAAACCTTTCCCCTCCATGCGGGTAGGGTATGTACCCCAGCAGCTCCTGTTTGACCGCCAGATGCCCCTGACGGTACGCGATCTGCTGGCCTCATCGATCGCCGCGCGTCCCGTATGGACAGGCGTCAGCAAAAAGACACGGGAGCAGGCGACAAAGGCTTTGGAACTGGCGCAAGCGCAGAGCCTGATTGACAAGCGCCTTGGCGCGCTGTCAGGCGGCGAGCTGCAGCGCGTGCTGCTGGCCCTTGCCCTGACACCGGCGCCTGATCTTTTGCTGCTGGACGAGCCCGTATCGGGCGTCGATCACAACGGGCAGGCCCTGTTTTTGGATACGGTCAATGCCCTGCGCGCCCAGCAGCACATGGCTATTTTAATGGTGTCTCACGACTGGACGCTGGTGCGCGAATACGCGGATATGGTAGCTCTTATCGATAAGACCACCTTGGCTGCCGGCACACCCGATGAGGTCTTCTCGTCAGAAGCCTACGCCGCGGCCTTCCCGCATACCCACGGCATGGGGAGGGCGCATTGATGCAGACAGTTTACGCGGTCATGGATAGAATCCTGCCCTTTGAGATGTTCAGCCTTCAGTTTATGAAAAACGCGCTGCTGGCGCTGCTGCTCCTTACCCCCCTGCTGGCGCTGCTGGGCACCATGGCAGTAAACCGCAGGATGGCTTTCTTTTCGGATGCCCTGGGGCACAGCGCCCTGGCCGGAGCCGGCATCGGCATGATCCTTGGCATCAGCAGCCTGACGGTCATTCTGATCGCTTTCGGGCTCCTGTGGGCGCTGCTGATCAGCCGCATCAACCGCACGGGCGGCGCATCCGCCGATACCAATATCAGCGTGTTTTCATCCACAGGCATCGCGCTGGGGCTGGTCTTGTTGAGCCAGAACAGCAACTTCTCCAAGTATTCATCCCTGCTGGTAGGCGATGTGCTCGCCATCGGCCAGGGAGATATCACCTGGCTGCTTATTTCACTTCTTCTTGGGCTGACAGCCTGGGCGATGCTGTATAACCCGCTTCTGCTGACGGCGGTCAATCCGCAGCTGGCGCAAAGCCGCGGCATCAGGACCCGCTGGGCTGAGGATCTGTTTGTCTGCCTGGTCGCGATCGCCGTCATGCTGTCCATCCGCTGGGTGGGCGTGCTGCTGATCAACGCCCTGCTGATACTGCCGGCCGCTGCCGGGCGCAACCTGGCGCGTTCAGCGCCTCAGCACGCCCTGTTCAGCGTCCTGATCAGCATGCTGTCGGGAGTGCTCGGCCTGGTATTTTCCTATACGCTGGGTTCCAGCGTCGGAGCCGCTGTGGTGCTGTGCGCCGCCGGCTTCTACGCGCTGAGCCTGCTAGCACGCCGGATTTTGCGTATTCTGAACTAACCGAGGTTTTAATGGAACTATATCACAACTCACAGGACCCGGCCTCCCGGCACCCGCTTGGCGCGGTGCCCTGCGGCACGCGTATCCGCCTGGCGCTCACCGTGTCAGGCAAACCGCAAAGGGTCATCCTGCGTACCTGGAACGGCGGCGAACACTTCTATCCCATGCAGCCCTGCGGCCTTGGCCGCTGGGAGGCCTTTATTGTGGCGGGCCATGAGCCTCAGATACTCTGGTACGATTTTTACGCGGATGATGAGCGCGGACGCCGCATGTTCTACGGCAACGCGAACGACCGCCTGGGCGGAGAAGGCACCGTCTACCTGAATCTCCCGCCCTCCTACCAGATCACGGTGTACGCGCCTGACTATGACACGCCCGGGTACCTTCGCCGGGGCATCATGTATCAGATTTTTCCCGACCGTTTTCACAGGTCCAGGCTGCCCGAGACAGACCGGGATGATGTGGTTGTGCAAAAGGACTGGTATGTCCTGCCCTTCCCTTACGGGGACGGCAAGCACGGCAGCAACCCGGCGCGCGATTTCTTCGGCGGCAACCTGGAGGGCATCCGCCTGAAGCTGCCCTACCTGAAGGATCTGGGCGTCTCCATCCTCTACCTTAACCCCATCTTCAAAGCCAGGCACAATCACCGCTACGACACAGGGGACTATAAATCCATCGACCCGATCCTCGGGACGGAAGACGATTTCAAACGCTTATGCAAAGAAGCAGGGGACATGGGGATCCGAGTGATGCTCGACGGCGTATTCAGCCATACAGGCGACGACAGCATCTATTTCAACCGCTACGGACGCTACCCCGGCAAGGGGGCCTACCAGAGCAAGCACAGCCCTTACTACCCCTGGTACCGCTTTACCGAGTATCCGGACAAATATGCCTGCTGGTGGAACATTGACACCCTGCCGGAGGTCAATAAGGACATCCCGGGTTACCGCGAGTTTATACTGGGAGAACGGGGCGTCGTCAGAAACTGGATCGGCAAGGGGGCCTGCGGCTGGCGGTTGGATGTGGCTGATGAGCTGCCGATGAGCTTTCTGAGGGAGATGCGAAAGTCAGCCAGAGCTCAGGATCCGGACGCCGCGCTTCTGGGCGAGGTGTGGGAAGATGCCAGCAACAAGATGGCCTACGGGCATATGCGCAGCTACTGCCTGGGTGATACGCTCGACTCGGTGATGAATTACCCGCTGCGCAATGTGCTGATCCGCTTTTTCACGCATGAATGCGACGCAGAGCAGCTGGTGCGTTTGATCCGCAGCCTGGAGGAAAATTACCCTAAAGTCTTTTTTTACTCGCTGATGAACCTGATGGGCAGCCACGACCGGGTACGTATCCTGAACCTGCTGGCCAAGCAGGAGTACGCCAATATGCCTCCCCAGGAGCGGGGGAAGCAGGTTCTTGCCCCCGATCTGAAGGCGCTGGCAACGGAGCGGTTCAAGAACATGCTGCGGCTGGTCGCCGCTCTGCCCGGCATGCCCTCGCTTTATTACGGCGACGAGGCCGGCATGGAGGGGGCCAACGATCCCTATAACCGCGGACCTTTCCCCTGGGGCCTGGAAGACCGGGATCTGACAGCTTTTGTTAAGGAGACCTTCCGGCAGCGCAACAATCATCCCGTGATGCAGACGGGTACATTTGATATCGCTTATGAGGGCAAGCATACGGTCTTGATCTACAGAGGGCTGGATGAGCGCGGGCGCGACGCGTTCGGCGATGAGATCAAGGACCGTCCCTGCCTGATCCGCGTCACGCGGGATACCGTACAGCTGTAATTGTTACAAAACACCTTACATAATTGTTACAAATTGCCTTGATTTTCTTGACACTGCAAGCGTTTGGGCATAGAATGACCTATATGAATACACAAGGTGGAGGTTTTTTCATGATAAAGACAAATTCAAGGCGTTTGGCCGCGTGGATCCTGTGCGCCGCGCTCCTGGTGGGGGCGATGCCTGGAACTGCAGCGGCTGCCTTCCCCTTCACCGGCTATTTGACTGAGAACCAGCTTCTGCGCGAAAGTTCCTCAGCCACGTCCACCGGCCTGGTCACAGTCCCGGCAGGCGCTTCCGTCATCGTTTCGGGTGTTGACGGCAGTTTCTATATCGCCCAGTATGAAGGCAAGCTGGGATATATCCTCCAGCGCGCTGTATCGCTGACGCCCGTTACATCGCTTGCCGCGGCCCCGCTGACCGCCACGCAAGCCCAGATCCTGAAATACCCCGCCCTGAATCTGGGCAGCGAGGGTCCGGCCGTTCGCGCCCTGCAGCAGGGCCTGCAGGAGCTGAACTTCCACAAGGGAACCATTGACGGCAAATACGGCAAAGCAACCGAAAGCTCCGTAAGCGCCTACCAGGAAAAAAACAAGCTGCCTGTCAACGGCGTCGCGGATCCTGTCAGCCAGGAAAGGCTGTTTGAGGGCACACCGCTCAACGCTGCTGGCAAGGCCACCGATGTCCGCACCCTGCCTGCCATAGCGGGACAGATCCTGCGTCCCGGCGACCGCGGCGATTTAATCTCTGACCTGCAACAAAAGCTGAAGGACAAGGGCTTCTACAAGGGCACCGTTGACGGCGTCTTTGGCAAAGGCACCGAGAACGCCGTGCGCGATTTCCAGCGCTCTGCCAAGCTGAAGGTTGATGGAAAAGCCGGCAATGAGACCATGCAGGCCTTGGCGGGCACCTCTTTTGTTCCCGCGACGCCTCCCTCTTCAAATCCTGAACCCACGCAGATGCCCCCCTTCCAGGAAGGACAGGGCGAGGCCACCTATCCCTATCAGACCATCGCCACCGCGTCGGTCAATCTGCGCAAGGGTGCCGGCACAGGCACCACCCGCATCCTGACCATTCCCTCCGGCGCTTCCATCACCGTGCTGGAAACCAAAGATAATTTTTTGAAGGTGAGCTACGGCAAGTATACAGGCTGGGCCATGAGCGACTATATCAGCGTGCCTGAGCAGTATCTCTCCGGCAAAACCCTGCAGATCGACTCTCTTGCACGGCAAAACTATGAGACCCTGGGCATCGGTTCAAACGGTGATAAGGTACGCGCGCTCCAGCAGGCTTTGACTGAGCTTGGATACTACAAAAGCACCGTCGACGGCGTATTCGCAGCCGGCACGCTGTCCGCCATGAAGGCTTTTCAGGAGAAGAACAGCCTGCGGGCCACCGGTGTGGCCTCCCCCGAGATCCAGCAGCTGATCTATGAGAAACGCCCGCGCAACGCGGGCGGCAAGCTCGTCTACCTCAAGCTGCTCCCGCCGATCCCCGGCTTCCCCATGCAGCAGGGCGATGTAGGCGACGCCGTGATGCAGCTTAACCGCGGCCTGATCGACCTGGGCCACTATACCGGCACGCCCACCAGCGAATACACCCTGAAAACAAGCAACGCCGTCAAGGCTTTCCAAAAAGCCCACAGCATCAAGCAGACGGGTAAAACAGACGCGTTTACACTGCTTGCGATCAATACCGCGCTGGGCATTGTGACCCAGCCTACGCCGCAGCCCGGCAGTCCCGAAGTAACCGCTCCTCCCAGCTATGTCACCCTCAAAAAAGGCACGAAAGGCGTGGCTGTCACCCAGCTGCAAACCCGTCTGGTCTCTCTGGGCTATGACCAGACCGCCCCCGACGGAGATTTCGGCTCAAAAACCGAAGCGGCCGTGAAGGCTTTCCAGATGCGCAACAGCCTGCTGGTTAATGGCATCGCCGATTACGCGACTCAGCAGGCTCTCTACTCACAAACCGCTGTACCTGCCGGCGCGGATGCCGGCCTGCCCAGCCCCGGCCCCTTGCAGGAGGTGCTGCGCATCGGCTCTGTCGGCGCCGAAGTCGTCACATTGCAGACCCGCCTGGTTTCTCTCAACTATTTAAAGGGAAAGGCCGACGGTATCTTTGGTACACAGACCGCGCAGGCACTCACCGCCTTCCAGCGCAAAAACGGTCTCAAAGCGGACGGCGTCGCAGGCTCCGCAACGTATAATGTGCTGTACGGATCCAATCCCAACGCCAATCAAGGCACTGCCGCGGATCCCGGCAAGGAGGAGGACAGCGGCGCTCAGACAACCTCGCTGCGTATCGGCGACAGCGGAAGCGGCGTGCGGAGCATGCAGCAGCGTCTGATCGAGTTGAAATACCTGACCGGCGGCGCGGATGGCATCTTCGGACCCGGCACCTTCCTGGCGCTGCAGGCTTTCCAAACCAAAAACAAGCTGCAGTCAGACGGCATCGCCGGCAAGCTGACGCTGGCTAAGCTGTCAGACCCCAAGGCTATCGCCGCCACAGGCCTCAATGATCCCAAACCATCTGAGCCCGCCACGCCGTCGTTCCCGACCTTCACCGCGCCGCGAGCCTCGGAAGTGCGCCTGGGCAACTGGGAGGGCGAAGTTAAGGCCCGCCTTCGCAGCATGCCCAACGTGATCATCTACGACTTCATGACAGGCGCGCATTACAATGTCACCGTCTTCAGCCTGGGCAAGCACGCCGACGGCGAACCGCCGACGAAACAGGATACCCAGATCATGGAGAAGGCTTTGGGTTATAATAACTGGACACCTCGTCCGGTGTGGATCATATTCTCTGACGGCCGCGTCTACATGGGCTCCACCCACAGCCACGGCCATGAGGTGGATCATAATTCAAACAACGGCCTGACCGGCCATATTTGCATCCACTTCCCGCGCGCCATGAAGGACGCGGAGGCAGTCGGCCCCTATGCCGTATCACATCAGCAAAGCATCCTGAAGGGCTGGGACCTCACCCAATCGATGGCAAAATAAGGAGCCTCCCTTGACAAAAGAACCTGTTTTAATCGCGCTGGACGGGCCGGTCAGCGCCGGCAAGTCCAGCCTGGCTGATGAAGTGGCCAGACGCCTGGATATCCTGCATCTTGATACAGGTGCGATGTACCGCGCCATCGGCCTGGCCGCCATCAGGCAGGGCATTGATCCCAGGGAAGAAGAGCCGGTATGCCGCATGCTGGCCCAGGGCGGTGCCCTGGTGGATATTCGTTTTGACAAAGGCCGTCAGCAGACCCTGTTAAACGGCAGCCCCGTCGATGAAGACATCCGGTCACAGGAAGCAGGCAGCGCGGCCTCCGCCGTATCACGCTATCCCGCGGTGCGCAAGTATCTGGTCACCCGCCAGCAGGAACTGGCAAGGAATATGAGCATGATCGTTGACGGCCGCGATATCGGCACTGTGGTGCTGCCGGACGCCCGCGCCAAGATCTTCTTAAGCGCCTCCCCCGAGGTGCGCGCCCTGCGCCGCCATAAGCAGCTGACGTCCAAAGGCACTTCTGTCAGCTTTGAGGAGGTGCTCAGCGAGCTCATTGCCCGCGACAAGCAGGACAGGGAGCGCGCGGCCGATCCGCTGCGGCAGGCAGAGGATGCTGTGATGCTGGATACCAGCAATCTGGACTATAATGAATCTGTCGAGGCCATACTGGCCATCGTCAAAGAGGCATATGACATCTGATTCTACAAAAGGAAAGACCCATTCGGCCTTTTACAGTTTTGCAAGAGGCCTGTTGCTTTTGCTCAGCCCCATATTCTTTCCGCTTCGCTTTCACAACATAGAAAACCTCAATGCGCCCACCGCGCCCTACATGCTGGTAGCAAACCACACAAGCCTTTTGGATCCTCTGGTACTGGCTATCGCGCTCAATCGCTATCAGATCCATTTCCTGGGCAAAACGGAGCTGAACGCGGGCGGCCTTTTCAGCGCATTTCTCAAAGGGCTGCATATGATCTCGGTATCCCGCCACGCAACGGATATGGCAGCCATCCGTGCCTGCAATACTGTGCTTAAAAACGGCGACGTGCTGGGCCTGTTCCCTGAGGGCACGCGCAATAAGCCCGATGATTTCATGAATGGCGTTGAAAGCGGGCTGAGCATGATTGCCCTGCGCAATAAAGTGCCTGTCATCCCCGCGTATATCCATATCAAGGTACGCTTCTTCCGCCGCACCCATGTCTACTTCTTCCCCCCCATCCCTTATGATGATCTGCTGAGCAAAGGCGTTGGGAAAGATTCAGTGGACGAGCTGACCCGGCGCTTTGTCCGGGTGATGCTGGAAGCCCGCGACACCGCGTTCAAGGAACTTGGCCGAAAAAATCAGAAAACCAGATAAATTTCTTTCCAGACAGGCAGGAAACCCGGGATAAACGTCGAATACAAATAATATCCATTGGATTGGAGGTTCTGTTTGCCCATCATCGTCGCAAAACATGCCGGTTTCTGTATGGGTGTTCAAAAAGCAGTTGAACGAACGATGCAGGCCGCGGGCGAGGCCGGAGATTCTGCGCTTGCCTGCTATACCCTGGGCGAATTGATCCATAATCCCGCGGTTGTTTCCCGGCTGGAAAAATGGGGTATAAAAGCTGTGAGTTCTCCTGACGAGGCTCGCGGCGCTTTGTTGATTTTACGAAGCCACGGCGTAACCCCGGCTTTGGAGGAAAAAGCAAGGCAGAGCGCATCCCGGGTTGTTGACTGCACATGCCCCTTTGTGAGACACTTACATAAGGCAGTCAGCCAGTTCAGCCAAAACGGCTCCCCGGTCATCCTGATCGGCGATCCCACGCATCCGGAGGTAGTCGGAACATCCGGCTGGTGCCATGGCAAGGTCTATGTGCTGAGCGGGGAAGAAGAAATCGATGATCTTCCCCAGGACGCGAACAGCGCCCTTCTGGTGGCGCAGACCACCTTCCCTCCCCAGGATTTTGAGCTGCTGAGCGAAAAGATCAGGCAGCGTTTCCCGGGGATCACGGTGAACAACACCATCTGCAATGCCACCGCGCAGCGGCAGAAAGAGGCAGCGGAGCTTGCGGCCAGCGTCGACTATATGGTCGTCGTCGGCGGCAGAAACAGCGCTAACACGCTGAAACTCTATGAAACCTGCAGGCAGCATTGTAAGAACACTTATTTGGTGGAATGTGCAGCGGAGTTACCCGCGCACTTAAAGGTAAATTCCCAGCAACGCATAGGAGTGACTGCCGGAGCGTCCACGCCGGATTGGTCACTTAAGGAGGTTATCGACAGTATGAACGACATGGAACGCATGGATCAGACCATGGAGCCGCAGACCGAGCAGGTGCAGGAGACACCCGCCGCTGCCCCCGAGGCGCACGTGCCTGAAGTTACCCCGGTTCCCGAGGCGGCAGAGGCCCCCGCTCCCATAGCTGACGAAGCAGCCGCGCCCAAGGCGCAGGCCAAGCAGCCCCAGGCGGAGGAAGCTCCCAAGCACGCTCCCTCCTTTATGGATGAAGTAGCCGCCAACATGACCCGCATCCGCAACGGTCAGACCGTGACGGGCAAGGTCGTCCAGATCACCGACGATGAAGTCTGCGTGAACATTGGCTACAAATCCGATGGGCTGATCAAGCGCTCCGATCTGGTCGATGAGAATATTGAACTGGGCGATGACATCGAAGTCGAGATCGTCAAGGTCAACGACGGAGAAGGCAATGTCATCCTGTCTCAGCGCAACATCGTCAATCGCAAGGTGTGGGAC
>JAEWRJ010000099.1 GCA_023460055.1 Bacillota bacterium | reverse complement strand
TTGCCGCTGCCGCCCGAGCCCCCGCCCGCGGGCTTAAGAAAGCTGCGGTCGATGTAGCCGATGATGCTGTCGACCGACACCTGCCAGAAAGTGCCGCTCTTGGAGTAAACAAGGACCGTTTTACCCGGATAATAGGAGGCGATCACCGTGTAGTGATAGCCGGGGCCCTGACGAACATTGACCCGCCCGCCGGAGGAGGTGATGACCATTGTATCGATCACGGTCGGGGTGCCGGGGTCCGTGCTTTCCAAATCAAAGCTGATATACTCCCGGCGGAAATAACCGCGCAGCCCCGAATCCATCTGCACATAGTACCAGCCGTCCGTCTCGTTGAGAACCGTCATCTGGGTGCCGTTATAATATATGCCCAGCACCGGGGCCGAATAGGAGGCGTACTGACGCAGGTTCAAAAACTGCGTGGGAACGGGATTTTTGACCACCGCGCGCATGTTGATCGGCGGTGAGATCATGGGAGTGACAGGGGCCAGGGTGGGTGCCGGCGGAAGAGAACCGCCGGGCGTCGAAGATAGATAGGTGGAATCCATAAAGCCGACGATGCCGCTTGATACGATGCGTGCGCTGACCCAGGTGGACCCGCCCTCATAGGATAATATCTGCACCAGCTCATCGCGCAGCGCCTGACCCAGCACATCATAGCCAAGGCCGGGGCCCGACCGGATATTCAGCCAGGAGGTATTGACCACATAGGCATATACGCCTTCCACCGGTGCCCCAAGCGCTTCAATCGGCAAGGCCGCGCCTGCCAGCAATAGAATGGCCAGCAAGAGGCTGAGCGCCTTTGATACCTGTTTCATCCCGAAACCTCCCCTGCTCTTTGTATACATCAAACGAATCGGACCGCGCGTTTCTTGCATCCATGATAAATAATTTATCTACATAAAGTCAAGCAGCACCGCGTTCATCAGGTCCATGCCCTCACGGGTCAGCCTGAAAAAACCGTCCTCAGTATATTGTACCCGCCCTTTTTGCAATGACTGCTTTGCCGCTTCGCCGTATACGCTGTCAAAGCTTTGGCCGTGCCTGTCTTCAAACGCGCGCAGGTCGATGCCCCGCGTCACGCGCAGGCCCAGCATCAGGCTTTCAAACATCCGCTCCGAAGGACCGATCGATTCGATCAGGGGCGGCTCGCCCGCTATATACCCCTGGATGGAAGCGGGGTTGGCGCGGCGGGTGCCGCCGTATTCAAGCCCGTGGGCAGCGGAACCAAAGCCCAGATAATCTTCCCTCTGCCAGCAGTTGAGGTTATGGCGGCAGGCCTTTCCGGACCTCGAGAAATTGCTGATCTCATACTGCTCAAAGCCCGACGCTTTGAGGCGATTGAGGGTATGCTCATACATCGCACGTTCCTCCTCGGGCTCAGGGAGGATCAGTTCGCCCGCGTCAATGCGCCGCTTCATCGGCGTTCCCACCTCAACGATGAGGCCGTAGCAGGAGAGATGTTCGGGCGAAAGCGCAAGCGCGCAATCCAGCGTATCGGCCCACATGGGCACTGATTGCCCGGGGATGCCCAGCATCAAGTCGATATTGATATTATCAAAACCCGCCCGGCGGGCAAGCCTCACTGCCTGCTCCACCTGGGCCCAGGAGTGCTGGCGGTTCAAGAGCTTCAGCTGCCCCGCGTCCGCGCTCTGCGCGCCCAGGGAAAGCCGGTTGACGCCGCCGTTTCGAAGAGCCGCCAGAAAGCGAGGGGTGAGGGCGCCCGGGTTGGCTTCGCAGCTGATCTCCGCGTCCCCTGCCAATGGAAAATTCCGGTACAGGGCATCCAGTATTCTGGTCATCTGCTCGGGCTGTAAAAGGCTTGGCGTGCCCCCGCCGATAAAGACCGTGTGGATGGTGGGATGTCCATAGCCTTCGGCCCTGTCGTCCAGCTCCGCGATCAGTTTATCCACATAAGGCGCGTGCAGGCCCATACAGCCTTCAAAGGAGGGAAAATCACAGTAACCACACTTTTTGGCGCAGAAAGGCACATGGATGTAGAGCCCCGGCCGGGGGCTTAAAGCTGCCGCTGCCAATCGCTGAACAGATCCACCCAGCGGGCGGTATCGCTCCTGGCGTTGAGGTTATCAGGGCCGTAGACCTGATCGTTTGACAGGGAGAGGCCGTGCGCGCCGCGCGTAAATATATGCAGGGCTACAGGCACATCCACCGACCTTAGCGCCATGGCAAACAGCAGCGCGTTTTCCACCGGCACGGCGGCATCATACCAGGTATGCCAGATGAAGGCCGGCGGCACCTGCTTATTGACCTGCAGTTCAAGCGATACAGTCTGGCTGAAGATATCGATCTCCTCGCCCAGGAGGTTTTTGATCGACTCTTTATGGGCGTGCTGCCCCGATGTGATCACGGGATAGCCCAGCGCCAGGGCGTTTGGCTTCACCTGCTCAGGCGTCAGCCCGATCTTCCCGGCGTAGAAGGGCTTGCTCCAGAACACGCCGGTGCTGGCCGCCAGGTGACCGCCGGCCGAAAAGCCCATCACGATGATCCTGTCCGGGTCGATGTGCCACTGTTTGCTGTGTTCCCTCGCGTAGGCGATGGCCCGAAAGACCTGGAGCATCGCGGCGGGGAAGATATTTGGGGCGACAGCGTATTCCACGGCGCAGACGCTCATCCCCAGGCTCATCAGCCGCACGGCGACCGGCTCCTCTTCCCTGAAGGAACGGAAGCGGTAAGCGCCGCCGGGCAGCAGGATCACCAGCGGATGCCTGCGATTCGGCTCGATTTCCTCAGAATTATCCAATAAATAGGGACGCAGGGTGACATCAGGGGCAATACCCCCCATATCAAGCGTCAAGGGTTGTGTATTCATGATCAGTTCTCCTCAAAGCTTTCGGGATTCAGCCCCTGCAGCTGGGGCAGGACGAAGCGCCCGTCCTTCCTGACCAGCACATCGTCAAAATACATCTCGCCCCCGCCGTATTCGGGCCGCTGGATGCATACCATATCCCAGTGCACGGCGGACTTGTTGCCGTTGGGCGCGTCATCATAGCTGTTGCCGGGCGTGAAGTGGAAGGAGCCCTGGATCTTCTCGTCAAACAAGGTATCCTTCATCGGTTCGGTAATGAAGGGGTTGACGCCGATGGCAAACTCGCCGATATAGCGCGCGCCTTCGTCCGTATCGAGGATCTCATTGAGTTCTTTGGTAAAGCTGCCGGTCGCTTCCACGATCTTGCCCTTTTCAAACACCAGGCGCACGTTTTCATGCGTCAGCCCCTGGTAGAGCGAGGGGGTATTGTACTGCAGCACGCCTTCTATGCTGTCTCGGATGGGCGAGGTATAAACCTCACCGTCGGGTATGTTGAGGAAACCGTCGCATTTGATGGCCGTCTGCCCTTTGATGGAAAAGCGCAGGTCGGTCCCTCTGGCGGTCAGGCGCACCTTATCGGTGCGCTGCATCAACTCGACCAGCGGGTCCATCGCCCGGCTCATGGCGCGGTAATCCAGGGTGCAGACCTTGAAGAAGAAATCCTCAAAGGCCTCTGTGCTCATGCCGGCCTGCTGGGCCATGGCGGAGCTGGGGTAGCGCAGCACCACCCACCGCGTCTTGGGCACGCGGATCTCCATGTGAACAGGCTGGGAATAGTGGACGCTGTACAGGCGCTTCTTTTCCTGGGGCACATCGGATGACTCATATACATTGTTGCCGCCGCGCACCGCGATATAGGCCGCGCAGTCACTCATGCGCCTGGCGTCCATCCCGGCATACCAGTCCAGCTGCTCTTTGGTATAGCCCTGCATCAGGGCGCGCTCCACCTCTCCGTCCATCAGGCTGACGGCGGGGATGCCGCCCGCCGCGTACACGGCCTTGATCAGCGCGACTACCAGCTCACGGTTCATGCCGCGGTCGTCGATCAGTATCTTTTCACCCTTTTGCACGCGGGTGGAGTAATTGACCAGAATGTCAGCCAGCTTTAATATTCTCGGATCCTTCATGTTCTCTTTTTCTCCTTTTTTGTGTTTGACGCGCTTCCCAGGCCCAGCCGGGCCAGCGGACGCTCGATCAGATAGGTAACCAAAGTCGCGATTGCCAGCGCCCCCAGCCAGCACAGCCAGGTATACTGCCTCTGCCAATTAGTGTCGCCCATCTGGTTGGGGTTGGGCACAGCGGAATAGGGGATATTCCACTGGCGCAGCTGAACAGCCAGTACCTGGTGCCAGATATAGACCTGGAAGCTGATCCCCGATAAAAAGCGGGTGATGGGGTTGCCAAAGACCAGCCGGATGCCTCCAAGGCCCAGTGACAGGCCCAGCATGCACAGCGCCGTCATCACCGATTGCGGATAGCGCCTCATCATCTGCCCCAGACGGATCGCCTGGCTGTCCGCTTCCCCCGCCTGCGCGCTGGCCAGCTGCGCCAGTACCAGGAAGGCCGCCGCCGCGCAGGCCGTCATCAGCACGCGCGTCCACCCGTCTTCTTTCATGCGGCGGCGCAGGCTGATGTAAATGCCCGCCGCCACAAAACCGTTGGCGTACACATCCAGGAAGGCGGGCAGCTGGTTGAAGCCCATGTCGGCCTGCGGCCAAAGGGCCACCCAGGCGCGGAACAGGAAGGCAACGCCGGCCATCAGGCTGTAGGTTAGTACAGGCATCCTTGAAAAGGCCCGGGCAAGCAGCGGAAAGATCAGGTAAAACTGCACTTCCACCGCCAGTGTCCATAAAGCGCCGTTAAGCGGCGTCATGTGATAGCTGAACCGGAACCAGTTGAAGGTGAAGCTGAGGTGGGCCAGCACATCCAGCGCCATATCGCCCGGGTTAACGTACAGCCGCTGAGGCAGAGCCACAAAAAGCAGCATCACCATCAGGTTGAAGGCAAAGCTTGGCATGATGCGCCAGAAGCGCTTGCGGTAAAAGGGAAGGATATTGGGCAGGGGTTTTCCGCTCTCCGCCGCCGCCGCGTAGGGAAGATAGCACAAAAAGCCCGACAGCAGGATCAGCCCGTCCACCCACAAATAGCCCGAACGCAGCAGCGTATCGGCGCTGATCACCCGGCCAAACAGCCGGATTTCAGGCGTCAGCCAGCTCTGCTGCCAGATGTGGAAGGCGGCGACGATCAACACCATCAAGGCGCGCACGCCGTGCAGGGCCGGTATGTCCCCGCCCTCAGGGATCCGGGTCATATCCTTGTAGCGGGCGATCAGCGTTTGCATCAGGGCGTATCAACCCTCGTCATTCTATAGGAAGCGCGCGGAGAAAGACGGCGGAGGTTAAAGCTCTTCTCCGTCAGGTTGAGGATGCTGTAGGCGATGTCCAGGTCATCCGGACGGTCGCCCGCGTTGAGCGCGTAATTCTGCGCGTAAAAATAATACTCACGCCCGCCGATGGTACAGGTGCCATCCTCCCGGAACTCCATCACCATGCTGCCGTCAGCCGTCTGCCAGGTGCCCAGGATCCTGTAGGGCACGCGCGTCAGGCGGTGGGAGGATACATCCTTGTAGTCCGGTATCTTGCGGTAATAGGGCAGCGCCTCGTAGGGCTTTCCGTCGTTGTATAGCTCGCGCGCGTAGTTGTAAACCGCTTCACGGTACATGTTGTTTACGTTCTGATATTTCTCGCCGGGGTTCTCGCGGTCCAGGGGTTCCAGGGCGTCGATGGCGGTCTTGTAATCCGCTGACCTGATGGCGGCGCGCGCCGCCTCATAGGCATCCTGATAATACAGGTCATAGCTCTCGTCAGCCTGGACATCCGCATCGGAATATCCGGATATCAGGGCGAACTGCTCGGCCGCCTGGCGGTAATCGCCGGCTGCCTTCAGCTGGCTTGCCAGCTCATAGGCTGTGCTGTTGAGGATATCGCGCGCGTCCCTGTAATCCTCCACTTGCTTGAGCAGCAGCGTAGCGGCCTCCCGTTCGCCCGCTTCAAGCAGAGCCTTGGCCTGCAGGTAGACACTTTCCCGGCGGCGCTCAGAGGCATCTTCATAATCATCGGCCGCCAGGTAATGCGCAGCCGCCGCCTCCAGCTGCCCTTCACCAAATAACCGGCCTGCCAGGAGGTAATGGGCCTGCTTTAAGTAATCAGCGCTCTGGGAATACCCGGAAAGCTGTTCAAAATCGGCGATGGCCTCCTCATAGCTGTCCGCTTCAAGACGGGTCACGGCCAGATTATACCTGGCGCGCTGCGCTTCTTCCCGGCTGGTTTCATAATCGCCCAGCCCCTCGAATATCTCAGCCGCGCGAGCAAAATCCCGCGCGTTGGCTGCCTCGATCCCCATGGCATAGCGCAGACGAAGCACTTGATCAGCCGCGTCCGCGTATCCCGTAGCCTGGCTATAGAGCTCGGCAGCCTGCTCCTGATCCCCCTGAGCTTCCAGCTCCTCCGCCCACAGGTAGGAAGCTTCACGGATGGCGGCCAGGGAGGCGGCCACCGAAGGCGCTTCACGAAGCAGGCTGATGGCCTCTTCATAGCGTCCGGCGCGCGCGGCTTCGCCGCCCAGCATGAAAGCAGCCTGCTCGGCCAGTTTCTGGGCGTCTTCAAAATAAGGGATCTTTAAGAATTTTTCGCGGGCTTCAGCGTACTTTTCTTCATTCATCAGCATCTGCGCCGGCTCATACAGGCAAAGGGCTGCCTTGCGCGACGAATCCAGATAGTCGCCTGCCAGCAGGTACTTTTCCGCGGCCTCATCGAAGCGCTTTTCCCCGAACAGCTCGTCGCCCCAGCGGTAGTACAGCTCCTTGAGGCGGGGCTGCGCCCTCTCCTGATCGCTCATCTGCTCAAACAGGGCCTGCGCCTGGGCAAACTCATTCTGCTCCAGGTAACGATTGGCCGGCAGATAGAGGCATTCCTCCGCCAGGCGGGAAGCGTCGCTGTAGCTGCCCAGAGCCAGAAACATGGCGCGCGCGCCTGTGTAATCCAGTTCATCCATCAGGGTATTCGCCCACTGGTAGCGGGCCAGCAGGGCCTGATCAGCGGCGCCGTCATAATCGCCAAGCTCTTCATACAGGACAATGGCCTGCTCGTATTCCGCGCCATTCCTCAGAAGCTCAGCCCGCTCATAGCGCATCCTCAGGGCCAGCCGCGCGGAATCCTTGTAGTCAGAGATGCTCTCATAGATATCCTGCGCCGCCTTCAGCGAGGTCAGTGTACCTGTTATTCGGGTATCCCCCGCGCGCAGATAATCGCTTTGGAACACCATATCCGCGGCGTCACGGTAATCTTCAAGCGCAAGGAACATCTCTTTGGCCCGGGTGTACTCGCCGGATTCGATCAGTTCATTTGCCCTGTAGTAGTTATAGGCCGGTATGCCATGGAAATATACAGCCCACGCGGAAGCGCCCAGAAACACGACCGTCACGCCCGTGATGATCGCGCGCTTACGCCGACGTTTGCGCTGCATCTCCTTTTGCTCGCGCTCGCGCTGCATGCGCCCCGCCTCCTCGCGGGCCTGGCGGGCCTTATCTTCCAAGGCGCTCTCGCGCTGGAAGATGATGGTTTCGATGGCGGCCTTGTTGTTGCGGGTAAACACCTCGCGCTTGTCGCGCAGGCAGCGCGCGCATTCACCGGCTGCCGCGGGGTTGGGCCGGCCACATACACAGACCCATACAGCCCCCTGATCGCTGGGGTAGCCCCGCGCGTCCGGGCCGACGATATGGCGCAGGGTATCCAGCTGTCTGCCAGCGGGCAGGGCATTATCCCGGTAATCAGCCAGCTCCTCGCGGCCGCGCCGCCAGACTGTGCCGTCGATGAACCAGACCTTTTCGATCACGAAATCCATCCGGGCGGCTTCCAGCCCCCCTTCAACGAGCACATCCAACTCAAAGGCCGAGCGTTTGGCGCCGCCCAGATCGTTCACGCGCTCCACCTGGCGGCTCAGCCTTTCCCCATCCTCGCGGTAGCAAATAAAGGCCGCCTGCATGCTGACGACCGTCTTGTCAGACAGATTGAACATTTGCAGGCTGACCGTGGGCTTGTCAGGCGCCGGCAAGCGGAAATGCCACAGCTCAACAGGGCAGCTTAAGTCGATGCGCACGCTTCTCCTCCTCGGGGCGGATAAACTGATCCATCCGGGCTAATTCCTGAATCAGTAGGATATGGACATATTGACCATCACGCCGTCGATGAACATCAGCGTCAGCATGATCACTTCGCCTTCCTGATCCAGCGCGTAATGCAGCTGGGCTTCGCTGCCCTGGGTCTCCATGCGGCCATAGGGCGGTGTCTCTCCGTTGCCGTACAAAAGCTGGGTGGGGGAAGCAAACTCCACGCCGTGCTCAAACCGGCCGATGGCCTGATTGAGCTCCGTGCCCGCGCGCAGGCCGCGCGGACCTTCAATGCCAGGCAGGGATACGTCGACACGCTCGGCACGCTTGAACTCGCCTGATGAAGCGTAGGAGAAGGCGGCTTCAACGCCGTCCCACTGCATCACGCGCAGTTCCTCCCCGTTGGAATCCTTCATCCGCTCATCATAGGACGCCCGGCCCAAGACCTGGACGGCGTGTTCCGGTGTCAGATCCAGGAAATCAAGCTCACCGAAGCTCAGGTCCTCGCTTTGCAGCGGCAGGGGATTCACCGTATCAAAGGCAAAGTACTCCCGTGCGCTCAGCAGGCTCCGGGCAGCCGCAATGGCTTCCTGCGCTTCGCTTAATGTCTTTACGGCGCTGCCGCCGAAGTAGTGGATGCCCACCACCAGCCCGCGGTCAACGCTGTATTGTAAACCCGAGTGCATATAGCCATCCCCAACAGGCTGCCACAGGCTGTGTTCGACCAGCGTTACATCCTGCCCGTCGCGTGTGACCAGGCCCATCGCCACAGCGCCCGGCAGCTCGCCCATCAGGTAGAGCACGGCGCCTTCGCCGGTGCCGTACACGCCGGGGTTGTTATCGGGATAGGAGGCGTAGAGCACATCCAGCGGCGTCAGGACCGTGATGCCGCGCGGGTCCTCAAAATCCTCTTTCTCGGAAGATTCCAGTGTGATGGACGCGTCGGACAGCACGCTGTCCAGGCTGAGATCGGAGCTTTCCAAATAAAGGGTATAGCCTTCGCCCGTCGCCACAAAGCCTTCTTCGCTCGCCGCTACCGGCAGCTGATCCGCCAGGCCGCGCACCAGAAGGCGCTCGGTTAAGGCATTCAGCTCCTCCACAGACAGCGGGCCGACATCCGGGCCCTGTCCGGCCAGGGCGGGCAGCGCGCAAAGCGACAGCGCCATCAACAACACCAGCATCCGTTTCATACTTTTCTATCCTTTCAGTCAGGCCGTTTTATGCTTATAGTATCTGCGTATTCTCCGCGGTCACCACCGCGTAGAGCAGCTTGGGTCTTTCCTGTTGCTTTAGGCTGAGGCGGATCGATCCGCGCAGGGCCTCCGCCGCCGCCTTGCTTTTCAATATATCATTGGCATGGATCACGCCCAGGGTATCGCCCCGCCTGACCTCATCGCCCACCCGGCAAGAGAGCACCAGCCCGACCGCGGGATCGATGACATCTTCCTTGCGCGCGCGCCCGGCACCCAGCCCCCTGGCGGCAAGGCCGATCTCCAGCGCGTCAATGGCGGCGACAAAGCCATCCGCTTCAGCCGTGACCGCTATCAGAAGGTCTGCTTTCGGCAGCAGGCCGGTATCATCGACGACCGCGCCAAGGCCGCCCTGCGCCTCGATCATCTGGCGCAGCTTTTCAAGGCCCGCGCCGCTTTCCAGCGCTTTGATGAGCATATCCCGGCCTTCCTGCGCGTCTTTGCACAGGCCGGCCAACTCCAGCATCTTTTCGCCAAGCAGGAGGGAAACATCCAGCAGCGGCCCCTTCACGCGGCCCGCCAGTACGTCAATGGCTTCCTTCACTTCCAAAGCGTTTCCGATGTGGGAGCCCAGCGGCTCCTCCATGCCCGTGATCAGGGCGGCCACGCGGCGGCCGGCATGCCGGCCGATCTCTACCATGGTCCGGCCCAGCTCCAGCGCCTCGGGCAGGGTGCGCATCAGCGCGCCGCCGCCCACCTTGATATCCAGCACAATGCCGTCAGCGCCCATCGCCAGTTTCTTTGACATCACGGATGATGCGATCAAAGGGATCGAATCCACGGTGGACGTGACATCACGCAGGGCGTAGAGCCGCTTGTCAGCGGGCGCCAGCTCGCCCGACTGGGCGGCCACGCAGCAGCCGACGCGGCGAACGATATCGACCGCTTCCTCTTCATCCAGCTCCGTGCGCATGCCCCGGATGCTTTCCATTTTATCGATCGTGCCGCCGGTATGCCCCAGGCCCCGGCCGCTCATTTTAATCACCTTGCCGCCGCAGGCAGCCACAAGGGGCACCAGAATAAGCGTCGTGGTATCGCCCACGCCGCCGGTGGAATGCTTGTCAACGGCCACGCCGCCCACATCGGGCTTGAGCATATCGCCGGTATGGGCCATGGCAAGCGTCAGCTCCGCCGTCTCCCTGGCGTCCATGCCGTTGAGCCGAATGGCCATCAGGAGAGCCGACAGCTGATAATCAGGCGTCGCGGGGTCAGCCGCCGCCTGCGCGAAGCAGCTGATCTCTTCCCCTGTTAAACTCCGCCCCAGCTTCTTGCTTTCAATCACTTGGATGAGCTCCATGGGTACCTCCCGGCTATAGATATCGCGCGTACAGTATATCATAAAGACTTTAAGAAGGTAAACAATCCAAGGATTTTTGTAACAAATGGTTCATGAAAAATCGGCTGTCATGAGCCCTAAACCCATGACAGCCGATTTTATTGCGAAGCGATGGCAAAGTGCGGCCTGCGGCCGCTTTTCGCAACTGCTTTGCTTATCCCCTTACTCCAGTTCAAACACGCCCGTATACAGCTGGTAATACCTTCCCCGCTGCGCGATCAGCTGATCGTGGCTGCCGCGCTCGATGATGCGGCCGTTTTCAAGCACCATGATCACGTCGGCGTTGCGCACGGTGGACAGACGGTGGGCGATCACGAAGACCGTACGGCCTTTCATCAGCGCGTCCATGCCCTGCTGAACGATGGATTCCGTGCGGGTGTCGATGGAAGAAGTCGCTTCATCCAGGATCATGACCGGCGGGTTGGCCACCGCGGCGCGGCTGATCGAGATCAGCTGGCGCTGCCCCTGGGTCAGGCCGCTGCCGTCTCCCTCCAGCACCGTCTGGTAGCCGTGGGGCAGCATGCGGATGAAGCCGTCGGCGTTGGCCAGCCTGGCGGCCTCAACGCACTCCTCATCCGTCGCGTCCAGCTTGCCGTAACGGATGTTCTCCATCACGGTTCCGGTAAACAGGTTGACATCCTGCAGTACCACGCCCAGCGACCGCCGCAGGTCCGCCTTTTTGATTTTATTGATATTGATGCCGTCATAGCGGATCTTGCCGTCGGCAATGTCGTAAAAGCGGTTGATCAGGTTGGTGATGGTGGTCTTGCCGGCGCCTGTCGCGCCAACGAAGGCCACCTTCTCTCCCGGCCTCGCGTACAGGGTGATATCGTGCAGGACGGGCTTACCCTTCACGTACTCAAAGTCCACATGGTCAAATGTGATGTCCCCCCGCAGCCTGGTATAGGTGACCGTGCCGTCCGAATGCTGCTGCTTCCAGGCCCAGGTCTGCGTGCAGGTCTCGCACTCCGTGAGCTGGCCGTCCTCTTCCCTGGCATTGACCAGCGTGACCGTGCCCTGATCCTCCTCCGGCTTCTCATCCATCATAGAGAAGATGCGGGAAGCGCCGGCCAGCGCCATTGTGATCATGTTGAACTGCATGCTGATCTGGCCGATGGGGTTGACGAAGCTGCGCGCCAGGGTCAAAAAGGAGACGATGGTGCCGATGGTCAGCGTATCCACTCCGCCCAGCCGCAGATTGGGCAGGCCCGCGATCCCCGCTGCGCCGCCGACCAGCGCCAGCAATACATACAACAAATAGCCGAAATTGCCCACCACAGGCATGGTGATGTTGCCCAGCTTGCCCGCCTGCGTGGCCGCGTGGCACAGTTCCTCATTGAGCTCATCAAAGCCTTCCTTGGTCTTTTCCTCGCGGGTGAACACCTTGACCACCTTCTGCCCGCTCACCATCTCCTCCACATAGGCATTGAGTTTGCCAAGGGAGGCCTGCTGCTTGATAAAGTATGAGCTGCTGCGGCTGACGATGACCTTGAGCACCAGGTACAGGATCGCCGAGAAGCCTATCACAAACGCGGTCAGCCCCACGCTCAGATAGAGCATGGAAAAGAAGGCCGCCAGGGTGGATATCAGGGATCCGAACATCTGAGGAATGCTCTGGGAAATGGCCTGCCTGAGGGTATCGGTATCGTTGGTGAAACGGCTCATCACGTCGCCCGCCGGGTGGGTATCAAAATAGCCGACCGGCAGGGTCTGCATATGGCTGAACAGCTTCTCGCGGATGTTGCGAAGCGTGCCCTGCTCCACCCTGACCATCAAATAACTCGAAGCCCAGCTGGCCGCGATGCCCGCCGAGTAGGTGGCCGCCATCAGGAGGATGACCCGGATGAAGCCGGAATCAAGGCGCGTTCCTGCCGCCACCGCGCTTAAAATGTGATCGTCTATGATCACGCGCAAAAACAGCGCGGTGGAGGCGCCGACCGCGGCGCTGATGATCAGGCAGAGGATCACCAGGGCCAGGCGGCCTTTAAACGCCGCCATCTGTGAAAGCAGGCGCTTGATGGTGCCCGGCTTGATCCGCATATGCTCAGCCCCCCGTCCCTGGGACCGGGCGCTTTTTTCCTTATCCATGCAATACCGCTCCTTGCGTCTGGGATTCATACACTTCCCGGTAGATGGGGCTTGATGCCATCAGCTCCGCGTGAGTGCCGCAAGCCACCAGGCGTCCCTCGTCCATCACCAGGATCTGATCCGCGTCTTCGACCGAGGCCACCCGCTGCGCGATGATGATCTTGGTAGTGCCGGGGATGGTCTTTAAAAGAGCCTCCCTGATGCCCTTGTCCGTCCTGGTATCGACCGCGCTGGTCGAATCGTCCAGGATCAGGATCTTGGGCTTCTTCAGCAGCGCGCGGGCGATGCACAGCCTCTGACGCTGGCCGCCCGATACATTGGAACCCCCCTGCTCGATGTAGGTGTCATAGCCCTTGGGAAAGCTCATGATAAAGTCATGCGCCTGGGCCAGGCGGCAGGCCTCCATCATCTCCTCATCGGTGGCCCGCTCATTGCCCCAGCGCAGGTTTTCCCTGACGGTGCCGGAGAACAATATATTCTTTTGCAGCACCATCGCCACCTGATCGCGCAGGACCTCCAGGTCATAGTCCCGCACATCGGTTCCGCCCACCAGCACGCGTCCGCCGCTCACGTCATACAGCCTGGGGATCAGCTGCACCAGGCTTGACTTGGACGAGCCCGTGCCGCCGAGTATGCCGACCGTCTGGCCGGATGATATGTTGATGCTGATGTCATCCAGCACCGGGCGGTCCGCCTCGCGGTCATAATAAAAGCGCACATGGTCAAAGACGATGCTGCCGTCCTTCACCCGCGTTTCAGGGTTCTGCGCGTTTTGGATATCACTTTCTTCATTCAGCAGCTCTGCGATGCGCTGCACGGACGCGCGGGAAATGATGATCATCACAAACACCATCGACAGCATCATCAGGCTCATCAGGATCTGCATCGCGTAGCTGATCAGGCTGGCTAGGCCGCCGGTGGTCAGCCCGGCCGCCGCCACATTTCCGCCCGCCGTGATCTCCCTGGCTCCGAAAAAGGCAAGCAGCAGCATGGTCAGGTAGAGCGTAAACTGCATCAACGGCCCGTTGAGCGCCAGCCGCTTGCCGGTCTGCACAAAATCGCTGTAAATGTCGGTGGATATATCGCCGAACTTCTTTTCCTCGTAATTCTCCCGGGTGAAGGACTTGACCACCCGGATGCCGTGCAGGTTTTCCTGCACCACATTGTTGAGGCGGTCATAGCGCTTGAAGACGCGCACAAAGATGGGGTGCACCTGCGTGATGATCAGGTAGAGGCCGATGCCCAGCAGCGGGATCGCGCCCAGAAAGATCAGAGACAGCCTGTGGCTGACGCGGAAGGAAAAGATCAGCGCGAAGAGGATCATCAAAGGGGCCCTCACCGCCATGCGGATCATCATCTGAAAGGCATTCTGCACGTTGCTGACATCGGTGGTCAGGCGGGTGATGATGCTGGCTGTGGAAAACTTATCCAGGTTGGAAAACGAAAACTTCTGCACATTGGCAAACATATCGTGACGCAGGTTCTTGGCAAAGCCGGCCGACGCTGTCGCAGCACTTCGCCCGGCAAAAAACGCCAGGGTGAGCGAAGAGAGCGCCACCGCCACCAGCACAGCGCCCATACGCAGCACATAGCCCATGTCCCGCGCGTTGATGCCGTAGTCGATCAGATAAGCCATCAAGGTCGGCATCAATATTTCAAGCAGCGCCTCACCCGCCACCAGCAGCGGCGTGATCAGCGTGCTTTTCTGATATTCCCTCAGGCTTTTCAGGAGTGTTTTAATCATCTGTGTCTAGTCCTCTATTCGGATTGCAGGCAAATAGGAAGCAAGCCCCAAATTAGTTGCATGCGCAACTTTATAGCACTTTACAGCTTGATCTGTCAAGCGGCGAGGCTGGAAGGCTCTGCCTTATGATACACGCCTGAAGGAGTATTAAGACGGTCCGGCGCTTATCAAAATATCTGAAAATAAACGGTGACTCTAACCGGCTTGCTGACAGTCGCTTGTACACGCCAGAAAGCGCAGTCCGCGCACTTGCAAAGCCTTAAAAAGCCATATATAATATGAAAAACGCGTTTCAGGGAAACTGTGGCTGATCAAGCTTTCAGAGAGCCGGGCGGAGGTGCAAGCCCGGCAGCGCGGACAGCCGTTCCACTTCCCGAGCGGCCGGTGATAAGCCGGAGGGGCAGGCCCCGTATAGCCTTCAAAGAGGCCGTGATTTTTCACGGCAAATTGGGTGGCAACGCGGTGCTTCCGTCCCATGGCGGGCGGGGGCTATTATTTTTTAGGAGGTTTTTCTCATGATCGATATCAACCTGATACGCGATAACCCGGAGCTGGTGAAGGAAAACATCAAAAAGAAGTTCCAGGACCACAAGCTCCCGCTGGTCGATGAAGTCGCCCAGCTGGACAGGCTCAACCGTGAGGCGATCCAGCGGGCCGATTTCCTGCGCGCTCAGCGCAACAGCCTCTCCAAGCAGATCGGCGGCATGATGCAGCGCGGCGAAAAGCAGGAAGCCGAAGCCGTCAAGCAGCAGGTCAAGGACATGCAGGAGGAGCTGGCGCAGCTGGAAATCAATGAAGCCGGGTACGCCGAAAAGATCCGTGAAAAGATGCTTCAGATCCCCCAGATCATCGATGCCAGCGTGCCCATCGGCCGCAGCGACGCGCAGAATGTGGAGATCGAGCGCTTCGGCGAGGCGGTGACCCCTGAATTTGAGATCCCCTACCATGTGGATATCATGGAGCGCCTGGCGGGCATTGAGCTGGACGCCGCGCGCAAGACCAGCGGCAACGGCTTTTACTACCTGAAGGGCGATATTGCCCGGCTGCATTCGGCCATCCTCAGCTACGCGCGTGATTTTATGATCGACAGGGGCTTTACCTATTATATTCCTCCCTTCATGATCAGAAGCGAAGTAGTGACCGGCGTGATGAGCTTTGCTGAGATGGAAAACATGATGTACAAGATCGAAGGCGAGGATCTCTACCTGATCGGTACCAGCGAGCACAGCATGATCGGCAAATTCATCGATACCATCCTTCCCGAGGAGGAGCTGCCCCAGACACTGACCAGCTACTCCCCCTGCTTCCGCAAGGAGGTCGGCGCTCACGGCATCGAGGAGCGCGGCGTATACCGCATTCACCAGTTTGAAAAGCAGGAGATGATCGTGGTCTGCAAGCCGGAAGACAGCATGCACTGGTATGAGCAGATGTGGAAAAACTCTGTTGACTTTTTCCGCAGCCTGGATATCCCGGTGCGCACGCTGGAGTGCTGCTCGGGCGACCTGGCTGACCTGAAGGTGAAAAGCTGTGACGTAGAGGCCTGGTCCCCCCGCCAGCAGAAGTATTTTGAAGTCGGCAGCTGCTCCAACCTGGGCGACGCGCAGGCCCGCAGGCTGCAGATCCGCGTCAAGGGCGAAGACGGGCGCAAGTACACCGCCCATACGCTTAATAACACCGTGGTGGCTCCCCCCCGCATGCTGATCGCCTTCCTCGAAAACAACTTAAACGGGGATGGCAGCGTCAAGATCCCCGAGGCGCTGCGCCCCTACATGGGCGGCAAAGAGCGGATCGGCTGACATGCGCAGGCAGAAGCCCGGCCTTCCGGTCGAGAGCAAGGAGCTGAAGCTTGACATCAGCGAGCCCGAGCGCATCCTCCCCGTAGCCAAGGCCCTGTCAAGCATGGAGCGCCTGCGCATCCTGCGCTGCCTGGGCCTTCGAAGCATGAACGTGCAGGAACTGGCGCAGGCGCTTGACTTGCCCGTTTCCAGCACGGCGCTGCATGTGAGGGTGCTGGAAGAATCCGGGCTGATCATGTCGGAGAACCTGCCCGCTTCCCGCGGGGCCATGAAGCTGTGCTCCCGCCGGCTTGACCTGTTCAGCTGCAACCTGGTGGAAACCTTCAGCGCCGAAAGCAGCGTGCTGAGCCTGGAGATGCCGGTGGGCGGTTTCAGCCGCGCGATCGATCTGGTACCCACCTGCGGCATGGCCAGCGTATACAGCGCGATCGGGGACTTTGATACCCCCTCCTGCTTCTACCTGCCCGGGCGCTTCGGGGCCGAGATCATCTGGTTTCGCGAGGGCTTTTTGGAATACCTTTTCGGCGTGATGAACCTGACCTCGATGGATATCCATTGGCTGGAGCTTTCCTTTGAAGCCTGCTCGGAGGCGCCCATGCACCGCAACCCCTGGCTGAGCGACATCAGCGTATTCATCAACGACAAGCGCATCGGCATATGGACCAGCCCGGCGGATCTGGGCGGACGCCGCGGCCTGCTCAACCCGGAATGGTGGCCGGATGTATCCACCCAGTTCGGCCTGCTGAAAACCTGGCGCGTGGACCGGGACTGCTGCTATGTGGACAACGTGCGCGTGTCCGATCTGACCCTCAAGGACCTGGACCTCAAAGCCCAGACGCACATCAATATAAAGATCGGTGTTGAAAAGGACGCGGAGAATGCAGGCGGCATCAATCTTTTCGGCCGCAACTTCGGGGACTATCCCCAGGGCATCATCTTAAAAATCGGGTACAGTATTCCATAATTCTTGTAATAATATCGGCGCGTATAACGGGTTTGTTAGAGAAATTCTTCTCCCGTTGACAAATAAACATGAGAATGATACGATCATTTCGTCGGATATGGTCGTATTTTTGTTAATATGTACAGATGTGTAACCACTCATCAAAGCAAACATTGTACGACTCCCGCCATTCACTCCATAATATTTAGAATGAAGAGGTTTCAGCAATGAGCATCATCCCACGGCCGGAACACCCCAGACCGGATTTTATTCGCGATACTTATCATAACCTCAACGGCACCTGGGCTTTCGCGTTTGACGACGCGAACCGGGGCGAAGCGGAGGCCTGGTACAAGCCGGGATATGATCTGGGCGGCAGCATTTTGGTCCCGTTCTGCTATCAAAGCAAACAGAGCGGCATCGGGGATGAAACCATCCACCCTTATATGTGGTATCGCCGCAGTTTTACCGTCCCCTCTGAAATGCAGGGCCGGCGGGTTTTCCTGCGCTTTGGCGCGGTGGACTTTGAAGCCAGGGTGTACGTTAACGGCCAGATGGCGGGCACCCACCGCGGCGGCTATACCCCCTTCGGCTTTGATATCACTGCCCTGCTGCGTGAAGGCGAGAACGATCTGTGCCTGCGGGTGGAGGACCAGCCCGATTGCAGCCAGCCCCGCGGCAAGCAGTACTGGGAAGAAGGCCTGATGGGCTGCTGGTACACCCCTGTCAGCGGCATCTGGCAGACCGTGTGGCTGGAAGCGGCGGGCGATAACAGCCTCACCGCCATCCACGTGACCCCGGATATCGACCGCTGCCGCGCGGATGTGCGCCTGCGCCTTGAAAAGCGCCCCGCGCCCGGCACCCGCGCCGCGTATGAGCTGAGCTACGAAGGCCGCCTGCTGACCCGGGGCGAGGTATCCATCTGGGATCAGACCCCCGGCTTTAGCCTGGATATCCGCTTTGGCGGACGGGTGGATAATGTACCCGTCTGGACGCCGGAACATCCCCGCCTGTTCGACCTGAAGATCAAGCTGATCACCGATCAAGGCGCCCAGGACGAAGTGACAACCTACTTCGGCATGCGCAAGGTGGAGGTGAAGAACGGCCAGGTGCTGCTCAACAACTCCCCCGTTTATCAGCGCCTGATCCTTGACCAGGGCTATTGGCCGGACACTCTGTTAACGCCGCCCAGCGACGAGGCCATCAAGGCAGATGTCCAGTGGATCAAGGATTTCGGCTACAACGGCGTGCGCAAGCACCAGAAGATCGAAGACCCCAGGTTCTACTACTGGTGTGACAAGATGGGCCTGCTTGTCTGGGGCGAAGTGCCAAGCTGCTATGAGTACGGCCTGCAGACGGTATCCAACCTGGCCAATACTTTAACTGACTTTATCAGCCGCGATTACAACCACCCCAGCATCATCACCTGGGTGCCGCTCAACGAATCCTGGGGCGTGCGCGAGATCTATACCGATAAAACGCAGCAGGCCGCCGCGCGCATGCTGACCCAGCTGTGCCGCTCGCTTGACCCCATCCGGCTGGTATCCGCCAACGACGGCTGGGAGCAGACCGAGTCGGACATCTGCGCCCTGCATGATTATGCCGCCGAGGGCGAAGTCATCCACAAGCACTTTGACAGCCGCGAGCAGGTGGAGCAGACCGCCTGCGACCACCGCATGTGCTATGCCCAGGGCGCGCAGTACACCGGCAAAGAGGCCTTCCTGATCACTGAATACGGCGGCATCGCCATGTCGTCCAAGGGCATCCAGGAGAATATGAGCGGCATGCAGACTTGGGGCTACCATGACAAAGTGCAGGATGAGGAGGCCTTCCTCAAGCGCTTCGCCTCCGTCACGGACGCGATCCGCGAGCTGCCCTACTGCCAGGGCTATTGCTACACCCAGCTGACCGACGTGATGCAGGAGATCAACGGCCTGCTGTCGCCGGACCGCCAGCCCAAGGTGGATCCGGAAAGCTTCCGCAAGCTCAACGGCAATCCCAAAGGCAGATAAAACAGCTGCCGCATAAAGCAGCGCATCATGGGTTAGATACAGGTATACATGACATAGGTTCTGATCGCCGCAAGGCGAGAGAATATATTACTAAAGGAGGAACCCCCATGAAAAAGACCCTTTCTCTGGTTCTGGGCCTGATGATGGTACTGGCTCTGGCCGTACCCGCAATGGCAGCCCCCGTCGAGATCGAGTACTGGTCCGTATTTACCGGCGCCGACGGCGCGACCATGCAGGGTATGGTGGATGCTTTCAACGCCTCTCAGAGTGACGTGAAGGTCAACCACACCCCCATGACCGCTGACGACCTGTACCAGAAGCTGCCCCTGGCCGTGCAGACCGCCCAGGGCGTGCCGGATGTCGCCATCGTGCACATCGAGCGTATCCCGATGTTCGTAAAGCAGGAGATGATCTGGCCCCTGGACACCCTGCTTGAAAACGGCATCGTCAAGGAAAACTACATCCCCAGCGCCTGGGACCGCACCGACATCGAAGGCGAGCACTACGGCGTGCCGCTGGATGTTCACGCCTATGTCACCTACATCAACAAAGACCTGTTTGACCAGTATGACCTGAACAGCTTCGTTGAAGACGGCTATATCACCTTTGACGAGATCCGCGAGATGGGCGACAAGGCCCGCGCCGCCGGTTTCGAAGGCCAAGTGACCAACCTGGGCTGGGCCCGTGCGCAGCTGCTGGGCTACTACGCGCAGCTCAACGGCGTACTGAGCGAAGACGGCACCGCCCCCAGCTTCAACAACGCCGATTTTGTCAAGGTGTATGAGACCCTGAAGGCTCTGCACGATGACGGCTACACCAACAAGCAGGGCGAAGATCCGCTGCAGCAGTTCCATTCCGGCACCATGCTGGTTTGGTCCGAAGGCATCTGGATGAAGGCCGGTCTTGTGGATGCCGGTATCAATTACGGCATGTACCCCTCCATCACCTTCAGCCCCGAGCAGACCAAGAGCTGGACTTCTTCCCACAACTTCGTTCAGTTTGCTGATGACAACCGCACCGAAGAAGAAGACATCGCGGTCGCGAAGTTCATCAACTACATGGGCGAGAACTCCCTGGTTTGGGCTCGTGACGGCGGCCAGGTGCCCGCGCACGTTTCCATCAACAATGAGCCCGAGTTCGCCAACCTGGCGCAGGCCTTCCTGGCCGATCCCGCGCGCGGCAACGAGCTGGCTATCTATTCCTACCTGTACTGGGGCCTGTTTGACACCGCCCTCAGCCGCCAGGGCTGGGAGCCTGTCTTTGGCACCATCGGCATTCAGGATGCCCTGGACGCCATGCAAAGAGAAGTCGTTGACGCGATCGCCGCTCAATAATACTTAAGTTCCCGCGGCCGGATGGAGTTCTTCCGTCCGGCCGCCTTTCCATGACCGAATTACAGACTATTTTGCCGGGAAGACTTCCCGTCAAAGAAAGCGAGGTGTCAGGATGAAGCGAAGAGCAGCGGCCGCCGTGATGATCCTTCTCTTCTTTATCCTATTCTTTTTCAGCAGTGTCAACGCGGGTATGGGGGTAGACGAGTTCAAGGCTGAACAAACCTTCAGCTTCGGAGACGTCCTGTTCTCCCTGTCCAGCGCCGCTGTCCTGCTGCTTCCGCTGTCTCTGGCGCTGATGGCCTTCGCGCTGATCAGCCTGCTCAAGCGACGCAATGCCCCCGCGGCGCTTTTTTCCATGCTGTCAACGCTGGCGCTGGGCGCGTTTTTCATTTTTTATTCGCGCGAGGAGATGAACAGCTCGCTGTACAACATATTGAGCGAGCTGCTTAAGGAAGCAGGGGCCAAGTTTAAGAAACGGGATATCAAATCCATCACCCTGGGCTTCTCCCCGCTCTCCTACGCGACACTGCTTGCCGGCACGCTGGCCTGCCTGCTGTCGCTGCCCAGTCTGAAGACCAGGCAGGAGCGCTACACCATGCGCCGCGAGCTGCTGCCCTATGCCTATATCGGGCCGCACCTGCTGTTCTTTATTATCTTCTTTATTACGCCTTCCATTTACGGCATCTACGCTGCCTTTACCAAGTGGAATCTGTTCAACGACCCTGTGTGGGTGGGGTTGGAAAACTTCCGCATCCTGTTTACCGAAACCAATAACACCTATTATCTGCAGCTGCGGAACGGTTTGTGGAACACGGTAAAGTTCGTATTGTACGCCGTGCCCTTTACCATTATCGTGCCGCTGAGCCTGGCCTACGCGCTGCAGTCAAAGCCGCGCGGCGGCAAGCTGTTCCAGGCTCTTTACTACATCCCCTCGCTGATGTCGATCACAACCGTCACGCTGGCCTGGCGCTACATGTTCTTTAAATCCTACGGCGTGATGAACCACTTTTTTATGACGACGCCGGACTGGTTTATCCCGCCCTACTCCTGGGTGATGCTGGTGGTCGTCACCGTATGGTGGGTCAACGGCGGCACCATGGTCATCTACCAGAGCGCCCTGGCCTCTATCCCCCACGAGCTGTATGAGGCGGCCGCCGTAGACGGCGCCAACGAGCGGCAGAAGTTCATGAGCATCACACTGCCCAACATGCGCTATCCTTTGATGTATACTTTGGTGCTCGCCGTCGTCGCCCAGTTCAATATCTACGGCCAGCCCCTGATGCTGACAGGATTTGCCAACAATGAGGGCAACGCGGTCCTGCTGATGTATGTGTATGAGAACGCGGTCAAAAAACAGGTGGCCGGCATTTCCGCCGCGATGGCGCTGGTGCTGGGCGTGTGCATCATGGTCGTCAGCTTTATCCAGATTCGCCTCATGCGGGCGAACGCGTCGGACTGAGTGAAAGGAGGAATAGCAGATGGAAACAAGTAAATCAAGAAAAAGGCTATCCTTTGTTTTCCTGGCGGCGCTGGGCTTCTTCTGGGTCATCCCGATCATCTGGCTGCTGCTCAACTCCTTCAAGACGGACTCGGATTTCATTACATCCTTTTCCAACCTGAAGGGTCCCATTGATTACGCCGCGCGCCTGTGGCCCAAGAACTTTACCACCGTCAACTACGTCGAGCTGTTCATAGGCGGCGCCGGCGCCAACACCACGGCGGACCTTCTGCCGATGATGAAGAACAGCTTCATCGTCTCCATCTCCCACACGCTGCTGGCGCTCATCGTGGTATCCCTGTCGGCCTTTGCTTATGAGCGGCTGGATTTCCCGGGTGGCAACGCCATCTTCTGGGGGCTGATGTACATGAGCATGTTCCCCAATGTCGTAGGCCTGCTGCCCATGTTCAAGATCGCGACAGCCCTCAACTGGGTGAACAACCTCAATGCCCTGATCTGGCCCGGGCTGGCGGGCGTGTTCAATATCTTCCTGCTGCGCAACTTTATGAAGGGCATTCCCAAAGCCCTGGATGAAGCGGCCTACATCGACGGAGCCAGCAGCCTGCAGGTGTACCGCCATGTCATGCTGCCCTCCATCAAGCCCGTACTGATCGTGGTCGCCCTGTTCAGCTTCAACGGCTCCTGGAATGACTTCCTCTGGCCTACCATCGTCATGACTGACGTGCGCCAGCAGACGCTGACCGCGGGCTTGCGCCTGCTGATGGGCCAGTATGAGCAGAAGTGGGCGCATCTGATCGCCTCCGTGCTGGTCAGCATGGTGCCGCCTTTCATGCTGTACATGGTCGCGCAGAACTACTTCCTGCAAGGCATTTCCATCCAGGCCGGCATCAAGGGCTGACGCGCTTGAAAAAATATCCGCCGCGGCATCCCACCGCGGCGGAGCTGTTTATACTGATGTAAAACGTTAATGCATCCAAAGCAGAGAGTTATTTTGTCTCTGTGTGCGGAGCAGACGAAGGGAATCGTAGCAGAGCTACGCGATTGCCACAATTCGCAATAGGCGAAAGCCGCATGCTTTGCAGCATTTGCTTTCTTCTTTGCTCATTGGACTTCCGATTCGCTCACCCCGCCGCTGGCGGCGCTCATCTCCGTCCCGAGCAGGACATAGCACAGGGGCAAAAGAACCGATGCAACGATGCATTTACGTTTGGAATCAGTATGAGAAAGGACATCATCAGTTTGCAAACCAGACGCGACCACACCCTGGATACCTTCAAAGGGATCCTGACCTTTCTAATGGTCTACTGCCATGTGCTGCAGTTTTTCGGCGATTCCCTCATCTCCCCGGTGAATGAGTTCTGGATGCAGGCAGCCAACCTGCTGGTGTTCCCGGGCTTCCTGTTCGCGTTCGGGCAAAATGTGCAACGGAGCTATTACGCTAAGCCCATCAGGCAGGCAGCCCCGCGGATGCTGAAAAACGCCTTGCGGCTGTACGCAGTGTTCTTCATCTCCGGCCTGGGCTTCAGGGTGCTGCGGGAGAACAAGCCCTTTGGCGCTGGCACGGCCATGCGCATTCTGATGCTGTCGGACATACCCGGCTGGTCCGAGTTTATCATTGCCTTCTCACTGTTTTTACTGGCTGCTCTTGTGTTCTTCTATCCGATGAAAAAGCTGAAAGGGCCTCTGTTTCCGGCGGTTCTGGGTACGCTGAGCCTGCTGACTGCGCTGATTCCCTACAGCGCGTCCGCCGATCCTCGCTTGCAATTGTTAATCGGCGGCAGAAGTTTTGCCTGTTTCCCGGTGGCTCAGTATTTGGTCTTCTTCTGCATGGGCGTTGCGCTGACACGCGCCCGCGAGCAAAAGAAACCATTATGGTCCCTGCTTTTGATGGCGGCGGTTTGCAGCGGTCTGGGGATCTGGCGCGCAGTGTCACTGGGGCGCTTGCCTGAGCGCTTCCCGCCGGATATCGGGTGGCTGCTGCTTCCCTGTCTCCCGCTAGCGCTTTTATACCTGCTGAGCATGGCGCTGGAGAGTGCACGGTTCCCCATGCCGGGGAGCCTTCGCGCTCGCGCAAACCTTGCGCTTATCCTGTCCCCCCTCCGCAGCCTGGGCCGCAGCTCCATGCTGCACCTGCTCGCGTCCAACCTAGTCATTTTTACCATGGCCGGCAAGGGCATCCTGCCTCTCTTAAAAGTGCGCAGCCCTTGGCTGTTTGGCCAGCCCATTCAGACGGCGGCAGGAGCCTTCTGGTGGACACTTGCCCTGCTGTGTGCCATCACCATCGTCGCCTCTCTGGCATCAAAGCCGCCAAGACCTTTAAAAAAGGAGGAACCCATATGAAATGGATCACCTGCGCAGCGCTCATCCTGAGTTTGCTGAGCGCTCTGCCTGCCCGGTCATCAGCGGAAGGCCCGATGACTATTCAGCCGTGGGAGGATATCGCCCCGCGCTTTTATACCAACCCTTCCAATCTTTTTGATATCGGAGACCCGCACATCCTGCCCGCCCAAGGCAAATACTATGCCTTCGCTACTGGCGGCACCGTCGGATATAATGTATGGGAATCAGACGATCTTCGTGCTTGGGGCAATAAACAAAAGGCTCTGCGAAAGGTGGAATGGGGTGCCGGCGATTACTGGGCTCCGGAAGTCTACCCCTATCAAGGCCGCTTCGTGATGCTTTTTTCCGTGCGGGATAAGGAAACGAAAGGTCTGCGCATCGGCATTGCCTTCGCAGATGAACCGCAGGGGCCTTATGAGGACCCTCTTGGCAGGCCTTTGTTCGAGCCGGGCTACTCGGTCATCGACGCCAGCCTGCTGGTGGATGACGGCATCCCCTATCTGTACTATGTGCGCGACTGCTCGGACAATGTGGTGGGCGGCAATCACGAAAGCCATGTCTATGGGGTACAGCTAAGCCGCGATCTGCTCAGCTTTGAAGGTGAACCGGTCGAACTGACCCGCCCCGATCAGCCCTGGGAGCTTGACAGCGGCGGCTGGCTGTGGAATGAAGGGCCCGTGGTCGTCAAGCACGATGGCCGCTATTACCTTTACTACAGCGCCCACTACTTTGCCGACCCCAATTACTCTGTCGGCGTCGCCCTCAGCGATTCGCCGCTGGGCCCCTTCACCAAGCAGGCGGATAATCCCCTCCTGGCTCCCGTGTTCCAAGATGATAAGGCACTGGTATCCGGCCCCGGCCACAACAGCTTTTTCACGGCGGGCGGAGAGCTGTTCACCAGCTACCACAGCCACAAGTATCCCCAGGCGCCTTCGGGCAACCGCCAGCTGAACATCGACCGCGCGGGCTTCCGAAAAGACGGCACGGCCTACATCAACGGCCCCACGCTGACCCCTCAGCTGCGCCCGCTGAAAGATCTGGGTCTGGTCAACGCGGCCTTGTCAGCCGACATCAGCGTATCCGGGGGCGACGGCAGCCTGCTGGCAGACGGCGATTACGGCATTCAAAACGCAGCCTTCGCCTTTTTGCCGGGGAAGGAAGGCTGGGCGGAGCTGGCCTTCCCTTCACCCGTCCATAGTGACTTGATGATGATCTATCCCGCCTTCGGCACGGCAGGCGAACTGACCGTCATTGTGAATGGCGAAAAGGCGGCTGTTTATGCCTTTGAGCAGGAGCGGCTGCCCGGCGAGGCGCTGATCTTGCATTATGATCCCCTGCCCATTGGCAGCCTGCGCATTGAGCTGAAGGGCGGCCTGGGCCTCAGCGAGGTCATTGTCACGGCACGCTGAACATTTTCATCGCAACCCAAAAAAGCTCCATGCCGCGGCATGGAGCTTTTTATACTGATGTAATACTGCCCTGCTCCGCGGCCAGAACCTTGTCAATGTCTCTGGCCGCCGCCTTGCCGGCTCCCATCGCCAGGATGACGGTCGCAGCACCTGTGACGGCATCGCCGCCTGCCCAGACACGGCCGCGGCGGGTGAGGCCATTGGCATCCGCCACGATGCGCCCCCGGCTGTCCGTCTCCAGGCCCTTGGTATTGCGGGGCAGCAGCGGGTTGGGATCGGTGCCGATGGCAATGATCACGGTATCGACCTTGATATCAAACTCGCTGCCCTGTATTTCAACAGGGCTGCGGCGGCCGGAGGCATCCGGCTCGCCAAGCTCCATTTTCAGGCATCTGAGGCCGCGTACCCAGCCGTTTTCTCCTAACACCTCAATGGGCGCGCACAGGGTTTTGAAGCTAATGCCTTCTTCCTGGGCGTGATGCACCTCTTCAAGCCGCGCGGGCAGCTCTTCCATGCCTCGGCGGTACACAACGCTGACCCCTTCTGCGCCCAGGCGAAGGGCCGACCGGGCCGCATCCATGGCCACGTTGCCGCCGCCTACCACCGCCACGCTTTTGCCCCGCAGCACGGGGGTAGCGGCATCATCCCGCCAGGCTCCCATCAGGTTGACACGGGTGAGGTATTCGTTAGCGGAGAGAACGCCGTTGAGCCCTTCTCCGGGGATGCCCATAAAGCGCGGAAGCCCTGCGCCGGAGCCTATATAAACGGCCTCAAAGCCTTCCTCAAACAGCTCATCCACAGTGATGGTGCGCCCAATCACGATATTGCAGTTGATTGTAACCCCCAGCGTTTCCAGCTCCTCCACCTCACGGCGCACGACCGCCTTGGGCAGGCGGAATTCGGGGATCCCATAGGTGAGCACACCGCCGGGCGCGTGCAGCGCCTCAAATA
>JAEWRJ010000098.1 GCA_023460055.1 Bacillota bacterium | reverse complement strand
TAATTATCAGGAAGCGTGAAATTGTAATAAATTGACAAAAACGCCTGGGTCTACTATCATGACAAGGCAACTAAAGATGTATGGAGGGATTGACGATGGATCAGGTAAACCGCCCGCGTTTTATGATTAAAATGAAGTCCGGCGCAGAACTGAAGGGGGAGCTTTATCCCGAAATTGCTCCGCAGTCTGTTGGCAACTTCATTTCCCTTGCAAACAGCGGTTTTTATAATGGATTGATTTTTCACCGCGTTATTCCCGGCTTTATGATTCAGGGCGGCTGCCCGTCCGGAACAGGCATCGGCGGCCCCGGTTACTGCATCAAGGGCGAGTTTGCGCAAAACGGCATTGAAAATCCGATCAAGCACACTTACGGCGTTCTCAGCATGGCCAGAAGCCAGCGCAAAGATTCTGCCGGTTCACAGTTTTTCATCATGACTGCCGACGCTCCCCACCTTGACGGCGCGTATGCCGCGTTTGGCAAAGTACTGGAAGGTATGGAGGAGGCGGAACGGATCGTGAGCGTGAAACGGGATTATAATGATAAGCCTGTCGAGCCGCAGGTGATCGAGTCGATCAGCGTGGACACGGAGGATGTTGATTACAGCTTCCAGAAGCTATAAGGGAGAAGCCGTGGATAAAGAAAAGCGGGAAGTACGCATAGCCGGTAAAAGATACACCTTATCAGCCTCCGGAACAGCAGAGCATGTTGAGCGGATGATCGGCTTGTTAAATGAGCGGCTCAGCGAAGCTGCCGTTGTATCTCCCCGTACAGACCGAGAGACGGCGGCAATAGCCGCCGCTCTTTCCATAGCGGATGAATTAATCAATGCGCAGGATGATAACACACGCCTTCGCAGGGAGTTGACTGAGGCGCATGAGCATGCCGCTATCCGAGATTGAACTTCTGGCTCCCGCCGGGGACCTGCCTTCTTTATATGCCGCTATTCATAATGGGGCTGATGCCGTGTATCTCGGCGCTGCCAGTTTTGGCGCCAGAGCAAGCGCCGGTTTTGATGAAGAGGCGCTGCCAGCCGCCATTCGTTACGCTCATCTATATGGCAAAAGAGTCTATGTTACGCTCAACACCCTGATCAAGCAGACCGAGCTGCCCCAGGCAGAGCAGGTGCTGCGGTTTTTGAATAACGTGAACGCGGATGCCGTGATTGTTCAGGATCTGGGCCTGATGCTGTTCATCAAACAGTCCTTTCCGGATATGCCTTTGCACGCCAGCACGCAGATGAGCATACATAACGCATCTGGCGCGCGTTTTTTAAAGGATCATGGTGTCAACCGCGTTGTGCTGGCCCGGGAGTGCAGTTTGGATACCATCCGCGCGGTCTCCTCAACGGGGATTGAGACCGAGGTTTTCGTGCATGGAGCTCAATGCGTATCGGTCAGCGGCCAGTGCCTGCTATCTTCTCATATCGGCGGGCGCAGCGGCAACCGTGGTCGCTGCGCGCAGCCTTGCAGAATGGATTATGAATACAGAGATCAGCTCGGTGCCTGGCTTTCCCCCAGAGATCTGGCTCAGATCGACAGCCTTGGTGATTTAGCGCGAGCCGGTGTGAAAAGCTTTAAAATCGAAGGCAGGCTCAAGCGCCCGGAGTATGTCGCCACTGCGACCTCTCTGTACCGCAAATCCCTGGACAGAGTCCTCCAAGGACGAGAAAGCGCAGCTTTACCCGCCGAGCGAAAAGCGCTGCTTCAAATATTCAACCGAGGCAGCTTCACGCAGGGCTGGGCTTTTGGCCAGTCGGACGCGAAACTCATCAACCCAAACCGCGTATCCCATGACGGGCTGCCGCTTGGCGTGATCACGTCCACCCAGCGCAGGGTTCAAATCATGCTCAGTGAGATTAAGCTTAACGATGCGCTGCGCCACGGGGATCATTTGCAGATCCGCGGCGGAAGTGATCAGGAAATGATCTATTCCGGTCCCGCGTATGAAGCAGGCGGAAAAGCTGTCATTCGCCATCATCAGGCGGCCAGGGTTGGAGACCCGGTATTCAAGCTGGCCGACGCTATTCAGCTTGAACAGGCCAAAGCGAGCTATAAGGCCTCCATGCCCCCCATTCCGCTGACCGCAAGGCTTTGGGTCAAAGCAAACGAACCATCTGTTCTGACTTTATCAAGTGACCGCGCAAGCGTCAGCGTATCAGGTGAAGCCCCGCAGCCCGCCATTTCCCAGGCCATGGATCAGAGCATCAGTCTGAAAGCCATCCAAAAGACAGGCGGAAGCCCCTTTGTTATCGACAACTTCGTCTTTGAAGCCGCGGATGCCTGTTTTATGCCGACGTCTTCTCTCAATGCCCTCAGACGCGACGCGCTGAGCAAGATGGAGGAAGCGCATATTGGCGCGCATCAGCGGGAAGCACCGCTCCCCTATATTTCAAGGCATGAAGCGCATGTCAGTTATCCGCCGGAGGAGTCCGCCCTCTATGTCCGAAGCAGCCGCATAGACCTGATAGAATCCTTCAGAAAACTCGGTATGCGGCATTTTCTCTACAGCCCGCAGGATTATACGGCCTCTTCCCTCGCTGAAGACTGCAAATCGCTCGGCAATGATGACTTTCTCTGTCTGCCAAGGCAGGCAAGCGATACCACCTTGAGCCTGCTTATGCAGATGGCGAATCGCGCAGGCCTGTCCCTCATGCTTGACAACGCCGGCCAGCTGGGAACAGATTTACCCGGGCAGTTTCTGGCCGGTCCCGGCATTCCTGCCTGGAACACAAAAAGCATGGAAATGCTCCGCAATGCCGGCTGCCGGGCAGTCGTATTAAGCACAGAGCTCTCCAAGCAGGATATATCATATCTGGCCCAGGCATCTGTTCAAACCATCCTGCCTGTATACGGCCGGGCGATGGTCATGCAGCTTAATCACTGCCCCGCAAGGACCTTCAGGGGCTTGTCCGGCAGCCAGACAAGCTGCCGCCTGTGCCAGACGAACCAAGGAACGCAGGGTCAGTACCTCAAGGACCGCCTTGGCGCGCGCTTTCCTCTTTTCCCTGTCAGGCTGCCTGAAGGATGCCTGAACGCCTTGCTTTTTCATACGCCTCTCCACTTATATAAGAAGGCTGTTGGAAGGCACTGGCTGCTTGACTTTACGCTGGAGG
>JAEWRJ010000097.1 GCA_023460055.1 Bacillota bacterium | reverse complement strand
TTGTGGGCGCGGGCAGGGCTCAGTCGGTTGATGCGATATCAGTCCTTGTCACTGCCCCCATGGTGGCAGTGATGGCCGTGGTGACCTTGATGACCGTGATGATCGTAGTGATCATGCCCTTCATGTCCATGGCAGCCATGCCCCTGCCCCTCGTGCCCGTGCTTCCCGCAGCCGTGATGGCGGCGGCGCTCGGCTTCATCCGGCCAATCGATGTTCGCGCTCAGCTTATCCAGCAGGCTGTTCAGCTGAGCCTTCTCTTCCTCATTGAGGGGGGAGAAGAAGGTTTTGCGGCTTTCCTTCCTGCTTTCTTCCATGGCGCGGGCCGCGGCCTCCCCCTCCGGGGTGAGGGTGATATCCGCGCGGCGGCGGTCCTCCTCATTGGGGGCGCGGGAAATCCAGCCGTTTTCTTCCAGCTTGCCCAGCACTTCGCTCAGCGAGCCGGCCCGCACGGAGACGATATCCATCAGCTCGCGCTGGGAGATGCCGCCCCGCCTGAGCAGCAGCGACAGAATGCGCCCCTGGCCGCCCCGTGATTCCGCGTTGTGGCGTAGGCCATAATGCACCTTGTGCAGCCGGATCACCATCTGCTCTTCCGCCGGCAGGCTTTCCATGTCGATGGGGCCAAAGCCTCTTGAGTCCTGTTTGTTCTCTTTGAAATCTTCCATTGAAATTCCTCCGTTAAAATAAGTTAGGTACCTTTTCATTCACATCATAATACGGTTCCCGCTAAATGTCAAGGTGCCTAACTAATAATTTTCAAACGATGAAGGCTGAGCTTGGAATAGAGTTTCTTCCCGGCCTCCGCTCCATCCGCCCGGCTATGGCTTTCTGACGTATTGACCTTTGCTGCCCCTTGCCCGATAATGTCCGCATATTAACAAGGGAGATCATCAGCATGGCGGAGAAAATGAGCTTAGCCCAGATCATGAGCGTCGAACATGAGGCCGAGCGGGTCGACCTGATCTACCGCCATATTTTTCATGAGGAGGGGCGGCTGAGCCGTTCACAGGCCGCCCGGGTGGAGTTTCTGACCACCATCCGGATGGTGGAAGAGGATCTGCAGCCTGGCAGCCGCATATTGGACCTGGGCGCGGGCACGGGCGTATACAGCCTCTATCTGGCCGGCAAGGGTCATGCCGTCAGCGCGGTCGAGCTGGCCGGGCGCAATGTCCGGATCATGCGCGAGCGGGCGGCAGAGCAGAATGCACAGATCGATATCCATCACGCCAGCGCGCTTGACCTCTCCCAATTTAAAGATGAGCGCTTTGACGCGGTTCTTCTGATGGGCCCGCTGTATCACCTGTCACAGGAAGGCGACCGGGCGTTGTGCCTGAAGGAAGCCCGGCGCGTGCTGAAGGCCGGGGGCCTGCTGTTCGCCGCTTTCATCAACCACGACATGATCCCCTATACCGAAAGCGCCTATGACCCCGCGTGGTTTGAGGGGGATACCTACGATCATGCCAGCCTGCGGGTGCGTGACGAGCCCTTTGTGTTCTTTACCCTGAATGAATGCCGGTCCATGCTGCGCGCGGGCGGCTTTGATATCAGGGAGGAAGTGACCAGCGACGGCCTCAGCGAGCTGATGGCGGACACCATCAACGCGATGAGCGAGGCCGCCTATGCCCAGTATCTGCGCTGGCACTTCCATATGTGCGGGCAGCCCGGCTTCTTGTCCGCGGGCAACCACCTGCTGTTCCGGGCGGTGAAAGCATGAGGATCATCCCTGTCACCGAAGAAAACGCGCCCCTGGCCGGTGCTGTGCATTCCGCCTCCTGGCAGGCATCCCACCGCCATTTTTGCCCGGATGATTTTGTCAGGCGCTTTGACGCGCGGCGGCAGACTGAGTACCTGCTGGAAGGCATGCGAAGGGGCAAGCAGGTCTGGATGCTTATTGATCCGGAGCCCGCGGGCCTGATTTCACTGACCGAAACCGGGGAAGGCAGCCTGATCGAGGACCTGTATGTGCTGCCCGAACGCGAGCGTAAGGGCTACGGCGGCGCGCTGCTGGAGGCGGCGATAGCACAGGCCAAGGGGCCGGTGTACCTGTGGATACTGAATAATAACATAAAGGCGCTGGATTACTACCGGAAGCGCGGCTTTGCGCTCAGCGGGCGGGAAGAGCCGCTGAGCGGGGATCTGTGCGAGCTGGAAATGCGCCGCAAGGGGGATGAACGGTGAATGTAGAGCTGAGGCGGATTAGCCCGGACGACGGCCGGGATATCTACAGCATGCTGCAGGGGATGCCAGGCGATGAAAATGGCTTCATCAATGGCTGCAGCGGGATGAGCTATGATGAGTACAGGCGCTGGCTGATCAAAAGCGATGAGCAGTCAAAGGGCATCGGGCTTGAGGAGTGGATGGTACCGCAAACCATCTATTGGCTCTATGCGGACGGGCAGCCTGTGGGCTTTGGCAAGCTGCGCCACCGCTTAACGGAGAAACTGCGCGTTGAAGGCGGGCACGCGGGCTATTCCATCCGGCCTTCTTATCGCGGAAAGGGCTATGGCAAAGCGCTGCTTGGGTATCTGATAGAGGAAGCCAAGGCGCTGGGCATCGACCGCCTGCTTCTGACAATTCACAATGATAATGAGGCATCCAGAAAGACGGCGATCGCCTGCGGCGGTATTGAGGAAGACCGCAATGAGGAGCGCCGCTATATCTGGGTGGATTGCTCGAAGTAAAGGCTGAAAAAGGGAAGCAATAGGAGGCCCTTGTGAAGCGCGGCCTTCGGCCGCGGGAAGCGATTGGAGAGTGCTGAACAATTTGTGTAAACCTCTGTGAAGGGATAAAATCCAATAACGGAGGATAGACAGATGTTGAAACGAGAAAAGAGTCCGCTACGGAAGCTCATCGACGAGCGGGGCATCAGAGACA
>JAEWRJ010000096.1 GCA_023460055.1 Bacillota bacterium | reverse complement strand
CTCGAGGAGCATTTCGAACAGCTGGCCCGGGAGAAGGGAATCAAGCTGGAAAATGTGCTGCCCCAGCCCGAACCCGGCCGGGACCCCGACAACCGCGTGATGGTGCAGGGCTTTGAATGGTATCTGCCAAATGACGGGGAGCACTGGAACAGGCTGCGGAACCTGGCGGGGGAACTCAAAGCCATCGGCGCCGGCAGCGTGTGGACGCCGCCCTGCTGCAAAGCCACCGGCACGGATGATGTGGGCTACGGCGTTTACGACCTGTGGGATATCGGCGAGTTTGACCAGAAAGGCGCCGTACGCACCAAATACGGCACGCGTGAACAGTTTTACGCCATGATCGGCGCGCTGCATGAAGCGGGCATCCGGGTGTATATCGACGCGGTGCTCAACCACAAGGCCGGGGCCGATGAGACGGAACTGTTCTCCGCCGTGCGGGTCAACCCCGACAACCGGGAGGAACAGATCTCAGAGCCTTATGACATCAAGGGCTGGACGCGCTTCACCTTTCCGGGAAGAAAGGGGAAGTATTCCGGTTTTGTATGGAACTTCAGCCACTTTACGGCCGTGGATTATGACGATATGCGCCATGAAGGCGGTATCTTCCGCATCCTAGGCGACAACAAGGGTTTCGCGCCCAACGTGGACAGTGAGAAGGGCAACTTCGACTACCTGATGTTTGCCGATATCGACTACCGCAACCGAGAGGTGATGGAGGAAACCCTGCGCTGGGGCGAATGGTTTGTGAATACTTTTCCCGTCGACGGGATGCGGCTGGACGCGGTCAAGCACATCAACTCAAGCTTCGTCAGCGTGTTTTTGCGCCAGACGCGGCTGAGCGCCGGGCGGCCGCTGTACTTTGTGGGCGAATACTGGCACGCGGATGAAAACCGCTTGATGGAATATATCGATGATACCGGTGACCAGATGGCGCTGTTTGACGTGGCCCTGCACTTCAACTTCAAGCGGGCGGCGGATGTGGGCTGCGATTATGACCTGCGCGGGATCTTTGCCGGCACCCTGATCGAAAAAAGCGCCTGGGGCACCGTGACCTTTGTGGACAACCATGATTCCCAGCAGGGTCAGGCCTTGGAAAGCTGGGTCAGCCTTCCTTTCAAGCTGCTGGCCTACGCCCTCATCCTGCTGCGGCGAGAGGGTTATCCCTGCCTGTTCTGGGGCGATTACTACGGCATCGCCGGCGGCCCCGGCGCATGGGAAGGGCTGAAGCCCCAGCTGGATCCGATGCTGGAAGCCCGGCTCCGCTATGCCTACGGGGAGCAGAAGGATTATTTTGATCACCCGGACTGCATCGGTTGGCTGCGCCTGGGGGACGCGGGGCACGAAGGCTCCGGCCTGGCGGTGCTGATCAGCAACCGGGGAGAGGGCAGGAAGCGCATGGCCTTCGGTCCTCTGAACGCGGGCACCACCTGGCGGGATGTCATGGGCGGCAGGCAGGAGCGGATCACGCTGGATGAACAGGGCGAGGGAGAGTTCGTCTGCAACGAGAATTTCCCGGCCGTATATATCAGAGCATAATGACGATGAAATGAGGGTGGACAAAGCATGGAACTGATCAAGGTTAACAGCCCGGAAGAGATGGGCCTGAGCAGCCTGGCGCTGGAGGATTTTATCAAGGATTACAAAAAGCTGGGCTTCGCCACTGTCTCCTTGATACGCGACGGCAAGCGCTTCACCTTAAACAGCAAGCCCTACAGGGAGGACGCGCCCTTCGTGCTGTTCTCGCTGTCCAAGTCCTTTACTTCCATGGCGGCGGGCTTCGCTGTGGCGGAGGGGAAAATCAATTGGGACAGCCGGGTGACTGAAGTGCTCAGTGACTGTCTGCCGGAAGACTACGACCGGAAGCTTGATGAGGTGACCCTGCACCACCTGCTGAGCATGTCTTCAGGCCTGGACCCCAAAAGCGACGGGCCGGATCTGCGAATGAACAGCAACATCGCCCGCGAGGTCCTGTCTCATGCCGTCATCCATGCGCCGGGTACAGTGTTTCATTACAACACCATGGGCACTTATCTGGCGGGCCGTATGGTGCAGCGTGCTGTCGGGGAGACACTGCGCGATTACCTGATGCCCCGCCTGTTTGACAAAATCGGCGTTCCCCGCCGCCGGTGGAACTGCTGCCCGATGGGCTACAACATGGCGGGCTTCGGCTTCCACCTGAGCAACCTGGATATTGCCAGGGTGGCGCAGCTGCTGCTGAATGACGGCATGGAGGGGGGAGAGCGTGTGCTGCCGGAGGGCTACTTCCAGCGCGCGACCCGGACCCACATATCAAACGGCGACCCGGACACGGGCAACGATTGGAACCAGGGCTACGGCTACCAGTTCTGGCGCAGCCGTTTCGGGCGCTACCGCGGTGACGGCATGTTCGGCCAAGTGATGATGATCGATACGGGACACAACCTGGCCGTCGCGGCCACCGCCTCCGCCCCTGATATGGATAAGGAGATGACCGCGCTGCACGCCCTGATGGACGCGGCCCTCACCCTGCCGCCGGCAAGCGAAGAGAGGCAGGCCGATATCCTGAAAAAGGCGGGCAACCTGTCCCGCAGGATGCCGCCGGACGATGCCGGGAGCGTGATGGCGCTGGATGGCAGCTATCTGGATGAAAAAGGCGCTGCCCTTCGCCTGGACGCGGCGGATGAAAACCATATCCGCCTGTTTTTCCGCGGACCGGGGGAGGAGTTTGCCTCCTGCTTTGACCTGGGGCGCAAGAAGCCCTGCCTGGGCGAGGTGTCAAGCCCCATGCCCGGTGAGGGCAATCTGCCCTATCTGGGCGGCTTCGGCATGAGCGGCGATACCATCCGTGTCCGTGTGCTCTTTCCCACCGCGCCCTTCGCGCTGGATCTGAAGCTGAGCGCGAACAAGGATGGCTTGACGGGGAAGAGTGAAGCGCGGGGTTTCTATCAGGGCAAGCTGAATCTGAAAAAGCAATTACTGTAAAATACTATACGATTAGACACTGGCGGGGATCATATTGATGCCCACCAGCGTCTTTTACTTGCTTATAGCTTTATACTAACGAAAATCATAAACGCATCCAAAGCGACGAGGGAGTTTGGTTCGGGGCAAGGAGCGCAAGTGAAGGCGTAGCAGCGCTACGTCGAACTTGCAGCGACACAGCACCGGGGCAAAATCACCGGCGCAACGATGCGTTTATGGTTTGAGTTAGTATCATTCGTCCGCGTCTTCCCCATCAATGGCCGGCAGGGCGATGATCTCCTTGCCCGCGATGCCCTGCAGGTCGCCGCTCATGCCGTACAGGCTGGTCGTGACCTTTTGCAGTATCTTTTCCTGCGCGGCCCAGCGCCGCTGCGCCTGCTTTTTTTCGGTATCCAGCTGCCTGGACATCTCGTCGTAGGATTCTATGATATAGCGGATGCGGCTGGAAAACTCGCCGCCGGTGAGGTAGTTGTAGATCAGCTCGGTCTTGATGTCCTTGCCCTCCGCGTTGCGGTTAGCGATAAACACTTTGACCAATACCTCGCGCAGCAGCGCTGCCAGCATGTTGGCGTACCTGGGCTTCACCAGCCAGATATTGTCCCCCAGCTGCTCAAACTCCCTGCCGCTGCCATCCGCCGGGTTGAATACGATCACGCCGATCTGGGCCTTTTCCACCGCCATCTCATCCTTCAGCTTCCCCAGCCAGGCCGCCTGATAGGTCTTGGCGTTCTTGCACTCCCACAGGATCAGCCCGCAGTTCTGGTACAATCGCTCGTTGACGGTCTGGCGGATATCACTGCCGCGCTCGCCCTTTTTGACCTCGTCGATGCTGTCCAGCGGGAAGGCGGTTCTCAGGCCTTCCTCAATATCCAGCTCCAGTATCTCGCCCTGCAGCTGCTGGGAGCCCTGCTCGGCCACCTGCTTGGCGGTGGTCAGCTGCTCGCGCAGACGGTTGATGGTCTCCTCCTGCTCGCGGATCTTGGTGTTGAAATCATCCGACGCGCTCTTGACGGCCTCCTGCCGGATCAGCTTTTCCTTCTCCATCAGCTCCCGGCGGGCCGCGATCTGCGCTTCTTCCCTGGCCTTGTTTGCCTTGCTCAGTTCGTCAAGCAGCTGGGATAATTGATCTCTTAGTTGCTTTTCGTTTTCTTTGGCGCTCTGCGCCTGCTTTTTGAGCCGCTCCGTTTCAAGCTCCGTCTGCTGCCGGGCCTGTTCCGCTTCAAGGATGGCCGACTGCCTGGCCTTTTCCAGCGCCAGCTTCATCGACTGGCGCTCCCGCTCCAGCTGCAGCTGCGCGTCCTGCCCGGCCTGCATCAGCGCGTTTTCCACCGCCTGGCGCAGCTTTTTCTCAGCCTGCCCCTGATACTCCTGCTTTAGCAGTTCCGTCTGTTCTGTTTTCGCGCGCAGCAGCTCGTCCTCGATCTGGTGGCTGATCGCGTCGCTGATCTCAAAGGGCCGCTTGCAGTGGGGGCAGACGATGGTTGCTGAATTCATGGGAATCTCCTTCACGGCAATATGTATGGATAAACCAGTCCGTACAGACTGTATCCGATGGCAGGCCCTCCGTCAAGGCTTTCCCGCATCTAAGAGCGCTTTTGACCTGGGCAGCGCCAGGCCGCCGATCAGGATGACCGTGCCTGTCGCGATCAGCAGCCACTCGATCTTCATGGCGTCTCCCAGGGGGCCGAACACGGCCATGCCAAGCGGCATCGCAAGACCTGAAAACATCGTCATCACGCTGAACACGCGCCCCATCTTATCCGGCTCCATTTTCGTTTGCATCAGGGTCATGCTCGGGGTGTGGAACATCGGTATCGTGAGGCCGCAGGCAAGCATCACAGCCAGATAGACCGGGAAAACAGGCACGCTCCCCAGCAATACCGATGTCAGCCCAAAGAGCGCGCAGGCAAAAGCGATCGTATGCGCTTTGTTCTTGAACCCTCCCCAGATGGACATGATGACGCCGCCGGCCGCGGCGCCCAGCGAGAACAGGATCTCGATGGCCGTCAGCCGCCATACATCATCGCCGAAGGCGCGCGCGGTCTGCAAGGGGGTCAGCAGAGCCGCCGGCGACGCGAAAAAGCTGAAGAAGGCGCTGAACATGATCACCGCTTTCAGCCAGGGCTGCGAGCCGATGTACCTGAGCCCCTCGCGCATCTCCTCAACGTACGCCTTGAGGCCCGCCTGCGCCTTCTCCTTGCGGGGCAGGCCCGATACTTTGACGAATATAAAGATGATGCTTATGCCTGCCGCTGCCGTCGCGACATCAATAAAGAAGATGCGCTCGATCGGCATGAAGGACAGCAGCGCGCCGGCAGCCATGGGGGCCGCGAACATATTGAGCGACTGGATGGAGCTTTGGATGCCGTTGAAGCGCAGCAGGCTTTCGGGCGGGACGATCTGGGGGATCATCGCGCTCACGGCAGGCTGCTGTATTCCCTGGCCGAAGGAACGGGCCGCCACAACGATCAGCATCATCCAGATGTTTCTGTAGCCTGAGATGTACGCGAGGGCGAGCCCCAGCGTAACCAGCGCGATGGCGGCATCGGCTATGACAATGAGATGCTTGCGGTTATACCGGTCCGCCCATACGCCCGCGAAGGGGGAGACGAACACCATCGGCAAAAGAGACGCGCAGGTGAACAGTGTCATGATGATGCCGGACTTTGTCTCCAGCGTGATCTGCCAGGTGATCGCGTACTGCACCAGCATGGAACCGAACATCGACAGGAACTGGCCGGTGATGAATAAGACCGCATTGCGTTTCCAGTTGGTCATAGAATTCCTCTTTCTTTTGTAACCGGCAGGCCGGGAAGTCAGCGCTGCCGGATGTTTCCACAAGCGCTGGATATATGTATACCTCTTTTGAGGCGTTTTGACACAAGCTTCTTTAACTAAAACACCGGCCGAAGGCTCTCCCGAGGCCTGCCGCGCATAATAAAATAAGGTATTGCCGGCTGTAAAACCAAGGCCTCTCAAAATTATACAGAAAAGAACAATCCGATGTTGACAGCCGGCCCGGCTTGTGCTAATATCTCAACTTGTCAGCAGGAATGGATTCCTCGGGTTTCCCTTCGCTCGCTGTACCGACGGTGATGCGCCTGTAGCTCAGTCGGACAGAGCAACGGCCTTCTAAGCCGTGGGTCAGGGGTTCGAATCCCTTCAGGCGCGCCAACCTCGTGGTGGGTATAGTTCAGTGGTTAGAGCGCCAGATTGTGGATCTGGATGTCGTCGGTTCAAATCCGACTACCCACCCCATTTCGGCCACGTACCGGATGTTGGGGTGTCGCCAAGCGGTAAGGCACGGGACTTTGACTCCCGCATTCGTAGGTTCGATCCCTGCCACCCCAGCCATCCTGACCCATTAGCTCAGTTGGCAGAGCACTTGACTTTTAATCAAGGTGTCCCGCGTTCGAGTCGCGGATGGGTCACCATTTTCGGTCAAATGCTTGTGGCTGTGCGGGCGTGGCGGAATGGCAGACGCGCTAGACTTAGGATCTAGTGCCTTACGGCGTAAGAGTTCAAGTCTCTTCGTCCGCACCAATCATGCGGTAGTAGCTCAGTTGGTAGAGCGCAACCTTGCCAAGGTTGAGGTCGCGAGTCCGAGTCTCGTCTACCGCTCCACTTTCCATCCTGGTTCGGCTGCGCGGGTGTAGCTCAATGGCAGAGCTCCAGCCTTCCAAGCTGGTCACGTGGGTTCGATTCCCATCACCCGCTCCATTATGCGCCATTAGCTCAGTTGGTAGAGCACCTGACTCTTAATCAGGGTGTCCCGGGTTCAAGTCCCTGATGGCGCACCAAGAAAAACCCGGATTCTTCAAAGGAATCCGGGCTTTTTTATTTATCTACCCATACGGCTGCTATAGCCGGGACTGATTAGCCCGCCTGGTTTATGAAAGGATAAGTGTATGGACGGAAAGATCATCATGCTTGACCTGGTTATGCCCACGGGTGATCGGGCCGAGGCGATCCACCCGGTACTGCTGCGGGACGAATGGGGCTGTGTGCTGATCGACTGCGGCTTTGTGGGGTCGCTCCCCCTGATCGAGGCGCAGCTGGCATTGCACGGCCTGGGCGGGGAGAACATCACCGCGATCCTGCTGACCCATCACGACCATGACCACATGGGTGCTGCGGCTGCTTTCAAGCGCAAATATCCGCGGGTGAAGGTCTATGCCTCTTCACTGGAAGCGCCCTATATTTCGGGTGATGAAAAGCCCTGGAGATTGCAGCAGGCGGAGGACCTGCAAAAGACCCTGCCGCCGGAGCAGCAGGCCTTTGGCCGCTGGTTTTGCGATCTGCTGCGGCGGGTGGAGCCGATAAGCGTGGATAAAACGCTGGAGGACGGCGATGTGCTGCCCTGGTGCGGCGGCTGTGAAGTGATCGCGACGCCCGGCCATACGCCGGGCCACATCTCCCTGTGGCTCAGGGGACAGGATACCATCATCGCGGGCGACGCGATGATATCGGACAAGGGCCGCCCGGCCCTGGCCAATCCGGGGTTCGCGCTGGATATGGAGCAGGCCCGGGACGCCATGGACATGCTGCTTGATATGCGGGCAGGGAGGATTCTGTGCTATCACGGGGGCGAGCTGGTATCAGCCCCTTGACGGGAGGAAATATCATGAAGACGATCAATTGGGGCATCATCGGCGCGGGCGGCATCTCAACTCGGTTTGCAAAGGTAGTAGCCGGCGCTGAGGGTATGGCCGTTCGGGCGGTCTATAACAGGCACATAGAGCGGGCCGAGGTCCTGGCGGGCAATTTCCCCGGCTGCCTGGCCTTTGACAAACTGGAGGATCTGCTGGCGGCTGAGGGGATAGACGCCGTGTACATCGGCGTGACCAATGATGTGCATCTGCCGATTGCCAAACAGTGCATGAAGGCCGGAAAGTCCGTGCTGTGCGAGAAGCCCATGGCGATGACAGCCGCGGACGCGCGGGAGATGATCATTTGCGCCCGCGACAGCAAGGTCCTGCTGATGGAGGCGATGTGGACGCGGTTTTTGCCGGCCTACCGGCAGGTGAAGCGGTGGGTGGACGAGGGAAGGATCGGCAAGGTCCGCCTGATCGAGGCCTCGTTCTGCTTCCGTGGGCCTGACGATCCGCAGAACAGGCTGTATAGGAAAGATCTGGGCGGCGGGGCGCTGTATGATATCGGCGTATATTGCGTTGAATACATCACAGGGCTGCTGGGCAGGCCGGATCGGGTCACCGGCGCTTTACAAATGGGGCCCACACAGGTTGACGAGATATCGGTGGTCAATCTGATATACGATGGCGGGGCCATCGGCACGGCAACCTCAAGCATCGTGTATGATGCCCCTGAACGGGTGAATATCTTCGGCGAGAAGGGATCTATCAGGATCCCGTCCGATTTCTTCCGCGCGGATAAAGCCCTGCTGTACGCGGAGGACGGGACGCTGCTGGAGGAGTTCGACGAAGGGGCCCAGGATAATTTCATCTACCAGATCGATCACTTCGGCGGGCTCATCCGCGAGGGGAAGAAGGAAAGCGACATCATGCCCTTGTCCGACACGCTCGACTGCGCTTTGATATTTGACGAGGTGCTGGGAACGCACGGCTGAAAGCCGTGGGAAGCAGTAGGGAAGCGTGGCCTTCGGCCACGGGAAGCGGTAGGGAAGCGCGGCTTTCAGCCGCGGGAAGCAGTGGGGGTTACGGTTTGGGGAGCATGGCCTTCGGCCATGGGAAGCGGCAGGGACGGCGTGGTTCGTACCCCCATTGCTTCCCCATCGCTTCCCAATCGTAACCCCCATCGCTTCCCAATCGTAACCCCCATCGCTTTCCAATCGTAATCCCCATTGCTTCCCAATCGTAACCCCTATCGCTTCTCCATCTCCCCGTGCTCCCGCGCCATAGCCAGGTAATGTTCAATATTTTGTCGCTGGCCTTCTGTTTCCTCCGGCTTGACGGGGCGGATGGCCTTGGCCGGGCGGCCGAAGGCGAGCATCCCGGCAGGGATCACGGTACCCTCTGTGACCAGGGAACCGGCGCCCAGCATGCAGCCATCCTCCAAGATAGCGCCGTTGAGTACGATGCTGCCCATGCCAATGAGTACATGGTCGCCCACGGCGCAGCCGTGCAGGATGCAGCCGTGGCCGACGGTCACGTCGCTGCCGATATGGGTGGGAAAGCGTTCATCCACATGAACGATGCTGCCATCCTGTATGTTGGTGCGTTCCCCGATGCTGATGGGGGCCATATCGCCCCGGATGACCGCGTTGTACCAGATATTGGCCCTGGCGGATATGGTGACATCGCCCGTAATCATTGCTCCGGGCAGTACGGTGGCGGTCTTGTCGATCGACGGCTGTTTCATGCGGGATCTCCTCTTGATCTGTTGATCGGTGAATGGCAATTCACCGATGACAGTATAGCACGCGGCGCCATATCACAGCGGCCAGGGGCCATGGTTCATGTGCCGCGGGGATGGTGGAAGATAAAAATTAGCTATATCTAACTTGTTCATCCTATGCCTTGATTGGACATATCTATTGACAATCTAAGCCTATAATGATAATGTATTCACAACTTCATATCGGTTGTTTCCGAGCTTCAGCGCCTAAAAGCATCTCTCATGGCGCCGAAGCCTTGCCCCGAAGGGGGCAAAGGGCTGGGGCAGAAACGCCCCGACCTTCCGTGTTTGAGAAGGAGACAGTGTAGAGGCGGGCACAAATGCCTGCCTGCGCGTCCCAGGGCGCCATCTGTTTTGTTGTCAAAGCGGGTGGCACTTAATTTTTATGCGGGAGTGTGCGGATGAGAAAGCTGGCGGTAGAACAGGCAGTCGGTGAAGCGCTGTGCCATGATATGACGGCCATTCTTGAGAATGGATTCAAGGGAGTCCGGTTTTCCAGGGGACACGTGATCCGCGAAGAAGACATCGAGGTCCTTCGCGATATGGGCAAGCGGCATGTATTCGTCTGGGAGCCCGAAGCCGATGAGGTGCATGAGGATGACGCGGCGGCAGCATTGGCGGATGTACTCATCGGCGAGGGAATCGCCCGCAGCGCGCCAACTGAAGGCAAGATCGGCCTCAGCGCCCTGTATGACGGCCTGTTTTTGATGAACAAGCCGGCCTTGCGAGGGATCAACAGCGTGGGCGACTATACCGTGGCCTGCCGCAATGGCAATACCCCCGTGAAGGCTGGGGACAAGCTGGGCGGCGCGCGCATCGTGCCCCTGGTGACCAAGCGGAGCACGGTGGAGCGGGCTGTTGCCATCGCCAGCGAAAACGCCCCGGTGCTCAGCGTGCTGCCCTACAAGCCGCTGAAGACCGCCGTGATCATCACCGGAAATGAGGTGTATGAGGGGCGCATCAAGGACAGGTTTGAGCCTGTGCTGCGGGCCAAGCTGCCGGCCTATGGGGCCCAGATCATTGGCGTCACCAAGTGCCCGGATGAGCTGCCCCGACTGCTTGAATCCATCCGGGGCTATCTCGATCAGGGTGCTGAGCTGCTGCTGATGACCGGCGGCATGTCCGTCGATCCCGATGACCTGACACCGACCGCCATCAAGGGCAGCGGGGCCGAGCTGGTCATGCAGGGCGTGCCGATGCAGCCGGGCAACATGCTTACGCTGGCCTATCACGGCAAGGCGGCCATCGTCGGCGTGCCGGGGGCTTCGCTGCATGCCAAGGTGACCAGCCTGGATGTGTTCCTGCCGCTGATCTTCGCGGGGGTCAAGGTGAAGCGGGAGGATATCGCCGCCCTGGGTGATGGCGGCCTGTGCCTCAATTGCCCGCAGTGCGTGTTCCCGGTCTGTTCGTTCGGAAGCGCGCTGGGCAGATGAGAAGGGGATAACCATGAAAAAACTGATCCTATGGACCCTGGCCCTGATGATGATGACAGCCCCGATGAGCTCGCCTGCCGCGCAAGCAGAAAAAGTGGAGCTCTATGTTCTGGCCGCCGCGAGCCTGACCGATGTGATGGCGCAGATTGCTGATTCTTACAAGGAAGTTGCCCCGGAAGTCGAGATCACCTTTGTGTTCGATTCCTCTGGTACCTTGCAAAGCCAGATCGAGGCGGGGGCGACAGCTGATGTCTTCGTATCCGCGGCGCAGCGTCAGATGGACGCGCTGGAAGAAGGCGGGCTGATCAAGAAGGAGAGCCGCAAGCACCTGCTGGTCAACAAAGTGGTACTGATCCTGCCCGCGGCAAGCGCACTTGCTTTGTCCTCCTTTGAGGATGTTGCGGGGGACCTGGTCAAGATGATCGCCATCGGCGATGAAAGCGTGCCCGTCGGCCAGTATACACAACAGATTTATGAGTACCTGGGAACCTGGGATGCCATCAAAGCCAAGGCCAACCTCGGGCAGAATGTCCGCGCGGTACTCTCCTGGGTGGCATCCGGAGATGTGGATTGCGGCATCGTCTACGCGACCGACGCCGCATCAACCGATGGCGTGAAAGTCGCGGCTGAAGCGCCCGAAGGCAGCCACGCGCCTGTCGTCTACCCCGCGGCGGTGGTGGAAGGCACTAAAAACGCTGAAGCGGCGCAGGCCTTCCTGGATTACCTCAGCGGCGACACCGCCCGTGCCCTGTTCATCGCCGCCGGTTTTACGATGGCTGAAGAAATCAGCAAGTGAGGGGGCGGGGCTACGTCTCACACGGAGACACAGAGACGGGGTAGAGGCGGCGGACCAGTCCGCCTTTTCACAGAGAATAAAGAGAAAGATTCGGCATTATTTCTCTGTGTAAGGCCGCAGGCCGCCTCTGTTTCCTCTGTGTATCCCTGTTAGATGGCCTATCGAAGTCTATCCCTCAATTCGACATGGTCGCGCCCCAAGCTTACGCTTTGTCGCTTCCTGTCTCATTGGGACTGCATCTCGCTTTATCTGCCTAAGGGCAGCGCACGATTTCGTCCCCCTGTGAGTACCGTTCCCCGTCTCCCGTTCCCCTCCCCGTGACCACTCGCAGAAAGGAGCAAGCATTGAATCTCAGCCCGCTGTTGATCTCCTTTCAGGTCGCCATCCCGGCCAGCCTGATCACGTTTTTGTTAGGCATTTGGGCCGCGTACCGCGTGGCGGGGATGAAGAGATGGCAAACTCTGATCGACGGCCTCCTCACCCTGCCGATGGTGCTGCCGCCGACAGTCGTGGGCTACTTCCTCCTGCTGATCTTTGGCAAAAACGGCCTGCTGGGCGGATTCCTGGCGCGCGTGGGATTTTCGGTGGTTTTCACCCTGCAGGGGGCCGTTATCGCGGCGGCCGTCATCTCCTTCCCGCTGATGTACCGCGCGGCGCGGGGGGCCTTTGAGCAGCTGGATCAGGATTTGGTGCATGCCGGGCGCACCCTGGGGCTGAGCGAGTTTGTGATCTTCCGGCGGATCATGCTGCCAAACTGCTGGCCCGGCATTGCCGCCGGGGCAATCCTGGCCTTCGCCCGTGCGCTGGGCGAGTACGGCGCCACCAGCATGCTGGCGGGCAATATCCCCGGCAAAACGCAGACGATGTCCTTGGCCATCGCCTCCGCCGTCGCGGGCAACAACCGTGACAGGGCTACCCTGTGGGTGGTCATCATCATGGGCATCTCCCTGGTCACGATGGTGCTGATGAACCTCCTGACGGGCAAGCAATCCAGCGGAAAGCGGGAGGCGAAGGCCTGATGGAGCTGCATGTCGATATCAGAAAGCGCCTCGGCCCCTTCAAGCTGGATGTCCGCTTTGATTTTACCGGCGGTACCATGGCGCTGCTGGGCGCGTCCGGCAGCGGCAAGAGCATGACGCTCAAGTGCATCGCCGGCATCGAGACACCCGATGAGGGGCAGATCACCTTAAACGGCAAGGCGCTGTACCACTCCGCGCGGGGCATCTGCCTCAGCCCGCGGGAACGCGGGATAGGCTATCTGTTTCAAAGCTACGCGCTCTTCCCTAACATGACCGCGCGGGAGAACATAGAGATCGCGGTCAAGGGCAATCGGGCCCGGCGCAGGGCGGCGGCGGAGGAGAAGATCGCCGCGCTGTACCTGGAGGGGCTGGGGGACAAGTATCCCCGCCAGCTCTCCGGCGGGCAGCAGCAGCGCGTGGCCCTGGCCCGCATATTCGCCAGTGAGCCCGATATCCTGCTGCTGGACGAGCCCTTTGCGGCGCTGGACAGCTACCTGAAGTGGCGCATCGAGATGGAGCTGACCGATACCCTCAAGCGCTTCGGCTTGCCCGCGCTGTTCGTATCGCACAGCCGGGATGAGGTCTTCCGCATGTGCGAAAGAGTCTGCGTGATCAACGAGGGCCGGTCGGAGCCGTCCATGACCGCCCGGCAGCTGTTCCTTTCGCCGGATACGCTGTCATCGGCGCTCCTATCCGGGTGCAAGAACTTTTCGCGGGCACAAAAACTGGGGGACCGCCGCGTGCTGGCCCTCGACTGGGGCTGCGAGCTGCGCACAGGCAAAGATGTGCCGGAGGATATCAGCTATATCGGCGTGCGGGCGCACTTTGTCCGCCCCTGCGCTTCGGAGGGCGCGGAGAATGTGATCCTCTGCCGCGTTATCCGGGTGACGGAGGAGCTGTTTTCCGCCGCGGTGATGCTGAGGCCTCAGCAAGCGGTTGAAGATGGGGACTACAGCTGCCTGCGGATGGAGCTTGGCAAGGAAGAATGGGCGGGCCTGGCCGGGCGGGATAGCCTGCCGGTCCGCATAGACGAAAAGGATATATTGTTGCTAAAATGAGTTATTGTATTCATAAGGAGGACAAGGTGCGCGAACTGGTCACGATCGACGAGGCCCTGGATATCCTGCTGCCTTTGATAACCCCCGCGGCGGGGGAAAGCCTGAGCCTTCAGGAGGCGCAGGGCCGTATCGCTTGCGGGGATGTGCAGGCACGGATGAGCATCCCCCCCTTTGCCCGCTCCCCCTACGATGGCTATGCCTTCGCGGCGCGGGACGCTCAGGATGCCAGCGATGAAGCGCCCGTCACCCTTCGGGTCACGCGCGAGATCGCGGCGGGCAGCCCGGCGGGGGGCATGATCGGCCCCGGCGAGGCGGTCAAGCTGATGACAGGCGCGCCGGTGCCGCCCGGCGCCGATACGGTAGTGAAGTTTGAATCCACCGAATTCACGGAGGATTCGGTCACGGTCTTTGAGCCCTCTGCGCCGGGGCGGGATGTGATCCCGGCGGGGGAGGATGTCTGCGCGGGCGATGTCATCATACAGTCAGGCGAGGTGATCGGCCCCGCCGTCTGCGGCATGCTGGCCGCGCAGGGCCTGGAGCGCGTGACGGTCCACAGCCGGCCCATCATCGGCATCCTGTCCACCGGCAGCGAGCTGGCGGGGGGAAAGGATCAGATCGGCGACGGCAAGATCCATGATTCCAACCGCTACTCCCTGGGCGCGGCCTGCCGCGCGCTGGGCATGGAAGTTCGCTTCATCGGCGCCCTGTCTGACAGCAAAGAGGGCATTGCCCAGGCCATCCGCCAGGGGCTTGCGCAGTGTGATGCCCTGATCACCACCGGCGGCGTCTCGGTGGGGGATTACGACTATACGGCCTCCGCCGCCGAGTCAGCCGGGGTGGAGATCCTGGTGCGCAACGTGAACATGAAGCCCGGCGGCACCTGCGCCATCGGCATGAAGGGCGACAAGCCTGTATTCTGCCTGTCGGGCAACCCGGCCTCCTCCCTGATCGCCTTTTATGTACTGGCCCAGCCCTGCCTGAAGAAGATGAGCGGGCAGGAGGCGTACCGCAACCCCGTGATCCCCGTCACGTTGATGAAGCCAATCAAAAAACCCAGCGCCAAACCCCGCCTGATCCGCGGCTCGCTGGATATTTCCCTCGGCACGGCCCGCCTTCTTCCTCATGAGGGGCAGGGCAACGGCGTGCTGCGCTCGATGAAGGGCTGCAACCTGATTGGCTTCATCCCCGAAGGCTCGCCGCCCCTGCCGGAGGGCGAGCGGATCACGGCCTGGCTGGTGGACAGCCTATGATGGATCAGTTTGGGCGGGAGATCCGCTACCTGCGCGTTTCGGTGACCGACCGGTGCAACCTGCGCTGCGAGTACTGCATGCCGGAAGACGGCGTGCCCGACAAGGGGCACGACAGCATCCTCAGCAATGAGGAGATCACCCGGATCATCAGCGCGGCGGCAGGCTATGGCATCAGCAAGGTGCGCCTGACGGGCGGTGAGCCGCTGGTGCGGCAGGGCTTCGTCCGGCTGTGCGGGGAGATCGCCGCCATCCCCGGCATTGAGGAGCTGACGCTGACCACCAACGGCCTCCTGCTGCCGGCGATGGCGCATGATCTGAAGCGGGCGGGCGTCAGCCGGGTCAACATCAGCCTGGATACCCTGCAGGCGGATAAGTACCGGCGCATCACCCGCGGCGGCAGCCTGGAGGGGGCGCTCGCGGGCATCGAGGCCGCCCGGGCCGCAGGGCTGTTGCCCATCAAGATCAACGCCGTGCTGATCAGAGGCTTTAACGATGACGAGCTGATGGACCTGGCGCGGCTGAGCCTGGAAGCGGACGTTCATGTTCGCTTCATTGAGCTGATGCCCATCGGCGAGGGCTGCCGCTTCTGGCCGGAGGGTTACCTCTCCGCTGAGGAGGCCATCGACATGATGCCGGGGCTTGAAAGCCTGGATGCAAGCGACGGCGTGGCGCAAAGCTGGCGGCTGCCGGTGGCGGGGGGCACGGTCGGCTTTATCAAGCCCGTGAGCCATCATTTCTGCGGCAGCTGCAACCGCCTGCGCCTGACGGCGGATGGCATGCTCAAGCCCTGCCTGCACTCGGACAGCGAGATCCCGGTGCGCGGCCTGCAAGGAGAAGCGCTGAAGGCGGCCTTTGAGGCGGCCATCAAAGCCAAGCCCGCCGAAAACAGGGAGATGTCGGCGTCTATGCCCAGCCGCGCGGGGAGATCGATGAACAGGATAGGAGGATAGCGGAGGATGAGCGATTTTACGCATTTTAACAATGCCGGCCGCGCCATGATGGTGGATATCGGCAGCAAGGATGAAACGCAGCGCACAGCCGTCGCCGCGGGGGCCGTGCGGGTCAGCGCTGAGACCTTTGCCCTCATCAAGTCAGGCGGTATGAAGAAGGGCGATGTGCTGGGCACCGCCCAGATCGCGGGCATCATGGCGGCCAAGCGAACCTGGGAGCTGATCCCCATGTGCCACCAGGTGGCGCTGACAAAGGTGGATATCGCCTTTGAGCTGGAGGATGAGACATATCGGGTGCTCATCCGCGCCACCGCCTCCTGCAAGGGCATGACAGGCGTGGAGATGGAGGCCCTGACCGCGGTGAGCGCCGCTGCCCTGACGGTCTACGATATGTGCAAGGCAGTTCAGAAGGATATGGTGATCGAGCATATCCGCCTGGAAGAAAAGACGGGCGGAAAGTCAGGAAAGTACATAAGAAATGCGGAATGACGGCAAAGCGGTGGGGAAGCGCTGGCTTGCGCCAGCGGGAAGAGGCTGCTGCGCAGCCGCGAAGCGATGGGGTAACGCGCGATGAGAAATGAGGAACGACAGCAATGAACAGCACGGATAAGAGCGAAACAACTAATCATTCAGCATTCAGCACTCAGCATTCAGCATTCGCGCTCCGTGCTGCCGTCATCACGATTAGTGATAAAGGCAGCCGCGGTGAGCGCGTTGATACCAGCGGGCCGGCGCTTTGCGGGATGCTGGAACAGGATGGCTGGGGCGTGATCCATACGGCCATCGTGCCCGATGAACGGGAGGAGATCATGGGGCAGCTGATCGCCTGCGCGGACGAGCTGGGCGCGAACCTGATCCTCACCACCGGCGGCACCGGTTTTTCCATGAGGGATATCACGCCGGAAGCTACAATGGCAGTGATCGAGCGGGCTGTGCCCGGCATCCCCGAAGCCATGCGGGCCGCCAGCATGCAGGTCACGCCTCTGGGCATGCTGTCCCGGGCGGCGGCGGGATTGCGGAATGAAAGCCTGATCATCAACCTGCCCGGCAGCGAAAAAGCGGCACGGGAATGCCTGGCGGCTGTGCTGCCTGTGATGAAACACGCGATGAAGATGATAAAGGGAGAGGGACACTGATATGGCAAAGGTATTGGCGGTTTGTGTCAGCGAGGAAAAAGGCACCCAGAAAAAGGAAATGGACCGCGTGTACGTGCGGCCCGATCATGGCATTGAGGGCGATGCCCACGCGGGCGCCTGGCACAGGCAGGTGAGCCTGCTGGCCCGGGAGAGCGTTGACAAGGTGCAGCAGAGCATCAGCTTTCTGCTGGAGCACGGAGCTTTCGCGGAAAATATTCTTACCGAGGGCATCACGCTGTATGAGCTGCCCGTGGGCACCCGGCTTCAGGCCGGCGAGGCCTTGCTTGAGGTGACCCAGATCGGCAAGGAGTGCCACTACGGCTGCGCCATCCGCCAGGCGGCGGGCGATTGCGTGATGCCGCGGGAAGGCATCTTCTGCAAGGTGCTGAAGGAAGGGTATATCAAGGCCGGGGACGGGCTTGAGGTCGTCGAAGGCTGATGGGCAGAGGGGAATCGGCCGTATTCACCAACATGTGCATGGTGCGGGACGGCAGCCGCGTGCTGGTGATCAACCGGAATGATCCGGGCTGGCCCGGCCTTTCCTTTCCCGGCGGGCATGTGGAGGCGGGCGAGGCCTTCGCGGATTCGGTGATCCGCGAGGTCTATGAGGAAACGGGGCTGACCATTGAGCAGCCGCGCCTGTGCGGCATCAAGCAATTTCGCACGGAGGGAAACAGCCGCTACATTGTGCTGCTGTACAGGACGGATAAATTTTCGGGCGAGCTCATTTCATCCGGCGAGGGGGAGGTGTTCTGGCTGACGCTTGATATGCTTGATCAGTATCCGTTGACGCCCCACTTTGAGCAGGTCGTGGAAGTGATGCTGCGCGATGACCTCAGTGAGTTCTATTATGACCAAAGCGGCGGGGGCTGGGTGCCGGTTTTGAAGTAGTGTTTGCTGCAGCAACAGCATGGTCCTATTGCTGAGCAGGAGACGGGGCTGTGTTTCGTTCACCCGTCTCCGGTTTTTTTCTTTTCAATGCAGCTCATACACCATATGTTTATGGAACATCCCGCTACAGAAAGTATTCGACATAAATGTTAAAAACATCTGAATATCGCATGATGAATGACTTCAAAGTCAAAAATTTATTGACTTTTAACGCCTTGTGCTATATCTTGATAGCAAGATCAGGGAGGTAATCACATGCCCAAGAACTACATCCAGCGTCCGCATTACCTCAAACAGCTGTTGGCTTACCAGGATAGCGACCTTGTCAAGATTGTTACAGGTATCAGACGCTGCGGCAAGTCGACACTTATGCTGCTGATGGCAGAGGAACTGCGCAGGCAAGGCATCGCCGGCACGAACATCATTCACATGAATATGGAGTCCTTGCAAAATCACGATCTATTGGACTACATGTCATTCTATCAGCATATCCGAAAAAGCATTCAGACCTCCGGCAAGCACTACCTTTTTTTTGATGAGATACAAGCAGTGAACGGGTGGGAGAAAGCCATAGAGTCTTTGCGTTTGGATTATGATGTGGATATTTACATTACCGGTTCAAACGCCTACTTTCTCTCCTCACAGCTTTCCACCTTGCTGGCAGGCAGGTATGTAGAGATACAGATGCTTCCATTGTCCTTCAAAGAATTCCTGGCCTTCCATGAGTTTGAATCTGACGTGTCGATTGAGGAACGATTTGTACTATTCTTGCAGATTGGCGGTATGCCGGTACTGCGGCAGTTCAGCTTCCATCTTCCGACTATCTACAATACACTGCAAGGTATCTATTCCACCGTCATTTTGCAGGATGTGCTGCAATACAACGAAATCAGCGGACAGAACCTCCTGCAAAAGGTAGTCGCCTTCCTTAGTGACAACATCGGCAGCATTAACTCACCTAATAGTATTGGCAAAGTACTATCTTCAGAAGGGGAAATCAGTTCATCAGGCAAGGGCAAGTCCGGTCAGGCTGTCGCGGCCAAAACAGTGGATCGCTATATCTCCATGCTTGAGAATGCCTATATTTTCTATGGTGTTCAGCGCTATGATGTGAAAGGCAAACAACTCCTGAAAACTTTGGGAAAGCACTATATCGTAGATTTGGGGTTCAGGAACATGCTGTTGGGATTGCGGGACGCGGACCGTGGGCACGCATTGGAAAATGTCGTCTTCCTGGAGCTGATGCGCAGACAGTATCGGGTGAATATCGGTAAAGTGGCAGACTTAGAGGTCGATTTCATCGCGCAGACACCGCAGCGTAAAATCTATATCCAGGTTGCGGAATCGCTGTTATCACCTGATGTCCGCGAACGCGAACTGCTGCCGCTGAAGAGCATTCCGGATCATCACGAAAAGATTGTGTTGTCCATGGATCGCAGTTTTATCCAATCCCAGGATGGGATCAAGATCATCAATCTGCTGGACTTCTTGCTGGACGACGGTACGTTTTAAATGAAGAAGCATGAAAAAAGGAGTCGTCTGAGGGCAGTGGGATGGACGCTTGCGGTGATCCTGGTACTGGTTGCGGCCGTTCCTTATCTGGTGCCGCTCTCCGCTCACCGCGCGGCGGCAGGGCCCCTGCCGTTTGAGAACAGCGCGTTTGAAGAAGTGAACGGGTTTTCTTTCCATTACCGTACCTATCGCCCCAATGACGGAATCATACGGGAGAAGCTTCTGTTGGTTCATGGCCTGGGTGGATCGACATTTTCATTTGAGGCCGCCGCGCCGCGCTTGAGTGAGCAGGACTATTTTGTTGTGTCCGCCGATCTGCCGGGCTTTGGGTACAGCGACAGAGACCCTTCATATGACCACAGCCAGGCCAGGCGCGCAGCCGATTTATGGCAGTTGCTTTCTTTGATCGATCAAAGCCTGCCGGGCGACATCGCGGCGCAGCCCTGGCACCTGGCCGGGCACAGCATGGGCGGGGGGACTGTCGCGGCCATGGCCATGCGGGATCCATCCCGCGCGCGATCCCTCATCCTTGTGGATGCCGCGCTGTTTGAAACGCCCAACCGCGCCGGATTATTAGCCATCCCGCCGCTTGGCAGATGGATGACGCTTGCCCTGGAGCATTTCCTGATCAGCGAAACCCGCATCAGTTCCCTGCTCGAATCGGCTTATGGCAGGGAGCCAAGCCCGGAGGAAGTGGAGGGCTACCTCTCGCCGCTGCGCCTCCCGGGGACTGCCAGGTCACTGCTCAATTTCCTCAGGACATCAAAAAACGAGGACCCTGCCGGGCTGAAGTGGCTGCCTGTGCCTGTCATCGCGATCTGGGGAAGCCGGGATACCTGGGTGCCTCCGGAAGATCTGGACCGGCTCAGCGCCATCCGCCCGGACATCACAGCCCGCGTCATAGGAGGCGCTGCGCACTGCCCCATGGAAACGCACCCGAATGAGTTCGCGGCGATCGTTCTAGAATGGCTGTCAGGCATCAGGAGCGCACTTGTCATAACAACTTTAAATATTTCACAACCAAACGTCGGTTAGCCATCTCTAAGCAATCCCCCCTGTGCTATACTGAAGTGGATAGTTCTATGGCAGCGGGGGATATGCGTATGAAGACATTTTGGGAGCTGTATGATTTCGCCATCAGGCAGGCGCTGAAAGATGATTTTGACAGCGTGGCGGCGGGGGAGGGGTATGATCCCGGCCATCTCGACTGCCTGCTGCACCCGGATAAGCACCCCCTGGTGATCCGTACGGGTGAATGCCTCTGCGGCCCGGATGAGCAGGAAAGCTGCGTCGCCAGATGTCCCTTTGGGGCCATCAGGAAGGCTTCGGCGGGCGGCATTGAGATCGACCCGGAGCTTTGCGTGGGCTGCAGCGACTGCATCTCGGGCTGCCAGAGGGAGAACCTGGCCCCCAATACGGATGTGTACCCGGTGCTCAAGGCTGTCCGCTCCAGCCGGGAGAACTTGGCCTACGCGCTGGTCGCGCCGGCCTTCCTGGGTCAGTTCGGGCCTTCTGTCACCCCGGGCCGCCTGCGCAGCGCGCTGAAGGCCGCCGGCTTTGACGGGATGATCGAGGTGGCGCTGTTTGCCGATATCCTGACGCTAAAAGAAGCGCTTGAGTTTGACGAGAATATCCGTCAGGAAGGCGATTATCAGCTGACCAGCTGCTGCTGCCCGATGTGGATCGGCATGATCAGGAAGATCTACAGCCAGCTGGTGCCGCGTGTGCCCGGCTCCGTCTCCCCGATGGTGGCCTGCGCGCGCACGATCAAGAAGCTGTACCCGGGCGCGCTCACTGTGTTCATCGGCCCCTGCCTGGCCAAGAAGGCCGAGGCCCGGGAGAAGGACCTGGCGGGCGATGTGGATTATGTGCTGACCTTTCAGGAGGTCGCCAGCATCTTCCGCCTGCTGGGCATCGACCCAGCCGAGCAGGCGGAGGACGATAAGGAGCACGCCTCCAGAGCCGGCCGCATCTATGCCAGAGCCGGCGGCGTCAGTGAGGCGGTGTCGGCCACCGTGGCCCGGCTGAACCCCGCGCGAAAAATCAGGGTGAAGACTGTCAAGGCTGACGGCGTTCCGGCCTGCAAGGCGATGATCAACGACATTCTGTCGGGTGAAGTAAAGGGCAACTTCTATGAGGGCATGGGCTGCAAGGGCGGCTGTGTCGGCGGCCCGCGCAGCGTGGTCCCGCCGGACGAGGGTGCCAGGGCTGTCAACGCCTACGGCGAGCAATCCCCCTACGAGACTCCGGCGGAAAATCCCTATGTGATCGAGCTGCTGCACAGGCTGGGCTATGACAGGATCGAGGATCTGCTGCGGCACTCGGATATTTTTACAAGGACATTTTAGCCATAGAAAAACGCGCCCCCTGCGGTTCATATCCGCTCGGGGCGCGTCATTTATCAGGACTATTAGAGGATCTTCGCGTACTCCGCCTCGATCTCATTCTCGCCGGCCTGCAGGGCCTTCAGCGTTTTTTCAAGCAGGGTATCCAGCGGCCAATCGAGCAACTCAGCGCCCGAAGTGATGACATCCCGCGAACAGCCCGCGGCGAAGGCCTTGTCCTTGAACTTCTTTTTCAGGCTTTTCAGCTCCATATCTTTGGCAGATTTGGAGGGGCGCATCAGGGTGGCGGCGTAGATCAGGCCGGTCAGCTCATCAGCGGCGAAAAGCACCTTTTCCATCTGATGCTCGGGCTTGGGCAGCCCTTCAAACATGCCGTAGCCGTGGGCGCAGATGGCGCGCACCATAGTATCGGGCGCACCGATCTCCCGCAGCAGCTCCGGCGCTTTGCGGCAGTGCTCCTGGGGCCACATGCCGAAATCGACATCGTGCAGCAGGCCCACCAGCCCCCAGAAGTCCTGCTCGCTTTCAAGCCCTTCCTCGGCCGCGTACCAGCGCATCATATACTCCACCGTCAGCGCGTGGCGCAGGTGGAAGCTATCCTTGTTGTACTTCTTCAGCAGGCTCAGGGCCGCTTCACGCTCGATCATAATCTATATCTCCAATCATGAAAAATGATCACCGCCATCCCGGGCTGTCAAGCCCGGCCATTTACCGGATAGTAGGGCTCGGGCGTCCAATCCCTTTCCATCAGCTTCAGCAGGATCTTGCCGGTGTTGAGGGCATCGGCGTGGGCGGTATGCCACAGACCGTCCGCGTCAACGCCCAGCTCCTGGGCCGCTTGCTTGAGGCCTGTTGTCCTGCGCTCGTTTTTCATCAGCTTGTAGGCCGCGGCCAGGTCCAGGCAGTCGCCGGGCAGAATGGGGTTATCCAGCTTGTGCCAGCGGCAGCCCTCGCTGATCACCTGATAATCGGCCTCGCCCCAGGTGACAAACAGCGTCTCCCCAGGCACATACAGCGCCTTGATCTTGTCAAGCATGTCAGCAAAGCTGATCGCCGACTTCATATCATCTTCGGTGATCATGCAAAACGCCATGGCTTCCGCCGCCTGCTTGGGGAAGAAATGAGGCTTGACAAAATCCTGGATGCTGCCCGTCACCTCGCGCGTGCCGCTGTCGATCCTGACGGCGCCGATCTCGATGATCTCAGAAAAAAAGGCCCTCGGCCTGCCCGTCGGCTTTGTGTACAGCGTAAACTCAAGATCGATCACCAGGAAATCCCCGCGCATAGCCTTCATCCCTCAAACCTTCTGCCCGAAGGCGGTTTCATACATATCCTGATCATTCTATCACGGATGGCTCGGGGGCGTAAATGCGCCGCGCTTGCGAATCGCGGGGCGGCATGCTACAATTTTTTGAAGAAATGAGAGGGGGGAGGTGCGGCGAATGAATAGCCCTGTGCTCCTGGCGCGTGAACTGCGCTGGAAGACCAGGCTGCACCTGGCCGGGAGCCTGAACCGTCCGGTCATCAGCGTTACGCTGCGAGCCCCCAGCCGGCTGCGGCAGCTTTCTGAATACCGGGCGGCTTTTGATGTGCTGTCGGGCGGGCTTGAGCGCCTGTTTTATCATGAGGGCCTGGTGCTTGAGCCTCTGCTGAGCACTTTTGATGCCGAAGGGCCGGCCCGCCACTACGCGGCGGGGGATGCCCTCATCGCCAAGCGCCTGTGCGCGCGATTTGAGGAAGAAGCCCCCGGCGGCGAAATGCTCGATATAGACCTGATGGATGAGCATGCCCGGCCCCTCTCGCGCGGGGATATCAATATGCCGCCCCGCGCCTGCCTTGTATGTGGCAGCCGGCCCGCTGCCCTATGCGTTGCCGGGCGTGTACATGATCAGGGGGAGACCGAGGCGGCCTTTGACAGGCTGCTGCGTGAGGTATTAAAGAGCGAAGCGTGGATCGGGCATGTGGCTGAGGCCGCCCTGAAGAGCCTGCTGTATGAGGTGAGCGTGACGCCCAAGCCCGGCCTGGTGGACAGGGACAACCCCGGCGCGCACGGGGATATGGATTATTACAGCTTTATCGACAGCGCCGCGGCCCTGGCGCCCTATTTTTCGCGCTGCGCGGCGCTGGGCCGGGACAGCCTCTGCGAACCCGGCGAGATGCTGGCCCGCCTGCGCCCCCTGGGGCTGGAAGCGGAAGAGGCGATGAAGCAGGCGACCGGCGGGGCCAATACCCACAAGGGCCTGATTTTTTCGCTGGGCATCCTGTGCGCCGCGGCGGGCAGGCTGGGGGAAGGCGCGGATACTAGCGCCCTGTGCGACCTGGCGGCTGAGATCGCGGCCCCCGCGCTGGGTGATCTGCCTGCCGGCAGCCACGGCGACCTGGCGCGGGAGCGCTACGGCGCCCTTGGCGCGCGCGGCGAGGCGGCAGGCGGCTTCCCGGCCGCGCGCCTTGCCCTGAGGACGCTTGGTGAAGCCCTGGACGCGGGGGACAGCGTAGACCGCGCCGGCGTCAAGACGCTGCTGCGGCTGATGGCCGGGGTGCGGGATACCAATGTGCTGTACCGCGCGGGGGAGGAAGGGCTGGCCTTCGTCCAGTCCGGGGCGCAAGCCTTGCTGGAGCGGGGTGTCCCGGATGAAGAACTGGAGCGCTTTTGCGCTGACATGACAGCGCGGCGCGTCAGCCCCGGCGGCTGCGCTGATCTGCTGGCGATCGCCTTCTTTCTGCGCCTGCTATTTGTATAAAAAGGGTATTATTGTTCCAAATACGCTTCCCCCGCGGGGGGAGCTGTGATATAATAACATGGATCATTCGGAGGACTATATGAACCAATCCCGGCTGAAGGGCCTTGAACAAGTTTTGCCGCAGGATACCCTGGTACGCGGGGGTGTTCTGGCCGAATATAC
>JAEWRJ010000095.1 GCA_023460055.1 Bacillota bacterium | reverse complement strand
GAGCATGGTCATCGGCCTCGTGCCTGCCCTTGCTTCCGGGAACAATGTTGCCAACGTGTTCTACGGCGGCGGAACTCCCCAGTCCGGCGACCCGGCCCTGAACTCTGCTTCGAACGGAAGCAATGTCATCAAGCTGTCCCACGCCGGCCTCTACGGATTCCAGTGGGTGGACGGCGTTGCCGGCCTCGCGCCTGAATTGGCCTCCGGCTATACCCTCAGTGACGACAAACTGACCTATACCTTTACCCTTCGTGAAGGCTTGAAGTGGTCCGATGGCTCCGACTTTATGGTGCAGGAGCTGGCCGATTCCTGGAAACGCGCTGCATCCAGCGAATTGGGCGCGGACTACGGCTATATGTTTGAGATCATCGACGGGTATCCTGATAATCTGAACATTGCTGTTGATGAAGCCGCCCGCACCTTCACCGTGGTGCTGAAAGCGCCCGCTCCCTACTTCGTTGACCTGGCTGCCTTCCCGACCTTCTACCCGGTCAAGGTGGCAAACGCTGACATCGAAGGCGTTTGGGCGACCAAGCCTGAAACCAACATCGGCATGGGCCCCTTCCGCATGACGGCCTACCGTGTGGATGATGTCATCGCCTTTGAGAAGAACGAGTACTATTGGAACGCTGAGCAGGTGAAGCTTGATGGCGTGAATGCCTACCTCGCGGAAGACAATGCTGCCATCCTGGCAGCTTATGAGAGCGGCGCTGCGCACTTCACAAACGCTATCGACCCGGTAGAGTTTGACCGCATCAACGCCACCTATCCCGGCGAGCTGACATTTGAAGCGCTGCTGGGCACCTACTACATCCTGTTCAATGTCCATAAGGATGTAAGCCCAGCCGGCAAGCAGCTGACCGTGCAGGAGCAGTCCAAGGCCCGCTTCGCGCTTGGCCTGATGATCAACCGCCAGGAACTCACCCAGTATGTCACCAAGGGCGGTCAGACTCCTGCGACCGGATTCTTCCCGGCAGGGCTGGCTGATGGAACCAATCTGGATGTCCGCGCAGCGGAAGGCTACAGCACCTGGTACGCGGATACGGCTACCCCGTCCCCGGAGAATCCGGACTTCACCGTGGATCAGGTGACAGCCATCAAAACGCTGATGGAGTTGGGTTATGCCTACACCGGCACCATTGAAGCGGGCGATATCACCTTCACCGACTTCCCCGCCATTGAGTTCGCGTTCAACAACTCCGGCGCTAACGCTGCCATCATCCAGTATGTCCAGGAGATCTGGAATCGTGTCGGCATCACCGCCGTCATCAACCAGGAAGCATGGGCTACGCTGCAGCTGAAGCTGAAGGAAGGCGATGCTGAAGCCGCGCGCATGGGCTGGATCGCGGATTTCAATGACACCCTGAACTTCATGGAAATCTTTATCTCCGCTTCGGGCAACAACTATCCCCGTGTCGGCCGTGATATCGGCACCTATACACGCAACAGTGAAGTGACCAAGGATGCCGGCCTTGGCGCATACTGGGGCCTTGAAGGCAACCAGACCTGGGCAGACGCGTATGACGCAGTAGTCAGCACTGTGAAGTACACGACTGACGCGGCAGAGCGCGTTCAGAAGAGTATCGAGGCTGAGAATGTCCTGATGGCTACCGGCGGTGTTGCCCCCATCTACTTCTACACCAACCCCGTCATGACCAAGCCTAATGTTAAAGGCCTGATCATCATGAATACCGGTGATGTTATCTGGAACTACGTGACGCTCAAGTAATAAGTCCAACACAATCATGCAAGGGGCGGGCGCTGAAAGCGTCCGCCCCGATTCATTTTATCGTATGTTTATAACGCGCCCACGATCTTATGCGGCAGGTAGAGTTCCTCAAGATACTTGATGTCCTCATCCTTCAAGTCCACGTCGAAGCACCCCGCCGCGTCATCGAGATATACGGCCTTTGTCGCGCCAATGATAGGTGCAGTGATGCCCTTATTGATTTGCCAGCTTAGAGCGATCTGCGTCATGCTGGCCCCGTATTTCAGGGCCAGCTCATGTACGCGCCGCACGATCTTATAGTCTGTCTCCTGCGTTGTGTCATACTTTGAAACGGCTGTTTTATCTGTCCTGCTGCGCAGGGTATCCGTCTGCCATTCCAGCCGCGAGAGCCTGCCCGCGGCCAGGGGGCTGTAGGGCGTCAGCGCAACATTCTGCTGCCGGCAGATGGGGATCAGCTCCCTCTCGTCTTCACGGTAGAGCAGGTTGTAATGGTTTTGCATGGATGCAAAGGGAGTCCAGCCGTTTTTCTCAGCCGCCATCTGCATATTGCTAAACTGGTAGCCGTACATGGCGGACGCTCCCAGGGCCCGGACCTTGCCGGCCTTCACCAGGCTGTCAAGCGCTTCCAACGTTTCCTCAACGGGGGTGTCATAGTCAAAGCGGTGAATGATGTACAGGTCAAGGTAATCGGTGCCCAGACGTTTCAGCGTGCCCTCGATCTCGCGCAGAATGGCTTCTTTTGAGAGCTTTCCATCGTTGAAATATACTTTGCTGGCAAGAACCACTTTGTCCCTTGCGGTGCTGTTTTTGATTGCCCGCCCCAGATATTCCTCGCTGGTCCCGGCTGAGTAGGCATTGGCCGTATCAAAGAAGTTGATGCCCAGGTCGAGAGCGTGCTTGATGATGGCCTCGCTCTGGGCAGGGTCCAGCGTCCACGCGTGCATATTGCTCGCGGGGTCGCCGAAGCTCATGCAGCCAACGCAAAGCTGAGATACATGGATGCCTGAACTGCCTAAGGTTGTGTATTTCATGTTCGTACCTCCTTTTAGGATTATAGACCGCCGGATGGAATCCGAATCAGGTCTTGTTATGCGTTCATGCTTCAAGAGCGTCTTGATCAAAGCGTGTGGCGATTGTCAGTTGTGGTATAATCATAAGGTGATATTTGTACCGCAAGGAGGAAAAAATGTTCTATTATGATTCCACGTACATTTTAGTTCTGGCTGCTCTGGCCCTGTCCCTGATCGCGCAGGGGATGGTGAGCTCCGCCTATAAAAAATATGAAAAGATACAGACCCGCAAGGGCTTGCCCGCGGCCAGGGTGGCCGATGAGATCCTGCGCCAAAACGGCAACCAGGCTGTCAGCGTGCGGCCGGTTCCCGGTACGCTGACTGACCATTATGATCCGCGCAGCGAGACGCTCAGCCTGTCGGAGGGCGTGTACAACTCCGCCAGCATCGCGGCTGTAGGCATCGCGGCGCACGAGGCTGGCCATGCCATGCAAAAGCAAGAGGGCTATGGTCCGCTCGCGCTGCGCAGCCTTCTGGTGCCTGTGGTCAATGTCGGCTCCAACCTGGGCCTTCCCATCGTCATCCTGGGCCTGGTGATGTCCTTTCGGCCCCTGATCACGATCGGCATCGTTTTATTTGGCTTGGTGGTCGCCTTTACCCTGATCACCCTGCCGGTTGAGTTTGACGCCAGCCGCAGGGCGGTGCGGATGCTCAGTTCCGGCGGCTATGTTGACAAGGACGAAGAGGCGGGCGTCCGGGCTGTGCTGCGGGCAGCGGCAATGACTTACGTGGCCGCGGCGCTTGGCGCGGTGCTTCAATTGGCGCGGCTGATACTGCTTTCCCGCGGCAGCAGCAGGAGAAGGGATTAATACTAAATCAAACCGTTCACGCATCGTCGCGACGGTGATTTGGTCCCGTTGCTGCGTCGCCGCAAACTTGACGTAGCCTTGCTACGCCTTCGCTTGCGCTCCTTTCCCCGGAACGAAATCCCTCGCCGCTTTGGATGCATTCACGATTTTATTTAGTATCTGATTGCTTCGCTTTTTTGAAGATCAGGAACTTGCTGGCGAAATAATTGAAGATCACGACCAGCACGTTCATCAGCAGCTTGGTGGTTTCATGGCCTATGCCCAGGTTGAATACAAACAGATTGTACAGCAGCATATCAAACAGAAAATAGCCGGCCAGGCGGGCTGAGGCAAAGCGGAAAAGCTCGGCCCAGGCCCCGGCCTTTTTTTCTTCGCTGTTGAATACGTAGCGCCTGTTGGTTAGATATGCAAAAATGACCGAGATGACCCAGGCGGTCCACTGGCTGCCGTTATAAATCAGCCTTTGCTCCATGCTGCCCTTGGGATAGCCCTCAGGGCCCAGCAGGGCGGTCATGGTGAAGTAGACCAGCCAGTTGACCAGCGTGGTTAAAAAGCCAAAGATCAGGTAGGTGATCACTTCGCGCTTTTTTTCGTCGCGCAGGATCTTCTTTATTTTGTCAATCATTGCTTATCCTTTATTTTCCTTTGTGTCCGAGACCTCGCCGCTGTCGCCCCGTTTGTAGGAAGCGGCCAGGACATCATCATAGCACAGGTGTTTGGTCTGCCGCTTGTTTTTCGCGCTCAGGTAGTAAAAACCATCCTCATCCATGCTCTGTACGCTCAGGTTGAGCGTTTGAGGCTTATCATCCTGCATCAGCATCACCTTGATGGCGCGCTGGTGCTTGAGCGAATAGATCAAAAAGCGCTCTACTAAATCATTCATCCTGGCGTCACCTTGTAGATGGTATACTCACCATGCTCGTCTGTATAGACTGGTTCGTACAGCTGGGAGAACAGCGCGTCATCCGCTTGAGCCAGCCTGCGTTCATCCGGGCCAACGAGAATATAGTCCACATCGTACTTTTTAAGCAGCTGCTCGTTTGCCCGGGGATCACCGTAGAAGGCGCGGATGTCCTGCTGGCGCTCGCTGAGGTCAAAGCCATGCCAGTGCAGCCAAAGCGATGGCCCACAGACGATCGTTCGCCCGGCCAGCGCGCTGACGGGGTTGAGATGTGTATCATAGGAAGCCATGAAGACGCTGTGTTCCTCTGTTTCCTCCCGGACATAGTCCGCCAGGGCGACGCTTGAGAGAGAGTAGGCCTGGTAATTGCTCACGAACTCCCTTGATATGGACAGGCTGCCCGACAGGAAGAAGACAAGGCAGGCAGCCATGCCGATCAAAGGCCGGGCGCGCAGGCCTTTCAGCCTCTCCCACAGTGAAAAAGCGAACTCGCTCACGGCGGGCAGGCACATCGCGTACCAGACATAGAACAGCTTGTTATTGTCGTATTCGTTGGGCTGAAAGAGGATCAGTTCTGCCGCCAGGAAAATAACGAACGCGCCGCTGTAGATGAAGCGGTGCTTCCTGTTCTTCTCAAACAGGCTCAGCAGCAGGAGAATAAAGGGCAGGCCGATGTTTTTGATGTAAAACCACAGGTAGCCGTCCCGCAAGCCATGACCGCCCGGGTTGTTGACCCAATTGAACTGGAAGCGCAGGAAGCCTTCGCTGCCGCTTTGCCGGAAGGTGAAGCCGATCAGCTGCGGCAGAGCCAGCAGTATGGCAAGAGAACCGTAAAGAATGAAGGGCTTCAAGTCACGCCGGTTGAACATTTCCCATACCAGCCACCCGGCGCTGAGCAAGCCCAATGCCAGGAAGGAATGGGTATGGATGAGCGGCAGGCCGCCGGCGATCAGGCCAAGCAGCAGGAAGGCGCGCGGATTGCGCTTCTTCTCCCGCAGGCCGTCAAACAGCAGGTAGAGACAGGGGAACAGAAAGACCCAGCCGGCCAAAAAAGTGCGCTGCGGCGTGAGCATGTCGGCGATGATATTGCTCCACCTGAGATTGTAGGTGCCAAACTCGGCGTGGTTGACGGGCGTCTGGTACCAGCCGTTCAGTATGGTGCGAAGCCGGTCCGGCCAGGTCCCCATCTGCAGCTCATTGCTGCCGGTCGCCCCCAGGCTTTCGCCCATGATGTCAAAGCTGTACAAAAAGCCCAGCCCGCCGTTGATGAACAGCAGCAGCACCGCAAGCGCCGCCGCCCGGCGGCTGTCTGCCATGCGCGCCGCCAGCAGCGTATAGCCCGAAAAAACAAGGCTCAGCATCAATGTCCCCGGGATGTTGAGCGCGAGCTGCAGGTTGAGGCCCATGATCAGGCCTGTGGTGGAGAGGCTGTCTGCCAGGAAGGGGTAGCTGAGCCGTGCCCCCGGCAGTATGCTGTAATCAGCGGGAAATTTGGCATTCTGAAGCGAGGTGATGATGCCGGTGTGCAGCGCCAGATCGCCGTAGGTGCTTTGCCCGACATAGAGCGCGCCGTCCTGTGGCCGCAGGTTATGGGTGTATTGAAGCACCGCGCTGAGGATAGTGAGCGGCAGGGCCAGGAACAGCAGCAGCCGGATATCCTTCTGATCTTCATCCCCAAAGGGCCGAAGCGCTCGGCCGCGGTCGCGCAGAATAAACGCCGCGAGCGTCAACCCCGACAGGGGGAGGAGGGCCAGCAGGTGGCCAGTCATGGAAAAACGCCAGATGAAAGCTGCCAGCGCGGGGAGCCACATCAGATAAAACAGGCCCAGCGCGCTGCCCAGCCACAGGCGGATCAGAACCCTCTGCCCCGGCAGCAGCCAGGTCACCGAGAGGATGCCGCATAGCAGGTAAAGCGCCAGGTATGGGTAAAACAGCATCAGTCTGCTCCTAAGCTTTCGTTCAGTGCTTCCATGCGCAGCATTTCCCCGCGCAGATAGTCGGAGATGCGCTGCTGCTCGTCTTTGGGCGGGTTGCCGGGGTTATAGCGAATAGGCTTGCCAAAACGCATCAGGCGGCGCTTCTTGTCCGCGTAGATGGGGAAAAACTGCGCGCATTTGCCTGTCTTTTTCGCGTACACCTGACCCACCGCGGCAAATCCGGTGAAAAAGTTGCCGATCCCGTCCTGCAAATAGCCGTTCTTCTCCTGGGAGGGATCGTTGGGGTTTTCGGGGAAGATCAGCAGGTTGTCGCCCGCCTCCATGGCCTGCGCGGAGGCCCGAAGGGTCTTGATCAGCTCCGAGGGGGTGTTGCGGTAGACGGGGATGCTGTCGAGGCTTTCCATCATCCAGTTGAGAATGGGGGTGACAAACCGGCTGAAGGGGTATTTCAGCCTGTCCGGCAGCCAGCGCTGGCGGATGAAGGTGTATTTATACAGATAGTCCGCCGTCAGTGTCTTGTCCATCATCTCGTTGATCGACCAGGGGCGGAAAGAGAAGGGAACATAGAGGTTGGTGACAATTGGGCCGTACATTTCCCCGTGGTTGCAGACAAATACGCAGGCCGTGTCGCGGTCCAGCACAACATTCTCCTGATCCGCCAGGCGTACGTAGAAAAAGGGCCTCAGGACGATGATCAGCAGCTTGATGCCGTAATGGCGGCGGTGCACCTTGACGATCAGGTCTTCAAGCTGACGCTGAAGCGGCTGGTTGGTCTCGCCGTTTTCCTTCAGCATCAAGAAACGGTGCAGCTTGCCGCGTACCTTTTGATCCAGCGGGAAGCGGAAGGCGGCAAACAGGGCCGCCGCGACCAGCACCAGCGCGGGCAGCATCAGCGTAGGCTGCAGATTGACCTCCCTGGATGAACCCGGGCTGAAGAACAGCAGCAGCCCCAGCCCGATCAGGGAGATCATCTGACCGAAAAGGCCTGCTAAATTCGCGCGCGCCGCGTGCGGGGAAGCAGCGGATCCATCAGGCCGCGTGCCTGATACGAAGGCGATGATGTCGTCCATCGCGCGGCTGAGCGACTGCAGCGAAACGCCGGCCAGCGCCGTGCCCGCAGTGCACAGCGCCAGCGAGACATAGGCCCAAACTGTCTGATGGTCTGAGATGTTCTGCCATAAAAACACCAGACTGATCAGCCAGAGTATCAGCCCGGAAAGGAGCATGTTGCTTGGATCCCGCCGGACAGACCGCCGGCTGTTCATCAGGCTGTTGACGAGCCTGACTGGGATGTAGGTGCATAAAAAGGCGATGCCCATGCACAGCAGCAGATCACCTGCTGTGGTGCCGATCAGTGTATAGGAGAGGACCATGGTGACCTGGAGGGCCGTGGTGGTAAAAGCAAGAACCGTCGCGAAGCTTTTCAGCGCGTTGACCTGCGACAGAGCCTCGGGAAGGCCACCATTTTCACGGGGCGGCTGAGGGGGAGGGGTCGCGCGCAGGGTATAGAGCGCGTAACCGCCGACAAAACCGGTGAGCGCGAAACCGCCCAGCAGGTACCAGGCCGTATCCGTCTGCTGAGTGAAAAACAGCAGAGGCACCGGAAGCAGGATGAATAGCAGCTGGGCATAAGCCAGCCGCAGCGCGCGCTGGACGGGACGCAGGCAGCGCCTCAGACAGGAACTGTTAACCCGCCCGATCAGCTCATCGCGCAGCTTGACCGCCAGAATGAGGCCAAACAGCACCCATAGGTGCGGCAGGTCAACCGACCGTGGATAGATCAGCAGGAGGGCCAGCGCGATCAAGGCAGACAGAGCGCTGAGGATATAGCCGCTTACGCGCGTCGCCTTGGGAAGCGTTCGCCATTGATCCGGCCTGGTCAGGCGGGCTGCCAGGCGGGTGACCAGCACGGCCATGTACATAGCCCCGCCGGGCAGCGGCTGGCCGACGATGACTGTGGAAGCGAGCAAGCAATACAGATAGTCGATCAGATGGGCATAGCCGGGCAGGCTCTCAAATGTCTGTTCGCCCGCTCGGACGCTTTTTTCAGCGGATAGCTGCTGTGACAAGCCATGACCTCCCTGCTGTTCAATGCATCGTATTTTACCATAATAACTTCATGGCTTCAATAAACAATGCCGGGCATTGACAGGAGGGCAAGGCAGTGGCAACATGAAGGGGAGCATAGGGCTATACCGGCTCGGATTCCAAATAAAGGGGTACATGCAGATGAGGATCGTCACCATCAGGGATGTCGCGCGCGAGGCGGGGGTCAGCATCAGCACCGTTTCCCGCGTGCTCAACCACCGCGAGGAGGTTGACCCGCTCACCCGCGAAAAGGTGGATGAGGTGATCGACAGGCTCAACTATGTACGCAACGCCAACGCTTCCAACCTGAAGCAGCGCCATACAGGCTTTGTGGCAGTTATACTGCGCGGGCGGCGCAACCTGTTTCTGACCGATCTGGCCGAGCGCATCGTAGCCCTGGGCAGACAAAAGCATATGCAGTTTTTGCTTGAGTTCATCGATGACCAGGCGGATGAGTTTCTGGCAGCCCGCAGCCTGTACCTGGAGCGCAACCTGCAGGGGATTATTTTCCTGGGCGCCAACCTGCACGAACGGGAGGCCGAGATCAGTTCGCTTGATCTGCCTTGCGTGTTTGCTACGGTAGACGCCTCCCCGATCAAGAGCCCCAAGGTAGCCTCGGTCGCCGTGGATAACTTCGGCGCGGGGAAAGACGCGGCCGACATCCTGATCAGTATGGGGCATAAAAACATCGCCCTAGTCGGATACTTCGGGCAGCCCGCCGACTCGACCGGCCAGCGTCTGTACGGCGTGCTCGAAAGCTTAAAAAATCATGGCATCGCATATGATAAGCGGCTGTTTGAGGATTGTGACTTTACATTGGAAAAAGCCCGGCGATGCACCGCCGGGCTGATCGATAGAAATATCCCGTTTACCGCCCTGATCGCGATGTCTGATACCGTGGCGATGGGAGCGATGAAGGCACTGCACGACAAGGGGACGCGTGTGCCGGAGGATGTATCGGTCGTCGGTTTTGACGGCATTGAGCAGGGGCGCTACTGCACCCCGTCTCTTGCGACCATCTGCCAGCCTGCCGAGGAGATCGCCCGCATCACGGTCAACCTGATACGGGACGTTACTTCGGGCGTGCCCGGCCGCCACGTTCTCCTGAGAGGACAGTGGCAGCCGGGAGGGTCCGTGATTGCCTTATAGCCCCCAAATATCCCTCGCGTAATCCTCCACCGACCTGTCTGAAGAAAACTTGGCGGCGCTGAATATATTATGCAGGCACTTTTTAGCGAAGCTGAGGCTGTCCTTGTAATCAAGGTTGGCTTGCAGCTTTTGCTTCATATAGCCGTCGAAATCAAGGAAGATAAAGTAATGGTCGGGTTTATGCCAGCTTGCGCCTGACAGCAGGCTCTTGTGCAGCTCTTTTAATGTCCCCTCGCCATCGCCTTCGTCATCCTTGAACGTGCCGTCCTTCAGGGTATCCACGGCGCGGCGCAGTACCGCGTTCTTTTTATAGAGATCCTTGGGGGAGTAGTTGGAAAGCGTTCTGATCTCTTCCACCGTCGCGCCGAAGATATAGTTATTTTCTATGCCGGCTTCTTCCACGATCTCCACATTGGCTCCGTCAAAGGTGCCCAGGGTGACCGCGCCGTTGAGCATCAGTTTCATGTTGCCGGTGCCGCTCGCCTCGGTGCCCGCGGGGGAGATCTGCTCGGATACATCGGCGGCGGGGATGATCTTCTCGGCATAGGAACAGTTGTAGTTGTGCACGAAGACCACGCGCAGCAGATCCTTCATATCAGGGTCACGGTTAATCAGATCCGCCATCTGGTTGATGTAGTAGATGATAGCCTTCGCCCTCGCATAGCCGGGGGCCGCCTTCGCGCCGAAGATGAAAGCGGTAGGGGTGAAACCCTGAATGCTCCCATCCTTCAGGCTCCGGTAGATGGCCATGATAGAGATGGCGTTCATCAGCTGGCGTTTGTACTCATGCAGGCGCTTGATCTGCACGTCAAACAGGAAGTGCTCGGGAATATCGATGCCCTCATGCTTTTTGATTTCAGCGGCCAGTTCACGCTTTTTGATGCCCTTTACGCGAATGAACTCCCGTGCCAGCTCATCGGTGATCAACTCTTTGCCGGCGGACAATGCCGAGAGTCTATGGATGAACTCAGTTGAGCCGAGCGTCTTTTCGATCAGCTCCGTGAGCTCCGGGTTGCACAGCGCCAGCCAGCGGCGCTGGGTGATGCCGTTGGTCACATTGCAAAAGCGCTCCGGATACTTTTCATACCAGTTTTTGAACACGCTGTCCTTGAGGATCTGCGAGTGGATCCGGGCCACGCCGTTGGTACGGCGGGAAGCATAGATGGACAGGTCAGCCATGCTGACACGGCCGCCGCGGATCAGGGACATTTTGCTGTCTTCCGCCTGCTCCTTCAGCAGCCTTTGGTTGATCCGCCTGATCACGGGGTACAGGTGAGGCACGGCCTGCATGAGCAGCCTGGCCTCCCACTTTTCAAGTGCTTCGGACATCACGGTGTGGTTGGTGTAGGCGAAGGTGCGCTGGGCGATATGGAATGCCTGTTCAAAGCCGAGGCTTTCTTCCTCAAGCAGCCGGATCAGTTCCGGGATCGCCATGGCCGGATGCGTGTCATTGAGCTGTATGGCGGCCAGCTCGGGCAGCTTGTCATAGGCTTTGCCAAAACGCTTTTCAAAGCCGCGCAGGATATCGCGCACGGAGGCCGCGCTTAACAGGTATTCCTGACGGATGCGCATCAGCTTGCCTTCGTCACCCGAATCGTTGGGGTAGAGGAACTTGCAAAGATCCTCCGCCTTGTTTTTATCAGCCGCGGCCTCGGCGTAGCGCTGAGCGTTGAAGAGGGGAAAGCTGATATCCTCTGGCGCTTCCGTCTGCCACAGGCGCAAGGTGCCGATGGATTTTCTGCCGTAACCGATCACGGGCATGTCATAAGGCACGGCCACGACGGTCAGGTCACCCATGCGGATGGTCAGCCGCAGGTCGTATCGGCGCAGGCTGAAGGGGTCGCCGAACCTGGACCAGTCGTCGGGCGTTTCAGACTGCTTTCCGTCCGTAAAATCCTGCTTGAACAGCCCGTATCGATAGCGAAGGCCATAGCCCAGCAGAGGGATATCGCCTGATGCCGCGCTGTCAAGGTAGCAGGCGGCCAGCCTGCCCAGGCCGCCGTTGCCAAAGGCATAGTCTTCTATATCCTCAAGCTTTCGCAGGTCGATGCCTTTTCCTTTCAGCAGTTCATCCGCTTCCTTCAGCATCCCGGCGCAATAAAGGTTGTTGAAAACCATCCGTCCGATCAGGTATTCCATCGACAGATAGAAAGCCTGCTTGCTGCCGGATCGCTTTTCATTGTCCCCTTGCCACTGAGGGGCGATTTCTTCCATCAGCGCCTCGCCCAGCGCCTGATGCAGCTGCCAGGATTCCAGCGCCGCAAGCGGTGTTTGATATAGAAGTCCGGCCTTTTCCTCGGCCCTGGCGATCAGTCGATTCGCGTTCATGCTTTGTTTTCCCTTTCGTATGTCATATTCAGCGCTCGCAGACCGGCGGAAAGACCGGGGTTGACCGCGTCAGGCCTCATGCGCCAGGCCCAGTTGCCGCCAAGCGTGCCGGGCAGGTTCATGCGGGCAGAGCCGTCCAGCCGCAGGATATCCTGCATCGGCAGGATCACGAGCTCCGCGGGGCTGCCAAACAGGGCTTGTATCATAGCATCGGTGATGTCGCTGCCTTCTTTCATGTGAAGCAGGCGCGCGGCGTTTTCCTTTTCTTCTTGTTCGGCTTTGCTCCACCAGCCCAGCAGGGTATCGTTATCGTGCGTGCCGGTATAGGCTACACAGTGGCGCTTGACACGGTGCAGTCTGTGGGTGTTATCATCGCCGCCTGAAAAGCCAAACGACAGCACCTTCATGCCGGGGTAGCCGCAGTAGTCCAATAACAGCTTTACTTTGTGATTCACAGCGCCCAAGTCTTCGGCGATGATGTTAAGCTGGGGAAGTTCCTTTTTTACCCTGCTGAAGAAATGGCGGCCCGGCCCGCGCCGCCAGCAGCCGTTGCGGGCAGTGGAAGCCCCGTAGGGTACAGCGTAATAATTGGCAAAGCCGATGAAGTGATCCACGCGGATCAGGTCATAATAATCGCCCATGGCGCGCAGCCTGTTGATCCACCAGGCATAGCCCGTTCTTTTCATCGCTTTCCAGTCATAGAGCGGATTCCCCCACAGCTGGCCGTCGCGTGAGAAATAATCCGGCGGCACGCCGGCTACCGCTCTGGGTTTCAGGTCACTATCCAGCTGGAAAACGCCGGGGCTTGACCAGCAGTCAGAGGAATCCATAGCCACATAGATGGGCATATCGCCGAAAACGCGGATGCCCAGGCGGTTGGCATAGGCTTTCAGCGCCTTCCATTGCTTGAAAAACAGGTACTGTACAAAGCTGTGATAACTGATGTCACTGGAAAGCAGCTTTGCATATTTCTCCATGGCGTCCGGATTGCGGCGGCGGATGCCTTCATCCGGCCAGTCCATCCAGGGGCCGCCGCCAAAGTGAGCTTTGAGCGCCATGAACAGGCTGTAATCAGAGAGCCAATGGGCCTGGGCGGCGGCAAAGTCCGCTGCTTCCTTCAGTATTCGCCCGTCCGCGCGGCCAAAGGCTTCACGCAGCCTGGTTTCCTTGTACGCCATGACGAGCGGATAATCGACCCGGTCATCAGGCTTTGCCGGGGACTGCTTTGGGAGAAGTCCTTCAGCCGCCAGCGTTTCCAGGTCGATCATCAAAGGGCTGCCGGCGTAGGTGGAAAAGCTCTGGTAGGGCGATTCGCCGTAACCCGTGGGGGATATGGGCAGCACCTGCCACACGCTCATGCCGGAAGACTTTAAAAAGTCCGCGAATGCATAAGCGCTTTTTCCCAGGGTGCCGATGCCTTCCGGTCCGGGGAGGGAGGTGATATGGAGGAGGATACCGCTTTGGCGCATGCTTTGGGGT
>JAEWRJ010000094.1 GCA_023460055.1 Bacillota bacterium | reverse complement strand
GTGCGGAAAGCCTTTCTTTCCCGAGGGAGAGGAAGACAGCGATGATGATGACAAGGAAGAGGATGATGAAAAAGAGGATAACGAGTAACTTCGTTTACCCTTGATACACCTCTCTTAAAGGCCGCTGCATCTTGCAGCGGCCTTTAACACTTTATGCGCAACTGTTGCCGCTTTATGACTATTTGATTGCGGTTTCACTTGATTATCTACTGCTTTATGATGTACAATGTGCTAAGAAACGCCATGCAAAGCCGGGCGGTACGGAAGGAATGGGGAGCAGTGGCAAAGCGGATACTTCTGGTCGATGACGAACCTTTGATGATCAAGGGACTGAAGTACACATTGGAGCAGGATGGCTATGAAACCGTCAGTGCCTATGACGGGGAGGAGGCCCTGAAAGTCTTTTCAGAGCATGCTTTTGATATGGTGCTTTTGGATGTGATGCTGCCCAAGATGGACGGCATACAGGTGTGCCAGCGTATCCGTGAAACCAGTGATATTCCCATCATCATGCTGACGGCGAAAGGCGAGGATCTGGACAAGATACTTGGCCTTGAGTACGGCGCGGATGATTATATGACCAAGCCTTTTAATATCCTGGAAGTCAAGGCCAGGATCAAGACCATCCTGCGCCGCGTCCAGGGCAGCAGCACGCAGGAGGATCAGCGCCTGATCAAGGTACACGGGCTGGAAGTTAATACCGCCAATCGTTCCGTGACTTTAAGCGGCAGGGAGATCCGTCTGACCGCCAAGGAGTTTGACCTTCTTCAGCTGTTCATCAGTCACCGGGGCCGGGTGTTCAGCCGTGAGGAAATGCTCGACTCCGTATGGAAAAACGACTATGCGGGAGATGCCCGCACCGTGGATGTGCATATCCGCAGGCTGAGGGAAAAGATCGAACAGAACCCGACGCAGCCGGAGTTTATTTTTACCAAATGGGGTGTGGGGTATTACTTTACCGACCGTGATGACTAAGCTTTTTTCAAGCATCCGCTGGAAGGTGCTTTTGGCTTTTTTTTTGATCATCGGCCTCTCCTTCCTGGTAATGGCTGGTACTTTGACCAACCTGCTGGGCAGATATCTGTTTGAACAGCGCATCCGCGCCGACCGCGCAGGCCTTGAAAGATGGGCGGTGCAGACGGCGCCTTTTTTGAGTGATGGCGACATGACCGCCTTGTCGGAAGATTTGAGCAGGGCGGGAAGCGAACTGTCAGGCCGTCTGCTGCTGCTCGACGCGGACGGAAAGGTACAGCTTGACAGCTACCGTGAGGCACACGGCAGGCGGATTGAATACCCGGAGGTTGTTTCGATCCTGCTGTACGGTAAGACGGCGGATTACGGTGTTCATTCTTTGAAAACGGGAAACTCGGTCCGCATGGATAACCCCCTGAGCTATGGCGCGGGGGATGAATGGGTCAGCTATTCGACAGCAGGGGTCATTTACTCATCCAAAGTAGTGGGCGTTCTGCTGCTGGTATCCTCTGTCGGCGAGATGATGCATAACCTCTATGCCCTTCAAGATAATCTGGTTCTGATCTTTGTGGCGGTGGCGTTGGTGGCGTTGCTGGCCGGCATGATCTTTTCACGGGTTCTCACCAAGCCCATCCTGACCCTGACAGGCGTGATCGGCCGCATGTCCAAGGGGGACTTTGCTGTTCGGGTGCCCGAAACAGGATCGGGGGAGATCAAGCATCTGGCCGCTGCCTTCAACTCCATGTCCGAGCGCCTGGAGACGCTTGATCAGTCCCGCAATGAGTTTGTGTCCAACGCCAGCCATGAGCTCAAAACGCCTCTTGCGACGATGAAAATACTGATAGAATCGCTGATCTATCAGCCGGACATGCAGGAAGAGCTGCGCACCGAGTTTTTGACTGATATCAACGCTGAAATCAACCGTCTGTCTGCCATCGTATCCGACCTTCTGACCCTGGTCCAGGTCGACGCGCACTCGATGAGGCTGGACCGCGAGAAGATGAGCCTGTCTGCCGTTGTCAAGGAAACAGCTCACCGGCTTGAACCGATGGCCCAAAAGAGAAACCATACGGTCACGTTGTCGCTTGACGACAGCGGCGATATGTACGCCGATAAATCAAAGCTCCGTCAGGTTATCTACAACCTGCTGGATAACGCCATCAAATACACCCAGGACGGGGGAAAGATCAACCTGAGCATTGTCCGTGCAGGAAGGGACATCATATTCACTGTCAGTGATAACGGCCCGGGCATCAAGGCCGAGCACCTGCCGCATGTGTTTGATCGTTTCTACCGGATCGACAAAGCAAGAAGCCGTGACAGCGGCGGAACCGGGCTGGGCCTGTCGATCGTACGGCAGATCGTGCTGCTGCACGGCGGCAGCATACGCGCGGTCAGCGAGGAAGGCAAGGGCAGCAGCTTCATTGTGGAACTGCCGATCCATAAAGGATAATACCGATTCCAAACTTTAACGCATCGTCGCGTTGGTCCATTTGCCTCGGCGCTGTGTCGCCGGCAGCTTGACGCAGCGCTGCTACGCCTGCGCTCCCGCTCCTTGCGAGGAGTCAAAATTACTCAACGCTTTGGATGCGTTAACGTTCCTCATCAGTATAAACCGCCAATTCTGAAGTACAAAAAAGCGGCCCGCCGGCCGCTTTTTTGTACGATAGATATTGCTATCTGACTATCTCCGGATTCTTCAAGAACTCGCCGGGCAGCCAGACCGCGCCTGCGAGGCTTTCGGGCTGAACACCGTCTGCATACAGGCGCACCCGTTTGATCAACCGCGTAGCGCACAGGGTGTTGACCAGGCTGTAGATGAGCAGCTTTTCTTTTTGAGGGCTGAGATCCCGGGAGAGTTCCAGGATGCCGCCTGAGAAGTTGACCAGTGCCGTATCGCCTTCCTTGTCAACGGCGATCAGATGATCCCGGCTGATCCCCTCCGGAAATACAGGTTCTGTCCCAATAATGCTGTCAAAGGGCTGAGGGCCGATCATCAGCTGCTCGACCAGGTATTTCCTGTTGAAGGCAGACCCGTGCGGGATGGGACGCCGCACAGGAACCAGGCTCTCGCCGCTTGCGAAATACAGCGTGCAGTCAGTCAGCAGGAAAACTGAAAAATCACTCCGCCGCAGCACGCTGCCTGCAAATAGAATCTGTTCTCCGGCGCCATCATAAATACCGCCCGGCACGATGCCCTCGATCTGCTCGCTGCCGATACGTATTTTAACGCCCTCAAGCCGCGGGATGAACGTGGTGAGCGTATAGGTAATGGCAGCCAGCATCACCGAGCGGGGGACGCCGGCATTGACAAACGTTTGGTTGGCGATTTCCATAAACTGCAGATCGATCAAGTACCGGCCGTCATCGCCTTCTTCTACCGTGGGAGGCTGGGTGAGCAGCGCGCCTAAGTCAGGCATCACCGGGTTTTGATGAAGCGACTGAGGGCCGGCTGAGAGGGCCTCAAGCAGGCTGGACGCGATCTGCCGGTAGCTTTGTCCGGGAAAACTGACTGTCCGGGTCTCAGATAGTATGCCTGTACCGTATCCCGCGGGGAAGTATAGTGTACAGACACTTGAAAATCGCTGAACCTCTGCCCCTTCAAGGCTTGATCGGCTCGATAGGCTGTCCCAAAGCGCCGGGGCGTCTTCGTTTCGGGTGAATTGCATGCTGCCCGCGGGGGTCAGACTGGCCTGATCCACGCCTGGTTCCATACCTGTTATCAGCACATTGACATAGCGTATAACCCGCCATTGCATCAATGTATTGGCGATGGCGCGGCGCAGTACAAAGAGGTCTTGCTTTGACAGGAGGCCGGCATTGGCGCTGAGGTTGACAGTCGCGATATCGCCTGATATTTCAAGCGCTTGCGTCCCCTCCTGGAGGCGGAGCAGGGCTTCGGGAAACAAGGGGCGCGCTGTCTCGCTGCCGGTGAAAGAAAGCAGCTTGCGTACTGTTGCCTCAGCGGGGTGCTGGTCAGATGGGATCAGGATACGCTCCGGTACAGCGATCAGCTGATTGTCTGAGACACTTGGAAGGTAGAGCTGCACAGTCTCAGCGTATTCACGGGCTGCCCCGGCAACAGGCGCCGTGTATTTGTTCTCTACAGGCGGCAGCGTGGCTGATGTCTCATCCCGCAGGGGGACCGGACCGGAACAGCCGCTCAACAGGGAGAGCGCAAGCAGAAGGGCAAGCAGGCGGATCATTCTCATCTTGCTCATTTCACCGCCTCCAGCAGGCCTTCAAATGATTCGTAAGGGATGACGTAGATACCCTCTCGCTGGATCATACGCAGCGGCTTGTTTTCAATCATACGCTCACTTCCGTCATCCCGCAGCAGATGGAGGCTCACGCTGACAACGGCGCTTTGTCCATCCAGGGCAATGCTGCCCGGCGTAGCGGCGAAATCGGCCAGCCTGGGTGCCTGATCCATCATCTGCCGAAGCTCATATTCTGAAGGGATGGCAGCAAGGGCCCGGCTGTCGCTGCCGCGCACCATCCGCAGTCCGGACGCGATATCGCCGCTGCGCCAGCCATCCAAAAATATCTGCGCGCTGACCTGTGGGGTGAGAATGTAGATTTCCTGCCTGGTCAGCGGAGGGGGCAAATTGTCGTCCTCCATCAGGTAATAGCGCATGCTCAGGCGCATGGAGGAGGTAATATAGCTTTCCTGACGCACCAGCACTTGAACCCTCGAGTATAGACCGCTCTCGGTCAGTGTATTGACCAGGGCTGCCATGGCCAGCCTGCGGCGCAGGCGGCCTTCACCCTGGCTGTAATCGGTGCTGAAAATCACGGCTTCATCGGCATACCGGCCCAATAGTTGCTCATTGAAGGTAACGAATAAGGTCTCGCCCTCCACGGCTGTGCTCAGTGCTTGCGTACCCGCTGGGAAGAGAGGACTGAGCTGGGGAGAAAGCGAGCCCGGGCCCTCAACCAGAGCATTGATCAGGGCCAGCTCGTCGGAGATGGTGCGGCTTACGCTGAGCTCGCGTGTCTCGCGCGCCAGGTAGCCTGTGCTGCGGTATCTGAAATACAGCGTAGCGGAGAGCTTAATGGGCTGTTCTTCCTGCGCCTGCGCGCTGAGCATATTGCCAGGCGCTATCACTGCGGCTCGTGCCGGATCAGCCCATATTAAAAAGCACAGCATCAGGAGGCTGAAGGCGCAGATTTTTTTCATCGGAACCGTCCTTTTTGAGTTGGTGCAGTCACTGCTGTTCTTTTCCCGGGTCGTCTCCCAACGTCCATCCCCGCAGCTTGTTGACAGTTCTTTCCAACGCGTCACGGCTGCTGCCCCAGGGCTTGTCACTGTTTCTGTAATCAAACTTCAGTGTAAACCACTCAAGCTCCTCCTCCAGACGCGCCAGGTTATCATTGAATAGGCGCTGCATCACGTTTTGAAAATCCGTGAGGCTTTGGCCGCTTAAGCAGTCCTGCGCCATGCCCAGAAGAAGGTCTGTGTCCCGTAGACACAAGCCCTTGGAGGAGGAGAAGGCCTCTTGAAAACTCTTGTCTGTTTTCCACAGGTGCAGCATGGAATAGGCGTAATGACGCATATTCTCGTTGAGATGGTCACATATGACACAGCCATTGTACAGACTGGCCAACCCGGATGTTCCGGTATTCTCAGCCTTTGACAGGAAAGACAGCAGCCTCGGTGCCGCCTTCGCGTTTGTGCCCGCCTGCAAAGTCTCTAATTTCCTTTGGACTTCCTTTATGTGTGACAGCATCATCAGCGCGTGTCCAAGCTTGTTCTGCCTTTCTTGCAGCATGCGATGATGCTCCGGGCAAAAGCCTTTTTGGTTGACCCTCACGCGCGTGTCCGGCTCCATCACCGATCCGCCTAAATAGCGTTCAGCAAGCATATGCTCACTTCGGCGGCGAAGCGAGCATAACAGGCATTCACCCTGCTCATGCAGGGCGTCCCATATGGGAATGGTATCAATATGATAGCGCGGCATTCCCTGTTACACCCTCTTTGGAGCGCGGCAGTCGGTGCATGGCTCCAAGTGGCTGAACTGGGCGTCGTTAATCTGGCTGTAGACGAAACTGCCTTGAAGCGGCTGATATTTGGGGTTTACACTCTTGCAGTTGGGATCCAGATGGTATTTGCTGCCCCCCTCAGGGTTATAGAACAGCTGCTGGGATGGCAGGGCTGTGATGGCGGGAGCGATGGTAACGACAGGAATCTGTGTAACGGAGCTGTCTGCTACCTCCTGTTCTGAAGTAAGCGAGTTAGGGTCTACATACCACTGGTCGTTCACCCGCATCATCAACACCTGCATCAGGTAGCTGCGCGGTGTCTGGCCGTTGCTTTTATCCATCTTGACTTGCATATTGACAGTTCTGGTATTGTCGGCGTCAGAGCCTGTCACGCTTAAAAATTCAAAGCTCAGCGGCATGCGGATGCCTCGTACAAAAAACATGGCTTGTTCCGCGTCCTCTTGGCTGTTCACCCAGGAAGGCAGCGAGAGTGAAACCATCTTCTTAAAATCATTGTTCATCCAGCCGGACATGAACTCTTCCAGCCTCTTTTGGGCTAGGGAGGCAGCGCCCGGATTGGCCGTTGCCTCTACCTGGAAATCGTTTTGGCTTTGCTGCTGGGCAGCCATGCCGACCATGCCGGTGTTGGCGTTTTGCTCAAAGATGGAGGCCAGATCATCGCCTTGAACGTTTGCGCTGACTGTCCCCTGGTTGGATTCCCCGATCGTCGGGCCTGATGGCGCGCTCATCCACACGGCGAACAGGCAGACCAGTATCATGGCAATGTGAATGAAGCTTAGCGTCATGCGCGCGTTGGGAACAAAGGCGTTCAACAGCCACATCAATAGAAGGCAGCCGGCCGAAACAGCAGAAAAAATCAGGTACATGCTATTGCTGGGCATGAGCAGGGCAATAACGAAAAACAGCGGCAATCCTATAGTCAGCAGGACCTGAAGCAAAGCAAAGCTGCGCTGCCCCACAGCGGCATCCTGATAATCACCGACGGTACGAGGAGGCTGCGGTTTATTGCCACGTCTGGGCGGAACAGCCTTTTTTACATTTTGGAGCGGCGCGCTTGAATAGCGGGATCGACTATCGCTCATCTATATCATCCTTTCCGGGTCTTGGACAGCGATCAAAATACCATCCGCGCTGATTATAACATATCTTAATACATTGTAAATAATTGTGACTTTTTTAATGCCAAATCGCAATGATTTCTTAGTCCCCGTCCATGCCCGTTACGATAATGTTCTGCCTGCCAAACACCTCGGACAAGGCTTGTATATCCTGCCGAGCCTTCTCCCTGGCATCCTGCTCCCTGACTGCGTCCTGCTCCTTGACAGCCTCAAAGCGGGCAGGAGCGGTTCCGATATCGCTGAGAATGCCTTCGATCTGCTTGCGCCTGTCCTCGGCCATCATGAAACTGATAAAGAACTGCTTATCAGCTGAAAAGTTCAGGTAATAACAGCCGTCACGGTACCCGCCGAATTTACCTTCACTGATGATGCTGTAGATGTTTGGCAGTTCCTTGCGGGCACGCTCCAGCGCCGTGTTCCACACAGCTTTAGGGGTCTTGGCGGAGCTTGGTTCGCTATGCTCCGCCTGCGCCGGGGCGGGGGAAGCGGGGGCGGCGGGGTGAGAAGACGAAGCGATTGGATCGGCGGAAGACGGCAGAGAATTATCCTGCTCATCCGGGGGTTCGCTCAGCCAGGGACCGTCCTCATGGATGACGAATTTAGGCGCCTGGGTTTGTATTGGTTTACTGGCCGCAGGCACAGGGGCTTGAGAGGGAGGAGCCTGCTTCTTTTTATCCGGATGAAGAGAAGGGGGTGGCGAGTTTCCGCCCGATAGCGTATTTTCCAGCTCCGCCAGGCGGGCCTGCAGGGCTAAATAATCGGTCTCGCTGCTCATCTGGCAGACACTCAGCGCATAGACTTCCAGTACGGCGCGCTGCTGCGAGGTCCAGCGCAGATCTCCCTCCGCGCGGATAGCCCGCTCCAGCATCCAGGTCAGCTTTTCAAGGGGAATTTGCGCCGACTGTTCCTGAACCATTGGGTTGCTGTGCTTTTTGGCTAATCTGGCAGCGATCAGCTGCCGCAGGTGAGATGACAGGCTTTTGACAAATACCTGAACATCCTTGCCCGCGCTGTGCAGCTGCTCAATCATTTGAAATGCCTTGTCTGCCTGCTTTGCCTGCAGGGCAGATACAAAATCAAACATAAACCCCTTGGTGACAGTGCCCAGCGTCTGCCGAACGCGCTCCTCAGTCAGCGTGCCATCCTCATCCAGGCACATATCCATCAGGCTCCAGGCATCACGCATGCTGCCCTCAGCGGAGGAAGCGATCAGCTCAAGCGCCTCTTCCTGCGCGCTGCCGCTTTTTTTAACCGCCAGGCGGAGCCGGCCGATCATGTCCGCTTCGGGTATGCGGCCAAACTCAAAGCGCTGGCAGCGAGAGAGGATGGTGGCCGGTATCTTCTGCAGCTCAGTGGTCGCCAGAATGAAAACCATGTACGCCGGCGGTTCTTCCAGCGTTTTTAAAAGCGCGTTGAAGGCCGCGTTTGACAGCATGTGCACTTCGTCGATGATGTAGACCTTATAGCGCACGAACTGCGGCGGATAGCTGACGCGCTCGAGCATATCGCGCACTTCGCTCACGCCCGAATTGCTGGCGGCATCCATCTCCACGACATCCAGCGTGGTATCCGAAAGCAGGCTGCGGCAGGCCTCACACTGGAGGCATGGATCGCCGTCTTTGGGATTCCTGCAGTTGATAGCCATGGACAGGATGCGGGCGGCACTGGTTTTTCCCGTGCCGCGGCTGCCGGAAAACAGGTAGGCGTGGGCAATATGGCCGCTTGAGGCCTGTTGGCGCAGCGTTCTGATCACATGCTCCTGTCCCACCATGTCGGAAACGGTCCTGGACCGCCAGGTGCGGTATAATGATTGATACATCTTCTAACCCCATTATCGTTCTGATAGTTTTCTGAAGCCTTCACCCAGCGTCTCATGCGTGTCAGTGATAAAGACGAAGGCATGCGGGTCGGTTTCGTGCACAATGGACTTGACAGACATCATCTCTATGCGGGTAACGACACAAAGCAGCATCTGCACCTGCGTGTTCGAATAGCCGCCCATCGCGTCCACCAGGGTAACGCCGCGGCCGACTTCGTCAAGCAACCGCTGGGTGATTTCATGCCCCTTCCTTGTAATAATATGAAATGCTTTGTCGGTGCCAAGGCCTGCAAGCACCACATCCAGCGTTTTTGAGCACGCGAATACACAGATCATGGCATACATTGCCTTTTCCGTGCCCATGATAAAGCCTGCCATGAGGATCACCACACAGTCTATGGCCAGCAGGAATACACCGACGGTGATATAGGGGAGCTTTCGGTGAACTACCTGGGCAATCAGGTCCGTTCCCCCGGTGGTGGCACGGCCGCGCAAAATCAGCCCCAGGCCAAAGCCTAAGATCACGCCGCCAAAAAGAGAGGCGAGCAGGGGGTCGGATGTCAAAGGCGGGAGCTTGAACAAGTCGATCAATACGGAGAACAGGATTGTCGCGATGAGCGTGCGAAACACAAAACTATGGCCCATGCTGCGATAGCCGATCAAAAACAGCGGAATGTTCATCAACAGGCTGGTCATACCCACCGGCCATTTGAAAAGATGATTCAGGATCGTGCCGACGCCTGTCAGACCGCCGGGCGCGATGCCGTTGGGCAGTAAAAAAAGAGGATAAACACTGGCGCCCAGAGAGCAGCCAATGATGATATAGACCATGTTTTTTACTTGCTCAGTCCTGGGGGCTGAACTTGATTGATTGCGCATGAACGCTCCTTGAAAATATAGCCGGCTCTCACATGATACCTCTACCATATGGACGGGTATATTATAGCATATCCTTTTCCTGATAGGTAGGCAGGAGAACAGGTTCTCACTGTCGAATGATCATGGTATAGGAACCCTGAGGAGAGGAGCTAAGATACTATGAAGACCACCATTACAGCGAAAAACATGGTTGTTACTCCCGGGATCACCAACAGAGTGCTGAAAAAGACGCAGACCATGAGCCGCTATCTGACCGCCGAGACGGAAATGTATATCCGTATGCGCCGGGAGAAAGAACAGCGGATCGTTGAAATCACCGTGCCAATGAACGGTGTGACCCTGCGTGCCGAGGCTGCCAGCGAGGATAATCTTTTCCAGTCCATCGACAAGGCGCTGGCCAAGCTGGAGCGCCAGATCCTCCGTCACCGCACAAGGCTTGATAAGCGTCTGCGTGAGGATGTCAACCTCGACGAAGGCCCCGAGTTTGTGGAACAGCTTTCTCCGGAGGAGAGCGGCGAGCGTTCTGTCGTGCGTGAAAAGTTTTACACCGTACGCCCCATGAGCCGCGAGGACGCGATCCTTCAGATGGAACTGCTGGGCCACAGCTTCTACGTGTATATTGACGTAGACACTCAGGAGACACATGTGCTTTATCTGAGGAAAGACGGCAACCTGGGTATTCTGGTGCCTGAAGCGTAATAAATTATGATTTAGAATTGTGACGGCCCCCGGCAAAACAGCCGGGGGCTAATGCTTTTATTTAGGTTTGAAGGGGGTTACCACACTTCTCTCATCCGTTCCTGCGCCAGCTCAATGAGCGCGTTTTGCTCGTTTGCAACGCTGTCTGACAGGACCATATCCAGAAGATAGTTCAATATTTCGCCGATGGCCGGGCCTTTGGGGATCCCGGCCTGGATCAGCGTATCGCCGTTGACCGCAAGATCCCGTATATTCAGGCAGAGTCCCTCATCAACCATGGCCTCTGCAAGCGGGATCAGGTCCAGCGCCTTGTGCGCGCGCAAGGCAATGTCCGGTGAATGGGCCGCGATGTCGGCATATTGCAGCAGCAGCAGACGCCTTAGGAGAGACAGTCCTAATTTAGACAGCCAGCGGCGCACATTGTCAGGCCCGAATCGGTCGTCATGATAAAGCACCAGCTCGCGCACATCCCCCAACAGCTGCTTTGGCTGCCTCAGTGAGGCCATGCAGTCTTCGCAGATCCGCGCGCTGATCTGGGGATGGCCGCGGAAGTGCGTCGTGCCGTCGTGGTCACGGGTCATCGCGGCGGGCTTGCCGCTGTCGTGCAGCAGAGCGGCCCAGCGGATGGACAGGTCCTGCGGCGTATGGCTGATCACCTGCAGTGTGTGCTCCCAAAGGTGATACATATGAAAGCGTGTTTTTTGCGGGGTATGAAGCATGGGCGCCAGCTGCGGCAGAGCAGCAAACAGAAGCTGGGGATATTTGCGCAGCGCCTCCGCCGCGTCGTTTCCAAGCAGAGTGAGGTTCAGTTCTTTGGCGACGCGTTCCCGGCTGACCTTATCAAGGGAGACGGATAGGCGGATGGCGGCACGAGCGGTTTTTTCCTCAATTTGAAAGCCCAGAGTGGCACAAAAGCGCAGCGCCCGCAATATGCGCAGGACGTCCTCGGTAAAACGCTGGTCGGGATCGCCGACAGCCTGAATCAGCTGATTGTGGCACGCTGTGGCGCCTGAGAAGGGATCGACCAGCCCGCGGACGGGGCTGTAGGCCATGGCGTTGCAGGTGAAATCCCTTCTTTTCAGGTCTTCGTTGATGCTGAGCGAGAAGCTGACGCTGTCGGGATGCCGGCTGTCGCTGTAGCGCCCGTCGCTGCGGAAGGTGGTAATTTCAAGGGGCATGCCGTCCAGTACAAGGGTCAGGGTGCCGTGCTTCAGGCCCGTTTCAATGATCCGCTCGTTTGGAAAGCAATCGCGCAGCTCATCCGGGGTTGCGGCGCTGCACAGATCATACTCGTGAGGAGTCTTTCCCAATATAAAATCTCGGACACAGCCGCCGACAGCATAGGCTTCAAAGCCCTTTGCCTCCAAGCGGGACAGGGCATCGGTCACGGGGGCGGGGAGCGGAAAGTGCATGCTGCCTCCTGTCAAGTTATCTACCGCATCATAGCCACAAGGCTGTGAACTTGTCAAGCAGAGTAAAGCGTGATAGACTGACAGCCAGACATATTGGCATGTATAAGGGGGAGAAAGAGGCATGATGTGGCAGCGCGCCGGCTGTGAAAAGGAACGGGTGGATGCGCCCGGCCCCAGGGGCAGGCTCATCATGAGCGATGCGCGTGAGCTTGACCTGAGCGAATACTACGGCAAGGTTCAGTGCGTCTATATCGATCCTCCCTATTTTACCGGCGAGTATTTCACCTATCGCATGCGAATCGGGGAAGAGGGCTGGCGAACAGGCAAGCGCTATATCGATTTGCCTGCTTTTAACGATTTCGTGCAGACAGGGCGGGAAGAGTATCTCTCTTTTCTGCGTGAAATGATCCACCTCGCCCGAAAGCTGCTGACCCGCAGCGGATCCTTCTTTTTGCATGTAGACTGGCGTTCTGTGGCTCATGCGCGCCTGTTGTGCGATGATATATTCGGGGAAGAGCAGTTTCGCAATGAGATCGTCTGGAGCTACCAGACAGGCGGGCGGTCGATACGCTACTTCAGCCGCAAGCACGACAGCATCCTGTTTTACGCAAAAACCAAAGAGCACTTTTTTGATATCACGCAGGTGCCTGCCGCTAAAAAAACTGAGCGCAGCAACCACTTGAAGCGTCATGTAGACGAGCAAGGCCGCGCTTACCGTTCTATCAAGACGGGCGGCAAGACCTACATATATTATGATGACGAACCCAGCTACCCCGACGATGTTTGGACGGATCTGAGCCATATGCAGCAAAAGGATCCGCAGAGGACGGGCTATGCCACACAAAAACCCGCGGCACTTCTGGACAGGATCATCCTGTGCTCAACCAGGCCGGGCGACCTGGTCGCCGACCTCTGCTGCGGATCCGGCACCACGCTGTTTTCCGCCGCTCAAAACGGAAGGCAGTTTCTGGGGGTGGATCTGGGTAAAAGCGCTTTTGCGGCCAGCCGCAAGCGAATCGCGCATACCGCCGTGCAGTGCCAGGCCTCTTTTACAGACCATCCCTTGATGCTTGACGCGGCGATTACAACCGGTATCGGCTACTATGATGTGAAGCTTAACGCTTACACACTGCCGCCTGACATGATGAAGAAACTTGAACATCTGAATGTGGACGGGCTGGAGGCGGTGGACCAATGGTACGCGGGGCTGGTCAATGGCGGCGAGTTTGTTGTCTACGCGTCTGCCGCCCGGCAGAAAATGTCGCCACAGCTCCCCGCCAAGCTGTCCATTCCGCTGCTGCGCGGCACGGTTGCCATTTTGGTTATTGACGTGTTGGGGAACCGCAGTCTGTGGACGCCTTCGGGCGGCATTTGATCTCCTTGGTGGGGGTGTGGCGATTAAATGAAGGATATTTTACGAAATTAGTGGTAATTGTTTCCAAATTGTGATATTATACTGAGGAAAACCAAGTTTTTACAAGCAGCCGAAGAGTTGTTGAGGGGTGTTTACGCCCCTGCCCAACGCAGCAAAGAGGACCCGCCCGTCTGACCGGCTGTAAGAGAGGAAGGCGAAGAGATCTCAGATGGCATCAGTTGAAGATATCGGGATAGACCTTGGCTCGTCCAATGTACTGATCTATTCCCGTAACAGGGGAATTGTGCTCAATGAGCCGGCGATGCTGGCGGTTGACCATGAATCCAGAAACGTCATTGCCATCGGTCTGGAGGCCTATAAGATGCTGGGCCGGGAACCCGGCAACATCGAGGTTATCCGCCCATTGCAGAAGGGGACCATCCAAGGCTTTGATATGCTGTCGATCATGCTGAACCATTTTGTTGTCCGCGTCATCGGGAAGCATATCTTTGCCCGTCCGCGCGCCGTGATGTCCATTTCGGCCTCCGCCAACGAGATAGAAAAGCGCCAGCTGATCATTGGCATGTTTGAAGCCGGTACCAGGCGAACCCAGCTGATTGACAGGCCGCTGGCCGCGGCGATCGGCGCGGGCATGGATGTCAGCCAGTATACCGGGCATATGGTGGCAGATATCGGGGCCGCTTCGACCGATATAGCTGTGATGTCCTCGGGCGAAGTAAGCGCGAGAAACATCATGCCAATCGGCGGGGACGCCTTTACGGACGCCATCATCCGCTATGTCCGGCTGAAGCATAACCTTCTGATCGGCTTTCGTACGGCTGAGGATATAAAATGCGCCATCGGTTCTGTGTGGGCTACAGGGGAAAGTACCGTTACCCTGCCGATCGCCGGACGCAATCTGGTCAGCGGTTTACCCAAGCAGATGGATGTGAGCCGTGAGGAGATTGCCGAAGCGATGGAGGAAGCGCTGCATCAGATGATGGAGGGGCTGACTGCCGTGATGGAGCGAATCCCGCCGGAGCTTGCCAACGACGTATATGAGAATGGCATCCTCCTTACGGGCGGCGGCGCGGCGATGAAGGGCCTGCAGGAAGTGATAGAGGAAAACATCAAGATTCCCTGCCGTGTAGCCGATAATCCCCAGCAGTGTGTGGCTATTGGCTGTGGCAAGGTGCTGGAGCACCCCGGCGATTATGAGCGTTTTATGGGAGATCGCCGCAAGAGAAACCGCTGATTTCAAAAACCCCGCTGAGCGGGGCTTTTTTGCGCGAAAGGCAGGATAAGCAAAACCCCCGCTGCTGGATAGCTTGCGAGGGTTAGCTGTTTGTGATTGCCGCGCGGGCGCTATGCCAATGAATTGGTTACGCTTCGGTGGAAACCGATACCTTGGGCAGGGCGCGAGAAACTTTGCCGCTGCGCAGGCAGCTGGTGCAAACGTTAATGCGCTTGGTAGAAACGCCGGCCATTACGCGCACATTCTGCACGTTGGGAGCCCACTGCCGGTTGCTCTTGCGGTTGGAGTGGCTCACCTTATGGCCGCTCATCGCGGTCTTTTCGCAAACTTCACAAAACTTTCCCATCGATAACACCTCCCTGTCGGAGACTGGCGGACTTGCAAACAGCGAATCCTTCATGACAGCCTGTCCATATTATCATGCCTTAAGGTTAAATGCAAGTGCACAGCTTAAGTTTTTTATCCGCTTGCGTTTGGCCTATGAGATCATTCGTGCTTTTCCCGGATCCAGCCTCATGGTATACTGATTTATCTCTTTAGCCTGAGCAAATGAAAGGATGATGCCATGCAACCTCTTTTTCGCCGCCTGACACCCTACCGCGTGTGCCTGATCATGGCGGGCACGCTGGCCGTGTTCGGATTCATCTCTTCACCCCTCAATGAGCTGGCGCCGGGCCTGTGGAGCATCCTGATGGCGAGAGGCCTTTTGATCACGGATTTCATTGCCGTTGGAGGCCTAGGGGCGGCAAGCATGAACGCTGCGATCAGCGCGGCAGCATCCATTATGCTGCTGATCGTCATCCGGGCAAAGCCCAATGGGGCGCTGATTATGTGCATATGGCTGGTGACGGGCTTTTCGTTTTTCGGGAAAACGGTGTTCAATTCCGCGCCTATTATCTTCGGAGTATGGCTATACTCAAAGCTTCAGAAGGAGCCCTTTTCAAACTTCGGCTTGATTGCCTTGCTCAGTTCCACGCTTGGTCCCCTGGTGGGGGAAGTGGCGCATCTGGGTCAGCTGGAATCCTGGGTGCATATAGTGGCAGCGCTGGCGGCGGGTGTTGCCGTGGGCTTTTCCATGCCTATCGTTTCCACGGCAACCACGCGCGTGCATGGGGGATACAATCTGTATAACGCGGGCTTTGCAGGCGGCATACTGGCCATGTTCTTCATGGCCATTTCGCGCTATCTGGGACTGGACTATGAAAGGCCGCTTCATTGGAGCGAAGGGCAGGATCTTCCCCTTGCCATCTTAATGTACGCGCTTGGCGCGGGGCTGATTGTCCTTGGATTGCTGAGCCGTCCGCAGGATGGTCTCAAGGCGCAATACAAGAGGGTTCTGGGCCACTCAGGCCGCCTGGTCACGGACTATTACCTCCTGTATGGCGAGTGCATTTACCTTAACATGGGGTTGCTGACCTACATGTCAGTTACCTTGACCCTGCTGATCGGAGCGCCGCTCAACGGAGGGACGCTGGCCGGCATCTTTACCATCATCGGCTTTGGCAGCTTTGGCAAGCACCCGCGCAACTGCCTGCCCGTGATGCTGGGCGCCATCCTGTCGTCCGCGTTTAGCAGCCAGGGGCTGACAGCGCCCGGCAATGTGCTGGCGATCCTGCTTTGCACGGGCCTCGCGCCTATCTCCGGCCAGTACGGCTGGGGGTGGGGGATGACAGCCGGTGTTGTACACGCGATGGTCGTCAGCCACATCGGACAGGGCGCCGGAGGAATGAACCTGTATAACAACGGATTTGTGGCCGGCTTCGTGGCACTGGTACTGGTACCTGTCATCCTGACACTCAAGAAGGGGAAACGAACTTATGAAGATGAGATATGAAAAGAATATCCGCATCCTGACGGACATTTTAGGACATTTCTTTTATCTGGGCGGCTGCCATTTTACGACAGATATCAAGATGGCCCCGCACAGCACCGAATTGACCGTGACCGGAACGATCAAGGACCTTTCTTCAGCGCAGGTGGATCATCTCAAGCGTCTGCTCAGCATCCCACGCCAGAAAGACATGGAACAGAATTATTGGTACCTCAGCGGGGAAGAGGAGCTTGACGGCGAGCTGTCCCTGGCCGGCATGATGGTGGATACCGCGGAAGTCACCTACGACGGGAGCCTGCTGATCGTCCGGGTGGAGCGGTACGAGGAGAAAGAGTCGATTTAGCCTCGGGTAATGGAATTCCCAAACCTTCCATTTACTTCCATGCTCTATTGATGTATAATTTCAATTTGCGCGTCAATCGGACGCGTCGGTTTAATGAAGCGATCAGGAAGGGAATTACTCATGCTCACGGTATCCAATCTCAGCCTCCAATTTGCCGACAGAAGGCTGTTTCACCGCGTCAATATCAAGTTTGTGCCAGGCAATTGCTATGGCATCATCGGAGCTAACGGAGCGGGCAAGTCGACGTTTTTAAGGATCCTCTCCGGTGATCTGGAACCCAGTTCCGGCGAGGTCAGCATGTCCAAAGGCCAGCGTATGTCCGTGCTGGGCCAGGACCACTATGCCTTTGACGCCTATACGGTTCTCGAAACCGTCATTTTGGGCAACCCGCGCCTGTATCAGATCGAGCGGGAAAAGGATGAACTCTACACCAAGCCTGATTTTTCAGATGAGGATGGGGAGCGTGCCGCGGCGCTTGAAGGCGAGTTTGCGGATCTGGGCGGCTGGACCATGGAGGCCGACGCGGCTACGCTGCTCAACTCGCTGGGCTTGCCTGAGGAGCTGCACAATAAGAAGATGAGCGCACTTGCCGGCCGCGAAAAGGTGAAAGTTATCCTGGCGCAGGCGCTGTTTGGCACCCCGGATGTTCTGATACTGGATGAGCCTACCAATGACCTGGATATCGCCGCCATCGCCTGGTTTGAAGAATTTCTGATTAACTATGAGGGCGTGGTCATCGTTGTATCCCATGACCGTCACTTCCTTAATAACGTGTGCACCTATATCGCGGACGTCGATTACGGCCGCATCAAGGTGTACACGGGCAACTATGATTTCTGGTACCAGTCAAGCCAGCTGGCTGCCCAGATGATGAAGGATCAGAACAAAAAGAAGGAAGAGCAGCGCAAGGCTTTGCAGACCTTCATAGAGCGCTTTTCGGCCAACGCGTCCAAATCGCGCCAGGCTACGTCGCGCAAAAAGCTTCTGGAGAAGATCTCCCTGGATGAGATCGAGCCGTCCAACCGCCGCTATCCTTTCATTACCTTCCAGAAGAACCGCGATGTGGGCAATGAGATCCTGCGGGTGGATGGCCTGAGTAAATCAATCGATGGGGTCAAGGTATTTGACGGGGTCAGCTTTACTGTGGACAAGGGGGATAAAATCGCCTTCATAGGCGATGAAAACGCCATTTCGGCCCTCTTTGAGGTGCTGGCTGGCGAAAGTGAAGCGGATGAGGGAGAGGCGCGCTGGGGCATCACCATCACCGCCTCTTACTTCCCCAAGGATAACACCGCCTTCTTCCCCAAGGAAAAGTCCCTGAACATACTGGACTGGCTGCGGCAGTTCTCCCTGGAAGACACCACCGATACCTACATGCGCGGTTTCCTCGGCAAGATGCTGTTTTCCGGCGATGAGGTGTTCAAAAGCTCGGCGGTGCTGTCGGGCGGTGAGAAGGTGCGATGCATGCTTGCCCGCATGATGCTCAAGGAGGCCAATGTGCTGCTGATGGATCAGCCCACCAACCATCTGGATCTTGAGACCATCACGGCGCTCAACAACGGCATGAGTGATTTTAACAGCAACATCCTGTTCACCTCCCATGACCACGAGCTGATCAGTTCCGTTGCCAACCGGGTGATAGAGCTGCAGCCTGACGGCATGGTTGATTTCCGGGGCACATACGATCAATATCTGGAGAGGAAGCTGGGCATTCAGGCCTAATCCCGCTTATTTCCACAGCAGACAGGCAGCGCATGCCTGTTTTTGTTATATATCTACCACTTCCTGCATTGTGTTGAATGATAGGAATAAAAAATCGAAAAAATGCAATTTTATACTTTCCATCTTTCAAAAAGTGTGATATGATTCCCGCAATCCCGGACTAAAGGTCCGGAAAGTTAACGAAGGAGGGTATACGCGATGTTCAAGAAGTTCCTGTCCCTGTCTGTGCTTCTGTCCCTGGTCTTTGCGATGTTTGCCGTGCCGGTATCGGCGGCTGAGGAGAGCGATCTGCATCATGTGCAGGAAAAAGGCACGCTCGTCATCGGGTATACCGTCTATGCGCCTATGAACTATACCGATGAAAAGGGCGAGTTCACCGGCTTTGACACCGAGCTGGCCGTCGCCGTCGCGCAGATCTTGGGCGTAACTCCTGAATTTGTCGAGATCGACTGGAACACCAAGGAGATCGAGCTGGCCGCCAAAAACATCGATTGCATCTGGAATGGCCTGACCATCACTGATGAGCGTAAAGCCCAGATGGAGATAACCATTCCCTATGTGAAGAACGCGCAAGCCGTCGTTATCAAAGAGGGCAGCGAGTATGAATCCACCGCCTCCCTGATCGGCAAGGTTGTCGCCGCGGAAGCGGGAAGCGCCGGAGAAACGACTGTTCAGGAAGACCCGAACCTTTCCCAGGCCGAGCTGATCAGCAAGGAAGTGCAGACTGCCTGCCTGATGGAAGTCAAAGCCGGTACAGCCTACGCAGCCGTGCTGGATCTGACCCTGGCCAACGCAATGGTCGGCAAAGACGGCGATTATGTTGATCTGAAGATCGTTGACCGCCTGGGTGTGGAAGATTACGGCGTCGCCTTCCGCAAGGGAAGCGATATCGCAGAGGAAGTAAACAAGGCTTTCCTAACCCTCAAGGAGCAAGGCTTCCTGCAGGAACTGGCCCAGAAGTTCGGCCTGGATCTGGCGGTCTGACCCATTTAACTGCATATCAGGGGGCAGAGTAACCATTCTGCCCCCTTATGACTATTTTATAGGATAAAGAATGACAGATACTAACATCATTATTGGGCGGCTGATTGAGAGCTTTGGGCTGAATGTCCAGCTGTTTTTTGTCACGCTGCTCTTTTCACTGCCTCTGGGGCTTTTGATCGCCTTTGGGTCGATGAGCCGCTTCAAACCGCTTTCCTGGCTGACCGCGGGGATTGTCTGGGTGATTCGAGGCACCCCGCTCATGCTGCAGGTTCTTGTTATCTACTTCGCGCCGGGGCTGCTTGGCTGGGGACCTCTTTGGGGCTCCGGCGGAGGGGCGCGATTTACGGCAGCCTCCGCGGCCTTTGTGATCAACTATGCCTGCTACTTTTCGGAGATTTACCGCGGCGGCATTCAAGGTATTCCAAAGGGTCAAACGGAAGCCGGGCAGGTGCTGGGCATGACACGCGCGCAGATATTCTTCCGCGTGACGCTGCTGCAGGTGATCAAACGTATTCTGCCCTCCATGGGCAATGAAGTGATCACGCTGGTCAAGGATACCTCGCTCGCCCGCATCATCTCCATCAAGGAGATCATCATGATGGCGCAGGAATACACCTCAAAAGGCCTGATCTGGCCTTTGTTCTCTACGGGCATATTCTTTCTGGCATTTGTCGGTATACTGACGATACTGTTCAGCAGGCTGGAAAAGCGCCTGGACTACTTTAAGGCATAAGGGTATATACATGGCGATATTGGAAGCGGAAGGCATCAACAAAAGCTTCGGCGGCGTGCAGGTACTGCGCGATATCAGTTTTTCTCTGGAGGAGGGGAAAGCGCTTGCCATCATCGGCTCCTCGGGTTCAGGCAAGACGACGCTGCTGCGCTGCTTGAATTTTCTGGAGAGGCCCGATGGGGGCATCATTCGGCTGCACGGCAAGGTGCTGTTTGACGCGCGTGACGCCGCCATGCAAAATGAGCAGGAGATCAGAAAGCGCAGGCTTAATTTCGGGCTGGTTTTTCAGTCATTTAACCTGTTTCCCCAATACACCGCGCTTAAAAATATAACCCTGGCCAGCGAGCTGCTGATCAGGGAGCAGGAGAAGCGCCTGTCCGCTTCCCGGTATCAGGAGATCGAAGCCAAAGGGAGGCAACTGCTTGAGCGCATGGGTCTCTCCGCTAAGGCTGAATCATATCCTCATCAGCTGTCCGGCGGGCAGCAGCAGCGGGTGGCAATCGCGCGGGCATTGGCGCTTAACCCCAGCGTGCTCTGCTTTGATGAGCCTACCTCGGCTCTTGATCCTGAGCTGACCGGCGAGGTTCTGCGCGTGGTGCGCAGCCTGGCTGAGCAGAACACCACCATGATCATCGTGACCCACGAAATGGCCTTTGCCAGGGATGTGGCAGATCATGTGATCTTTATGGACGATGGCATGATCGTTGAAGAAGGGCCGCCGCAAGAGGTTATCGGCGCGCCCAAGGAAGAGAGAACCAGGCAGTTTTTATCCCGCTTCTCCGGAGAGGCTTGATATTGATTCTTTTTTAGGCGGGCAAATGGTGAAGTTGACCAGCAGGCCGATGCCCGTGCCGATCAGGGTGCCCATGATGCGTGTGAGCCCGTAGACCCAGGCCTGATCCATGGTGTTGAGATAGGCCACCGCAAAATAGACAATGGC
>JAEWRJ010000093.1 GCA_023460055.1 Bacillota bacterium | reverse complement strand
CCTACACGCAGCCCGGAAGAAGGAGAGCTGAAGTGGACGATAGATACAAGAATATCAAAACTAAAGTAACGGTTAGTGTAGGTCATGTTACTCGGTTACTAGAAAGTCCCTATAGGGAAAAACAGGGCCTCAATTTCTCCTATAGGGGGTTTTATGAGACGACTGACATGACCTACACGCGCAGCTGATGAAGGAGAATAAAAGTGGACGACAGATACAAGAATAGGTGCTTAAAAAAGCTCAAGAACATAGGAGCTCCATTGGATGGATGGCTATGTAGCCAGATTGATGAACGCGAAGTTTTAACGACATGCGAGCTGTGTGGATGTGCAAATGTACGTTACCTTCATGAGATGTTCCATCCAGAATACATAGGCCTGATAAACGTTGGGTGTATCTATGCCGGAATCTTGGAAGGTAATGAGCTAGGAGCAAAAAAGCGAGAGATCGAAGCCCGTAACCGTACACAACGCAGGATGCGATTTATCCTAAAGCATTGGGTTGAAAAACAGCCGGGCATATTTAACAGAAGATACCATGGATATCACTACCAGATCAAATGCTTGAATCATCAGTACGCCGTGTTCTATCGCGGTAAGTGGTGTTGGAAATGTAAAGGACAGCCTATGACCAGTTTTTCCAAGGCTGCAGGAGCCATATTTCACCTGATAGATCCGCCAGTGGTGACATCGAGGTGAGAGAAAAGGACATCGAAGGGAGACTGGTACAAGAAGTCCGAAGCCAGGGCGGCTTAGCACTAAAGTTCATTTCTCCCGGATGGGCAGGCGTGCCCGACCGCCTCATCCTTCTCCCCGGCAAGCGCCTTGCCTTCGTGGAAGTGAAAGCCCCTGGAGAACTCATGAGACCGCTGCAGGTAAAGAGAAAAAGGCAGCTGGAGGCGCTAGGGTTTTCGGTGTACTGCATTGACCATCCTGACCAGATAGGAGGTGTGCTGGATGAAATACGTTCCTCATGAGTACCAGACATTCGCAACGGACTTCATTCTCACACACCCTATCGCGGCTATTCTCTTGCAGATGGGTTTAGGGAAAAGCGTAATCACCCTGACCGCCCTCTACGACCTGTGCCTTGACAGCTTCCTGATTAGAAAGGTCTTGATTATTGGCCCTTTGAGAGTCTGCACCAGCACATGGCCGGCAGAGATTCAGAAATGGGACCACCTGAAAGGACTGACCTACAGCGTAGCAGTTGGCACTGAGACTGAGCGAAGGTCTGCCCTCCAGCAGATAACCGACATCCACATCATCAACCGGGAGAACATCCAGTGGCTGATTGAGGAAAGCGGACTGCCCTTTGACTACGACATGATTGTCATTGATGAACTGTCCTCCTTCAAATCTTACCAGGCCAAGCGATTCAAGAGCCTGATGAAGGTGCGGCCACTGGTGCAAAGGATCGTCGGCCTGACCGGCACTCCCTCCAGCAATGGCCTGATGGACCTGTGGGCAGAGTTTCGCCTGCTTGACATGGGCAAGCGCTTGGGACGGTTCATCACCCACTACCGGGATGAGTTCTTCCAGCCTGATAAGCGCAACGGCATGCAGGTGTTCTCCTACAAACCCCGGCCCGGGGCAGAGGATGAAATCTACCGAAGGATCTCTGACATCACCATCAGCATGAAAAGCACAGATTACCTGCAGATGCCCGAATGTGTGATGAACGAAGCCCGGGTGACCCTCTCCGACAATGAACGAAAAGCTTATGACACCCTGCGCAAAGAGCTGGTATTGACGCTGGGGGAAGAGGAGATCGATGCGGTGAACGCCGCCGCCTTGTCGGGCAAACTCTGCCAGATGGCCAACGGTGCCGTCTACAGCGAAGACAAGCGCAGAATCCACCTGCATGACAGGAAACTGGACATGCTGGAAGACCTCATCGAAGGCGCGAATGGCAAGCCCGTCCTGGTGGCCTACTGGTACAAGCACGACCTGGAACGGATACGGAAGCGGTTTAAGGTGAGGGAAATCAGGATGTCGGGGGACATTGATGACTGGAATGCAGGCACAATCCCTGTCGGCCTGATACACCCCGCATCTGCGGGACACGGATTGAACCTGCAGGTAGGAGGCTCCACCCTGATCTGGTTTGGGCTCACCTGGTCGCTGGAACTGTACCAGCAGACGAACGCCCGGCTCTGGCGGCAGGGGCAGACGGATACGGTTGTCATCCACCACATCATCACCCAGGGCACCATCGACGAACAGATCATGAAAGCGCTGCAAAACAAGGACAGAACCCAGGCTGCCCTGATCGATGCTGTCAAGGCTGATCTGCAAATCTAAGACAAACAACGACAATCCGTGCCAATCCGAGAGGAATAAACGATCGGAGGTACAGATGGTGAATCCCTATGAAGAACTGGCACAGGCCATCATCCTGCAGGCTGTCAGGGATTATCGGCAGAACAACAAGAAAATGGTTGACGAGCCGGATGACCTAAAGAATCAAAAGCAGAGACAGGAACTCGAGAAATTCTTCCTCTCCTCCTGGTTTGCAATCCTGACGGACCTAGATGGACGGCATCTCCTGCACCGACTGCAGGCTGAAATGAAAGGGATGGAGGGGAGAGAGCAATGACAGCGAAGGAATACCTCAGCCAGGCACACCGGCTTGATCAGCAGGTGAACAACAAATTGCTGCAGATCGAATCCCTGCGATCGATGGCAGAGAAAGTCACATCAAGCTATCAGGACAGCGTTGTATCCCATACTCGCAACGTGACATCCCTTGAAGATACCGTCATCCGGCTGATGAAAGCGGAGAATGAGCTCAATCAGCAGATCGATGCCTTGGTGGATCTGAAAAATGAGATGCTTCTGAACATCAGCGCCATTAATAATATCGATTTGGAGCTGCTGCTGGAAAAACGCTATCTGCACTATCTCTCCTGGGAGGAGATTGCGCGCGATATGGGCTTCAGCGTGCGCTGGGTGCATTCCTTGCACACCAGGGCGCTCGTCGAACTGGAAGCGGTTTTGCAAAAAAGAAATGCTGTATCATAAAAGTACACACATAAGTTCACTCTAAGTCACTTGATTACATCCTCAAATATGGTATTATGTCGGTAGTGGAAGTGTACCTACCCAGAGCGTCGGCAGAAGAAAAAGCCGGCGCTCTTTTCTTGTGAGATGAAAACAGACCGGAGAGGAAAAGACGATGCTATTTACCAGCGAACAGGTATCCTGCGGGCACCCGGACAAGATCTGCGACCAGATCTCCGACGCGATCGTCACCGATTGCCTGAAGCACGACAAGGGCAGCCGGGTTGCAGTGGAATGCCTGATCAAGGGTTTCGATATCACGATTGCCGGCGAGATCACCTCCGGGCACGAGCCTGACTACCCTGACCTGGTACGCTGTACGCTTTCCGGCATCGGCCTAAAGCAGGTTGAGGCGTACAGGGTCTATCTCCATATCTCCAAGCAGAGCCCGGATATCTCGCGTGGCGTGGACAGGAAAGGCGCAGGAGACCAGGGCATGATGTTTGGTTACGCCACCAAGGAAACGAGCGAGATGCTGCCGATTCCCTTCGTCCTGGCAACGAGCGCGCTGAAACGCCTCAAGGATTTGAAAGACACCGGCCTGCTGCCGGATGCCAAGGCTCAAGTGACCTATGACTACAAGCGACAGCGCATTGACACCTTTCTCCTCAGCACACAGCATCAGCCGAACCTCAGCCTGGAAGAAGTCAGACGCCAAGTGATCTCGGTGATGTACAGCACGGCGAAAGCCTATGATATGAACATGGACTTTAAGGTGCTGGTGAACCCGACCGGACGTTTCGTGATCGGATCCTCCTTTGCAGACACAGGTGTGACCGGCCGCAAGATCATCGCGGATACCTATGGCGGTATGTGCCGGCATGGCGGAGGAGCCTTCTCGGGCAAGGATCCTACGAAGGTGGACCGTAGCGGTGCCTACATGGCGCGTAAGATTGCCAAGGACATCCTCCGGGCTGGATACGCCAAACGCTGCGAAGTACAGCTGGCCTATGCCATTGGGATGGCTGAACCTGTGTCTGTCTCGGTCGACTACTTCGGCACAAGCCTCTTGCCGCAGAGTTACCTCGTCAACTGGATTCGAAAGCACTATGACTTGAGTCCGGCAGGGATCATCTCCAGCTTGAAACTCCTGGACGTCGACTACAACCTCGTTTCCAGCTACGGCCACTTCTGGCGTGCCGGCCTGCCCTGGGAGCAATAAAGATGTCATTGATCCTTTACATTGACTTGACTATCTTCGGGATACGAGTGACTAATGTCATACCCAAAAAAGAGGAGGTATCGACATGAGGATTCAAGCAACAGCCCCTGACCGCAAGAGCCTGGTGAGAGCCCTGGCTGAACATCTTGGAGAGACAGCGGTCTACACCGGTCCCCGAA
>JAEWRJ010000092.1 GCA_023460055.1 Bacillota bacterium | reverse complement strand
CTGTTGACCGACCTGATTGAGATTCCATCCTGCTCGCAATCGAAACTCTCTCCATATTCTTGCCGATAAGCCCTCTTATTTTAACATAGTCCCAGTTATTTGACATATCAGCATCTTCAATTTCTTCACCGTCTTCTTCTATAGCTGCCTTGAAAAATATCCACTCTCCGTCATCAGGTATCTCTCCTTCTTCATTAAGTATACCCTGCAATGCTTCTTCGTCTAACAATACATTCTTGATGAATATACCGTTATTAATCATATTCAGCGAAGCTGCATCACTTATTACTTCTGTTGCAATGGGTACCGCTTCAGAGTCAGGGCTATCATATGCATAAAGCTTTACTGTATGCTTTCCTTCTGTCAGCTTTGAAAAAGTACTATTGTGAAGCATTACACTGAATATTCTCTCTCTTTGAGCTTCCTTGACAACATCAATACCGTATATGCCTATATCAGGAACATTTAATTTAATGTTACCTGAGGCAATATCCAAAGATGAAGGATATTTCCCTGTAACTGAATATGCAGCATCAGTAATTGTTTCAGGAACCAAGTAAAATATATTGATATCCTTGTACTGTCCGGGCATGATGTAATCTCCGGCTCCAAATTCATGAACTGTTCCTCCGAAATTAATATTTAAATTATTAATTGGCTCTATTCCGCTATTGTAAATTCGGAACATAAAAGGCATTTCATTTCCGGGAAGAATTTCATTACGATTATAATAAATTTCTTCAATTGATATCTTATTTTTATATTCTGCCTGTCCATAAATTATATTGCTATACTCATCTGCCCTATTATAATCAGTTGTTTGAAGCATAAAATTAATTTTACCGGTATTATCAACATATGCATCATAAAAATCTATGAGGTTGTTTTCATCAAGCTTTAATAGCTTGATTTCAGGAGAAATCGAAAAACTTTCACCATTTAAGAAAAATTTCCTTCCCCATAATAAATGGCTGTAATTATCCTCTGCATCAAATTCCGGTTGAACCCATACTATGGACAAATCCTTTATGTGCTCTGAACCCTTTGTAAACTTGAAATTACTGTAGATCGTATCAATTTCAGTTTCAAAATCATTATAAATATTTCCCTTTCCATCAACTGCTGTAACTCTTATTGCACTGTTCCCTGCAGCTTCTTCAGTTCCTTCTCCCCTGACTGAATAACCTATAACAAAACGTTCCTTATCAGGGAATACTACAGATGTTATTTGCGGATTTTCATCTCTGTCTTCATTGTTTCTTAATCTTATATTTTTTAATATATTACCCTCATCATCAATTATTGCGCAGTATATTTCAGCATTATCTGTGTCACCCATTGTCACTTCATAAGTTATGGCAGAAGTACCATCAGAAAGCATTTTTGCATTAAAAGTGTTTATACTATCTATACTTCCGTCATACAGACATTTTTCCTCACTCCATGCACTGCCATCGTATATCCGGTACATTATATTGTCTCTGCCGTCAAAGCTCAAAGGTCTGTCAATATCCCCGGCATAGAAGCTTCTCCATGCAACTATTGTTTTTTCTCCGTTTGTTGCAACTACAGGAGACATATCCGCCATGGAATTGTAAGTGAGGCGTGTTGTAACAAATTCAGAGCCTTTATAAATACCGGCCATAATTTCAGTGCCTGAAAGCATGTTTTGAATGTCTTCTGCTGTTGCTTCACTTCCTTCTATAAGCTTCATATCTGTTATAACCCTTGTCCATGCAGCTGCAGCATCAGATGATGTGCCGTCAACAACCACATCTGTGTCAGCATAGTCAGAAGCATCTATTTCGGCACCCTCTAAAAATGCACCACCTGATTTCAGAGAAAAACAAACCGAGGTATCCTTTATGTCATAGCTGTTCATATCCGATACATATACCATCATTTCTCCATCAGTACTTAATACAGGATTGGAATAAGGATATGCATTGGACTGAATAATGCTTATACCTCCTGACGACAATCTCCTTGGCATACTAAAATTCCAATATCTTTCATTAACTAAATATGATCTGTCTTCAAAAGTGGCATGTTTATTAAAACCTTCGCTGCCTGTCATATGTTTGTCTAATACTAAATTATATTGTATAGAATCATATTGTTTTTTTATGTTATTGTAGTCATTGAATGTCCACGTCTTACTTCCTGAGCCTATTTTATATGTGCCCCCAACATTTATTAATACAAGTTTTATCTTGTATTCAATTCCTGTTTCCCCCGCTAACTTTATTCTTTGACCGTTACTGTTTTTCTTTGGACTTTTAAGCCACAAATATTGTTGGTCAATTGATGCTTTTCCGTAAACCCCTGCCTTAAAGCTCACAACCTTATAATCACGTCCAACACCACCGAATCCCCGTAAATAAACGTATGGCGAGAATTCTGTTATAGAGATACTATCCTTATCCTTTCCTTCTGTTACTGTCTTTAAATTCAGCTGTCCCGTTCCTCCTGCTAAAAATTCAGCTGTCACCGGAACAGGTCCTATCCACGTATTATATATTTTTTGGTAATGGTAGCCCCCTCCCACATGTATAAATGACTTCAATACAACAATTTTCCACTCTTCTGAATCAATATCATAAAATATTTCACAATCAAAATATGCTCCGCCACCGTATAATTTTTTATTAGATCCATATCCACCCATGTAAGAATTCATATACATGCTGCTAATATGTATGAAATCACCTTGATATATTCCATAATCCGGTATGTAGTCATATGTGTGTGATGCATTTTTATCCCTGCTATATACACCGGAATTCATAAATTTAGCCATCTCACCTACTCCCATCATTATAACTCCTTTAAATACAAGAGGGTTATCAGTAGGGGTAATTTCAAGGCGAAGCATTTGAGAATCTACTTTAAATCCGCTTAAATAGCTAAGAGCTGTTTGTATATAATCATCATAGCTGCCGGAATTTATCATAGACGGTCCATTAATAGAGCTTTTAAAGTCCTGTCCGATTTTATTAAGTGAGCCCGTTTCCAAAGAGCTTAAATTTCTGACACCATTTATCCGGCTTACATTGTAATTAGACGGAAGATTTATAATCTCAAGACCATCTTCACTTTCAACAACAATTTGCAAATTTAAGCTTCTTACTTCTCCAAACTCAAAATTAGAAACATATTGCCTCACATCAAAGAAATTGTTAATAAATATACTGTCAGAAAATTCATATTTCTCTACTTCCGTACTAAATGAATCAATAAGTACATTGGTTTCTTTATCCAAAAATTTAACAGTATATTTACTTTGAATATCGCCCTTAAACGTCAAGTATGTATTTATATATGCTGATTTTGAAATATCCTCAATAATTATATTATCAGGTAGCTTCGTTTCATTTTCAGCTAATACAAGCTTTTGAGAAGCTATGCTGATGTTATTTTCTATTTTTGAATTACTTTTGCTTTCTAAAAATATTCCCCCAACAGGAACAGCAGAGATTTTAGGGTGAGGGTTTTTTCTATATAATTGAATGGTTGAATTATCCACCTTTACAAATTTAGAATAATAGGTATTATCCGGTATGC
>JAEWRJ010000091.1 GCA_023460055.1 Bacillota bacterium | reverse complement strand
GATCTGGGCGTGGGAGACAGGCGGCAGAATGGCGAGATGTTCCTCCGGCGTCAGGCCCTCAAGCTCTGACACTGGCTCCGGCTCAAACGGAGCGTCCACACCCGCTACGGCAGCCCAAGCGTAAAGCTCCTCATATTCAGGCGTCACATGGAAAGGGCGTATCCGGCGTCTGCATCCCATTGAGATCTGCGGTTTTGTTCCAGCTCCATAGCGGCGAGTTTTCTTCTGAGGTTTCAGAAGGATGTCGAAATGGCAGATTGCGGAGAAGGATTTGTTGGTCGGTGCGCGGTTGTGGAGGCTCGCCGGAGCAACCGACGCTGGCCTGACGATGTGAAAGCGCGGATCGTCGCGGAGACTTTCCAGCCTGGGGTGACAGTGGCGGCAGTAGCCCGGCGTCACGACATGCGTCCGCACCATCTGTCGGAATGGCGAAGCCGTGCGCGGCGTGGGTTGCTGGCCCTTCCGGCAGATTTGATGGCGCAGCCCGAGGTGCCCCGCTCGCTGTTTGCGGAGCCGTTTTTTGTACCGCTGGCGGTCGATGCCCCTCACGCTCAAGCGGCAGATCCCGCAGGGGCTGGTGTTGTGACGGTGGAGATCTGCGCGGGCATTTTGCTGCGCGTTCCTGGTGATGTTACGGTGGAGCGTGCTGCTGCTCTGGTGCGCGCGCTGCGAGCAGAGACATGATCATCACGGGCGCGAGGCAGCCGATCCTGATCGCGACGAAACCTGTGGACTTCCGGTGTGGGCATCAGGCACTGGCGCTGATGGTGCAGAACGAGCTGAAGCTTGATCCACATTCCGGTGTCACGGTGATCTTCCGATCCAGGCGTGGTGACAGGTTGAAAATCCTTGTTTGGGATGGGACCGGAATGGTGCTGATCTATAAGGTTCTGGAGGAAGGTAACTTCGCCTGGCCAAAGGTTCGGGACGGGATTATGCGGCTGTCACGGGCGCAGGCGGAAGCTCTTTTCGAGGGGTTGGACTGGCGCCGGACGATTGTGCGCCGCGTTGCTCATCCGACCTCCGCGGGGTGATTTTTTTTGGCATATTATCCTTATTTTGTTGGGATTTACGGCCCGGATGCGGTAGACATACTGCATGTCGCAGCCCTTCGATCTCAGTCTGTTTCCGGACCTCCCCGCCGAGGTGGTGAAGGCCTTTACCGCCCAACAGGCGGCCCTGGAAGCGGCGCGGTTTGAGGCGAAGATCGAACGGGCAGCTCGTCAGCATGAGCAGGCGGTGGTGGCCGAAAAGGAGGCCTTCATCATCGAGTTGAAGGCCCTGATCGAACGGCTGGAAGGCCAGGTTCAGAATTACCGGCACACGAAGTTCGGACCTAAATCGGAAAAGCTGGATCCGGCCCAGTTGGAACTGGCGCTGGAAGATCAGGAAGCCGCCATCGCCGAAACGCAGGCGCAGATCGCGGCGCTCGAAGAACGAATTGCGGCCAGCGAACCCGATCCTGAGAAGCGCAGGCCACGGGCGGCCCGCAAGGCCCGGGCTCTGCCTGAGAGCCTTCCTCGGGTCGAACGCATTGTCGAGCCCGACAGCATCGTCTGCCCCTGTGGGTGTGGGAACATGGTCCGGATCGGCGAGGATCGTAGTGAGCGCCTGGATTACATCCCGGCCCGTTATCAGGTGATCGTTACGGTGCGCCCGCGCTATGCCTGCCCCAAAGGGCGTGCCGGTGTGGTTCAGGCCAGAGCTCCCGCGCATCTTCTGGAGGGAAGCTGGCCGACCGAGGCGCTTCTGGCTCAGATCGCTGTCGCTAAACATTCAGAGCATATGCCGCTGAACCGGCAGGCAGTGGTGATGGCGCGGCACGGGGTGCCGATCGACCGATCGGTTCTGGCCGACTGGATGGGCCGAACCGGGGCCCTGATTGCGCCCGTGGTTGATCACATGGCCAGGCGGCTGATGGCGGAAAGCTCCCGGCTTTATGTTGATGAGACGACCGCCCCGGTGCTTGATCCGGGGCGCGGCAAGACGAAAACAGGCTACCTCTGGGCCGTTTTGCGGGACGACCGCGGTTGGGGAGGCGCCGCGCCACCCGGCGTGGTGTTCCACTACCGCCCGGGCCGTAAGGGCGAATATGCCGCGGAAATCCTCGCTGGCTTTAATGGCACGATCCAGGTCGATGCCTATGGGGCCTATACCCATCTCGCTACGCCAAAGCGCACGGGTGGTGCGCCCTTGCAGCTGGCGTTCTGTTGGGCACATGGCAGGCGCAAGCTGATCAAAGCCCAGCCGACGAAGGGTTCGCCCATCGTGGAGGCAGCGCTCTTGCGCATCGCCGCGATTTACAGGATCGAGGATGCCATTCGTGGAAGCGCCCCGGATCATCGGCGGGCTGTCAGACAGGATCTGTCCCGCCCGGTGGTCGATGAGTTCTTCGAATGGCTGAAGGCGCAGGCGGCCAGGGTATCAAAAAAATCCGACCTGGGTGAGGCCATGGCCTATATGCTGAAGCGCCAGGAAGGCTTCTGCCGGTTCCTTGATGATGGCCATATCGACATCGACTCCAACCTTGTCGAAAATGCCATCCGCAGCCCGGCCATGAACCGTCGTAATGCGCTCTTCGCCGGCCATGATGAAGGCGGCCGCAACTGGGCCCGCTTCGCCAGCCTTATCGGCACATGCAAGATGAATGGCGT
>JAEWRJ010000090.1 GCA_023460055.1 Bacillota bacterium | reverse complement strand
CGGCCCTGATCGTCAAGAGCCCGCGCAAGCTGCCGGAGGGCGTCACCCAGGTGCTGCATGAGGACCTGTTTGCGGCCCGGGGCCACAAGGGATTTGTGCCGGCTTTTGCCAGCCAGGTCGCCCTGTGTACCAGCGGCACGACCACCACCAGCCGCATCTTTGTGTATGATGAGGAGGCTGTGTGCCACCAGGTACTCAACAGCGAGCTGATCCACGAGGCCAACGCGCGCATCATCCCCGGTGAGCCGGAGCGCTCACTTTCCTTCCTGCCCTATCATCATATTTTCGGCTTCATGGTGAACCTTCTGTGGTGCAACTATATCGGCTTTGAATCAATCTATATGAAGGACCGGACGCCTGAGACCATCCTGAGCACGGCCCGCCGCTTCAAGATCAACTTCCTGTGCGCGGTGCCGCTGCTGGCCAACAACCTGTCCGTGTCGCTGCAAAAGAAAGTGGCGCTGGAGGGCAAGAAGAAACAGGCGGCCTTCAAGTTTGCCAGGTCGCTCAGCCTGCTGATGCAGAAGGTCAACCCGGAATTCGGCATGGACTTCGCCCGCAAGGTGCTGTTTAAGGACGTGGTAGCGAAGTTGCTGGGCCCAGATGTGCGCTGCGTGATACTGGGCGGCAGCCACACGCCCGAGGAGCATATGCGTACCATTTCAGCCCTGGGATACTACACCATCTCGGGCTTTGGCATGACGGAGACCGCCATTACCTCGGTGGAGACGTCGATGGATCTGAAGACTCGCACCTCGGGCTCTGTCGGCAGGCCGCTGTCAAGCGCCGAGTACCGCGTGCAGTCGGACGGCAAGCGCTCCAACTCAGGCGAGATGTACATCAGGGGTAAATCTGTCCACACGGGCCGCCTGAAGGACGGCCGCCTGATAGGGCCGGACTTGGACGCGGAGGGCTGGTATAAAACCGGCGATATCGTGCGGCTGGAAAAGGGCATGCGCATGTATGTTGAGGGCCGCAGCAAGGATGTGATCATCAACGAGTCGGGCGAGAATGTGTACCCCGATGAAATAGAGGACGGCTTTGGCGTGCTGGAGGGCGTTGACCAGTACAGCGTTCTGGGCATCAGGAACACAGGCGTCAGCCGCATCAACCGCCTCAAGCGCCGCCGGCATATCAACCCCAATTATGAGGATATCACGCTGGTGCTCAGCGTGGGCGACCGCTACCGTGACGACGCCTTCCTGAGTGATCTGATGCGCCAGGTGGCGGCGCTTAACAACCGCCTGGCCACGCTAAAGCGCGTGACCCGCGTGCTGGCGACGCCCGAGCGCTTCCAGACCGCCAATGGCATCAAGGTGAAGCGCCTGGCGCTGAAGGAAGCCATCGAGCATGAGAAGATGGCCTACCGCGATCTGGACCTTAAGAGCGGCGCTGCGCCCCTGCATGAAAATACCCCCATTGTCAACGAAGAGTCGTCGCCCAAGGGCCTGGAAGCGTCCGAGATCCGCCAGAAGGTGCGCCAGGTCTATACCGAGACCCTGCAGATCGCGCTCGAAAACCTCAGCGATCAGGCGCATTTCATCGATGACCTGGGCGGCGACAGTCTGCAGGTGCTGAGCCTGTCGCTGAAGATCGAGGAAATGTTCTCTGTGCTGATCCCGGTGGAGGAGTATGCCCTGTGCACCACCGTGGACGGGCTGACCGCCTTGCTTGAAGAGAAGCTGGGCCAAGGGCCCGAGAAAAAGCAGGAGGAGGCCCCGCGCAAGGTGGAGCCCATCACCGATTTTTCAAAGTCGCCTGAAGCCATCGCCTTCGCGCAGCGCCAGCAGGCTTTGATGGGCAGCGGGATGGAGAACCCCTATTTTGTGGTGCATGACTCGCCGCTGTCCAACACCAGCCTGATGGACGGCAAGCGGGTGCTGAACTTCGGCAGCTATAACTACGCGGGCATGAGCGGCCGCAAGGAAACCATGGATGCCGCCAAGGCCGCGATCGACAAGTACGGCACATCGGCTTCCGGCAGCCGCCTGCTGGCCGGTGAAAAGAGCCTGAACATCGAGCTGGAGGCCGAGCTGGCGGCATGGAAGCACGCTGAGGCCGCCCTGGTACTGGTGGGAGGACACTCCACCAACGTGACCTTCGTGGGCAACTTCTGCGGCAAGGATGACCTGATCGTGTATGATGCCCTGGCGCATAACTCCATCGACCAGGGTTGCCGCCTGAGCGAGGCGACGGTGAAACCCTTCCCGCACAACGATGTAGCGGCGCTGGAGAGCATCCTGAGGCAGCAGCGTGACAGGTTTGCCAAGGTGCTGATCATCATTGAGGGGGCCTACAGCATGGACGGCGATATCGCCCCCGTGCCCGAATTTGTGGCAGTGAAGAAGAAGTACGGCTGCTTTTTGATGGTGGACGAGGCCCACTCCGCCTGCGTGATCGGCAAGACCGGGGGCGGCGTAGACGAGTACTTCGGCCTTGAGCCCAACGATATCGATATCAAGATGGGGACACTGTCCAAGGGCCTGGGCACCTGCGGCGGCTACCTGGCCGGTCGGCGGGAGATCATTGACTATCTGCGCTATAACCTGCCCGGCTTCGTATTCTCTGTGGGCATTTCCCCGCCCCTGGCCGCGGCCACCCTTGCGGCCATCCGCCTGCTGCAGAAGGATCCTTCCATCATGGAGCGCCTGGCGCGCAACATCGACTGCTTTGTGCGTGAGGCGCATCAGCGTGGGATGAACACCTGCCTGGCGGGTAAAACGGCGATTATTCCCATCATGGTGGGCAAGGACGAGGATGCCTTTTTACTGAGCAACATGCTGCGCCACAAAGGCGTGTTTGTACCCCCGGCGGTCTATCCCGCTGTGCCGCGCGGCAAGGCCCGCCTCCGATTTTGCGTGATCGCCGACCACAACGAGGAGGAGATCATCGAGGCGCTGGATAAGCTGGAAGAAGCCGCGAAGGAAGCGGGAATCAAGCTGCCCGCGTGACGCGGAGTGACGGCGAAGCAATTGGGAAGCGCTGGCTTGCGCCAGCGGGAAGAGGCTGCTTCGCAGCCGCGAAGCGATGGGGGCATGTTGAATACGGAATTCTAAATTCTATATACTGAATGAAAAACCGGGGAAGCCACGAAAAGCTTCTCCGGTTTTTATTTAGAATATATTGTGCTGATCCGTTGATGGAAACGCACGTATTGATTGTCTTATTCCATCATGCTGGCCAGCGCGGCCGCGCCGAGGATGCCGGCGTCGTTTTGGAAATGGGCGGAGACGATCTGGGTGAAGGGATTGAAGGTGTTGAAGGCGCTGGTTTTTTCCACCTCGGCGCGCAGGGTGTCGATCACGATGCTGCCGGCGTTGGACAAGCCGCCGCCGATGGAGATCACTTCGGGCGCGAAGATCATCATCAGGGAGCTCAGGCCGATGACCACCTCGTGAATATAGTTTTCCCATATGTCAATCAGCCTGCCCGCGCGCACATTGCTCATGACCTCGCGCACGCTCATGCCCTGCGAAGCCTCCCTGAGCTTGCTGGCCGCGGCGTACATTTCCCAGCAGCCATTCTGGCCGCAGCTGCAGGGGCGGCCGTCTGCGTGGGTGATCATGTGGCCGATCTCCCCGTGCATGCCCATGCAGCCGCGCGCGGGAACGCCGCCGATGATGACCCCGCCGCCGATGCCTGTGCCCAGGGTGATCAGCAGGCCTGTCTGGCAGCCCTTGAGCGCGCCATAGATATGCTCTGCCGCCAGGGCGCACATGGCATCGTTTTCCATCGGCAGCGAGCGCTGGAACTGTTCATAAAGAAGCGCGCCCAAAGGAGCGGATACCCAGCCCAGCTGGCTGGCGGTCACATTGCCCTGGCTGTTCATGGAGCCGGCGCAGGAAATACCCACCGCGGCCCCCGGAAAGCGCTTGAGCGCGATGGAGACCATGCTGTGTATGGCCTGCGCCATCTGAAGCGGATCGCGGGGAGACTGCCGCTTGTCGCGGTAAATGATATTGACGCCGTCCTGCACACAGCCCAATTTTACGGTCGTACCGCCAACGTCAACCCCAATAGCGTACATGTTTCACCTCGTTATTTTCATTAATGGTATCTTACCATTATATTGAAGGCTTACACAATTGCCCAAATCCGCTTATTGCCTACCAG
>JAEWRJ010000089.1 GCA_023460055.1 Bacillota bacterium | reverse complement strand
GTATCCAACGGTTCCTGATATAGATTTTTTGTCTCTTAAGTTCAAGTTGGATTATTTATGGGATTGTATGGCATAGAAAAGTCGCAAATTACAAAATAAAGCATTCTCAAGAAGGGTGCTTTTTTTTATGCCCTTTTTCAGGAGGACAAGCCTTTGAACCCATTCTCAAAATTATTTCGTTCACGCGACAAGCCCCAAAACCGACTGCCGGGGAGCGACCCCGGCTTTTTCTTTGGCGGCACAGCCTCGGGCAAGGCGGTGAACGAGCGCACGGCCATGCAGACCACGGCGGTATATGCCTGTGTACGCATCCTGGCTGAGGCGGTGGCTGGGCTTCCACTGCACCTGTACCGTCACAAGGAAGACGGTGGCAAGGAAAAAGCGCTCGTCCACCCGCTGTATTATCTGCTTCATACCGAACCAAACCCCGAGATGACATCCTTCGCATTCCGCGAAACCCTCATGAGCCATCTGCTGCTGTGGGGCAATGCTTACGCCCAGATCATCCGGGATGGCGCGGGTCGGGTGCTCTCTCTCTATCCGTTACTGCCGAGCAAAATGACCGTGGATAGAACGCCCGCCGGGCAGCTTTTCTACGAGTACCGGACAGACACCGGCCCCGTGATCCTGCGCCCGCAGGACGTGCTGCACATCCCCGGCCTCGGGTTTGACGGCCTGATCGGCTATTCCCCTATCGCCACCGAGGAGTACGGCGCGAAATTCTTCTCAAACGGCGCAAACCCCGGCGGCGTACTGGAGCACCCCGGCGTGGTGAAAGACCCCAAGCGTGTGCGCGAAAGCTGGAACGCCGTGTATCAGGGCAGCGGCAACGCGCACCGGATTGCCGTGCTCGAGGAGGGCATGAAGTTCAACGCCATCGGCATCCCGCCCGAGCAGGCGCAGTTTTTGCAGACGCGAAAATTCCAGATCAACGAGATCGCGCGCATCTTCCGCGTACCGCCCCACATGGTGGGCGACCTCGAAAAGTCCAGCTTTTCCAACATCGAGCAGCAGAGCTTGGAGTTCGTGAAATACACGCTCGATCCATGGGTGGTGCGCTGGGAGCAGGCCATCCAGAAGGCGCTGCTGCTCCCGTCCGAAAAGAGGGCATATTTCTCCAAGTTCAACGTGGACGGCCTTTTGCGCGGGGACTATCAAAGCCGCATGACCGGCTACGCTACCGGGCGGCAGTACGGCTGGCTTTCCACCAACGACATAAGGGAGCTGGAAGATATGAACCGTATCCCGGCGGAGCTGGGCGGTGACCTGTATCTCATCAACGGCAACATGACCAAGCTCGCGGATGCGGGCATTTTTGCTTCTAAGGAGGAAACGGATGCATAGGAAGTTCTGGAAGTGGGTGAAGAACGAGGACGGCGCGCGCACCCTGCGCTTGGACGGCGCTATCGCCGAGGAAAGCTGGCTCGGGGACGAGGTTACGCCTAACCAGTTCAAGGCGGAGCTTCATTCCGGCGAGGGCGACATCACCGTCTGGATCAACTCGCCCGGCGGGGATGTGTTTGCCGCCGCGCAAATCTACAACATGCTCATGGAGTACAAAGGCAAGGTGACCGTCAAAATTGACGGCATCGCGGCCAGCGCCGCCTCGGTCATCGCCATGGCGGGCGGCGAGGTGTACATGTCGCCGGTTTCCATGCTCATGATCCATAACCCCATGACGGTGGCCATCGGCGACAGCGCGGAAATGGCAAAGGCCATCGCCATGCTCGACGAGGTCAAGGAGTCGATCATAAACGCCTACGAATTGAAGTCCGGGCTTTCCCGCGCGCGGATATCCCATCTCATGGATGCGGAAACGTGGCTCAACGCGAAAAAGGCCGTGGAGTTCAAGTTCGCGGACGGCATCCTGTTCACCGCCGACGAGGAAACGCCGCCCGGCGTACAGGATTCGGGCGGCCTGATATTCAGCCGACAGGCGGTGATGAACTCCATCCTGAAGAAACTGCCCCACCCCGAAAAACCCATAGGTGTCCCAATCGAGTCGCTGGAAAAGCGGCTTTTTTTATTGCAGAAATAGGAGGAATTACATGAGCAAGATTCTTGAACTACGCGAAAAGCGTGCGAAAGCATGGGAGGCCGCCAAGGCATTTCTGGACAGCAAGCGCGGCAACGATGGCCTGCTCAGCGCCGAGGATGCAGCCGTTTACGACAAAATGGAGGCCGACGTAGTGGCGCTTGGCAAGGAGGTTGAGCGTTTGGAGCGGCAGGCCGTGGTCGATCTGGAGCTTGCCAAGCCCACTTCCGCTCCCATCACGGGCAAGCCCGCGTACGCGCCGGACGGCGAAACCAAGACCGGGCGCGCGACGGACGATTACAGGCGCGCGTTTTGGAACGCCATGCGCTCCAAGGCCGCCCGCCCCGAGATTCTGGATGCGCTGCAGATCGGCACCGACTCCGAGGGCGGGTTTCTCGTACCCGATGAATTCGAGCGTACGCTGGTGGAGGCGCTGCAGGAAGAAAACATATTCCGCTCCCTCGCCAACGTTATCCAGACCTCCAGCGGCGACCGCAAGATTCCGGTTACCACGACCAAGGGTGCCGCGTCGTGGGTGGACGAGGAAGGTCTGATCCCCGAGAGCGACGACGCGTTCGGGCAGGTGTCCATCTCGGCGTTCAAGCTCGC
>JAEWRJ010000088.1 GCA_023460055.1 Bacillota bacterium | reverse complement strand
TTGTAACGCTTTGCATGTTCTGGGTCGTTGTACCTGCCATGTTCATCGGATGGATCGCCGGCTGCAGCTATCGCCTGGCGGGTCCTGAGATCGACAAGGCCCAGAACAACGGTGAGGTTGTCTGATCAAAGGGAGCGCGTCAAGGATTTTCCCTCACCAAAGTGAAGCTGCTACGGCAAATGAAAAGATCCGGTCAGGAGATGCCTGACCGGGTCTTTCGACTTATTGTCCAGCGCGCTCCCCAAGGAGCGCAAACCCATTGGACGCGAAGGCCTTAACGTTTGCGGAAACCTTTGATGACCGCCAGAAGCAGAACCGCGCCGCCGGTTGCGACCAGGAAGGAAGGCAGATTAAAGCCGTCAACTCCTGTGCGGCCGATCAGGCTCATGACAAAGCCGCCGATCACGGCGCCTATAATACCTACGATGATGTTGGCAATCCACCCCATAGAGGCGTCATTGCCGGTGATCTTGCTGGCCAGCCAGCCGGCCAGAGCGCCCATAAGAATCCAGGAAAGAATACCCATAGTAATTCCTTTCTGTATGCGCTGAGGCATACGGGAGAGCTTGTTTACTGGGCATCCGGTACACAGGATGCATAATTATTTTTACCCTGATTGTTTAGTAATTAAACAATACACCTGGGGCAATGGCTATCAGCTTTTCTTATATGTATAGCGGGCTTTCTTGACAAGCGCCGTGAAAGTGATCGGTTTCTTTCCCTGCTCCTTGATCCTGCGCTCCAGATAATCGCGCAGTTTCCATACGTCAGCTGGGTTGAAACCAGGCGTTACCGCCAGGGCGCGGTCAAATTCTTCTTTGGAAAACTTCAGATCTGCCTGTATCGCTTGGGGTGTTGTGCCCAGAATATCGTAGTTGACTGCCATTTCCCATTTGCTAAGTTCAAATCGTTCAGCGTTTGCGCTCATTTCTTTCTCCTGAATATTAATGGCAAGACCTAAGCATCTGTATCAAAAAAGCCTTGAAATCTTTATGAATTCAAGGCTTTTGGTGCGGTCGACGAGACTTGAACTCGTACGGGTTTCCCCACACGCCCCTCAAACGTGCGCGTATGCCGATTCCGCCACGACCGCAGGCTGCTGCTTGGACAGCAAGGACGATTATAGCCAAGGGCGATATTCTTGTCAAGGAATATATTGCGGCAATTGGGATAAAATGTGCGCGAAATATGCCTGAACGCTCATATTGGTGGTTCTGTTATGCTATGTCCCGGAAGTAATCCTGATGGTAAAGGGATTTCCCCAGATATAATAGCTGATATACAGGTCGCGCACTGCGGTTTGCCTGGCCCCGGCGCTTGTGAGCAGAACACAGCGGATGGAAGCGGTGCCGCCAGCGGGCACACCGATATCAAGGATCTCTCCTTGGGCTGAGCCATCGGTATAGCAGAGGATATCCTGATCAGATGGTGATACGACCAACTCAGCCATTTGAGCGGGAAGCAGCCCTCTGTTGCTGAGCGTGACGGTGTAAATAACTAAGTTGTATCCGCTTGCGTCCCCTTGGATCTCCTGGGTGAAGGCTGTACCGATCAGGCTTCGGTTGCGAACAGCTCTTTGCAGGCGCTCAAACTCTGCTTTGTGCTCAGCGGCGGGAAGAACCACAGGCTCGTGGACTGTGGCCTCCAGTCTGGTACCGATCATGCCATAAACAAGCAGGGTTCCCCCCAGCAGCACAACAGCCAGGGCAATCATTGCCGCCTTTTTCACGGTGCTGCGCTTTCGCTTAGAATCTCATTCATCCGCTGGATCATTTCTGTATCCTTCAGGCGGAATTTGAGTTCCACTCGGCGGGAGGCATCCATATTTTCGGTCCCGTCGGGGTTATAGATCAGGTCAGAATAGCTGCGGCCTTTGGATGTCAGGATATTCTGCAGAAGTTCGCGCTGGGCCGTTGTCAGGCCTGGCAGCTGCAGGCAATAGGTGGCAACTGACAGGGCGCGGTCCTGAGACAGCTCCAGATTAAAGATGTAGCTGCCTTTTGAATCCGTATGTCCTTCAATGATGATCTCCGCTACATAGTCCACATATTCGGGCCGCATCAGCACATCCAGATAGACAGGGATTAGCTGCGCCAACTGCACCTGCCCGGAATAGGAGATCGTATTGAGCCCGGTCTCAAACATCAGCTGGCTGTCCAGCATAATATCGCCCGTTCCGGGATCTACCTTTGCCGCCAGATTAGCCGCGGCCAGGGAGGAGCTTAACTCCTGTACGATCTCAGTGCGGAGCCCGAGCAAGTCGTCCAATTGGCGCTGCTGGGTGTTCAGAAGATCCTGCATGCCGACCAGCCGGCCTTCCTGAGCGGCCAGGGCTTCCTGCTGCTTTGACAGCTGAAGCTGAAGCAATGCCTGCTCCTGTTCCTTTGATAATAGCAGCGCCTGGGCATTCTCAAGGTCATCCTTCTGTGTGTCCAGCTGGATCTGGATGGCAGCCAGCTCATCTTCCTTGCCGACAAGTACAATGCGGGCATTATCCAGTTCCTGCTGCTGTGCTGTCAGAAGGAGCAGCGTCCTGTCCAGCTCTGATTTCTGGGCCTCCAGCTCCTTGGTTTTGATATCCAGCTGGGAGTAATACTGATAGATGCTGAAAACAAGCGCCAGCATGATCACCAGCAGCACAGAGGACAGCATATCGGAAAATGAGGTCCAATAGCTGCCGTTATCGGTGCGCCGCGTGCGCCTCTTTTTTACGGCCGGCAACATGCTCAGGCCCCCTCCGCCATCTTTTGTTCGGCGGCGGTGATAGCGCGGTTAAGCGCTGCAGCCATATCAGCCATGGTCTGCTGCATCTTGGAGATGGCGGTCAGTTCCGCGGCGGGTTTGCTGTCCGCTCCTTGCGGCTTGGCGTATTCCTTCAGCTGACGGCCTAGCTCGTTCATCATATCGTGCATATTTTCTTCAAACAGCCCCATCGTACGGGCAAGGCCGGTGGAGATGCTCTCCACAAAGCCGGTATAGGCCCCCGACAGCTGTTTGGATGCGGCGGACATTTGAGAAGCCACCTCATGGCTGCGCTCGAGCATGCCGGCGCTTTGCTTGTCCACGGCATCCAGCACACGGCCTGACCAGGCGGCATACTGCTGCATTTGAGCGTCAATATCGCTTTGGCTTTGAGTCAGACGCTGCCAATGCCTGCTTTGCTCATTCAGGCTCTCGTGCATGGAGGACAGCATGGCCTGCATCGATTCTGTCATGTGGATGCCGCTTGACTGGCTGCGGCTTAACTCCGCGATATAACCCTCAAAGCGGCGAAGCAGCTCCTGTGTCATGCCCTGCACATTGGACGCGCCTGCAATGATGGCATCCGCTGCGCTCATGGTGCGCTGCAGGGCGTCGTGGCCTACTGCCTGCGATTGGTTCACGGCAGAAAGCGTCTGAGCCAATTGCCCGAATTGTCCGCTCAGGGAACTATTCATCTGAGCGATAAAATGGCTGACAATATTGTCAAGCCCTTTCAGCTGGCCCTGTGTCTGCGCGGCGATAAAGTTATTCATGCTCTGGCTGATCGGCACGAAGGAACGTTCTATCGCCTTGCTGACCCCCTCCGACATGCTAAGGGCCAGGGCTTCATCCTGTCCCTCAAGCTGCGACTTGATGAATACATTGTCATCAACGGGACGCTGCATCACCAATTCCGAGAAAGCGCTGTTAAAATCATCCATTGACTTGAGCGCGCTGCCCTGAGCTATTCGGAACAGGATATTGAACGCCAGCGAAGCCGCGACGCCCGCGATCGATGTGCCATAGGCGAAGGTCATGCCGGATATCATGGAAGAGATACCCTGCATGGTACTGTCGGCGCTGGAGATATCCAGGTTGCCAAGCCCGCGCATCAGCCCGATGAAGGTACCGAGGATGCCCAGCGAGGTCAGCAGGCCCGGAATAACCTCCGCAAGCTGCAAATGAGCCCACGCGGCAAACACATCGTCGTCGTTGATGTAATCCTCCGTATTGCAGCCCAGCCCCTTCTGGTCCAGGTGGCGGGCATTAAGCAAAAAGCGTGACCACTGATCCCGCATGGGGCTGCCCAGGAACAGAGGCTCCTGCCAGGCCTTCTCAGTATCCTTCCCGGGCTTCATAAATTCGAGCGAGCGGATGGCACGCCGGAAAAGCCCGGAACCTCTGCGGTAGGGAAAAACGCACTTGAACAATCCTGCTAAAAAAACAAACAGGATGGTGCTGTAGATGATAATATCTACCAGTTCGCCCGGAATCTTCGCGAAAATCTCTCTCATACTGCCTTCACCTCGAATTGCGCACAGCGATATATGGAGTATTGTAATGAAAATTTATCATTAATGCAACAAAGACGAAAAGATTAATAAATATGTTACAAAAATGGACGGGCATCATATGCCGGCACGCCGCGCGGGCATTGACTGAAGGGAATCCAGAGCACATATCCCAATGAAGTCCATCCTGTCAATTTTGCTTCGCTCGGCGGCAGAATCTCCTTTTGTCACAGCGCCATGGTATAGTATAATTCCGTATGGAAACCGCGCAAGGAGACAAGCATGAACATTGAACCCATTGCCATGATTCGCAGCGATTTTTCCTCTAAATTCGGCATTCCGCGTCAAAGCGGGCTGGCTGAAAAACTGGAGGCTCTGATCGTTTTTGAAGCGCCTTACCGTGTTCCTGAATCGCTGCGGGGCATCGAGGGCTTCAGCCACCTCTGGCTGATCTGGGGTTTTTCGGGCAATGACGGCAAGGGATGGTCGCCCACTGTGCGCCCGCCGCGCCTTGGGGGGGATACGCGCATGGGGGTATTTGCCACCCGCTCGCCATTTCGGCCCAACGGGCTTGGTCTCAGCTGCGTGCGGCTGATCGGTGTGGAGCAAGGGCCGGAGGGGCAGATGTTGCGTGTAGCAGGGGCTGACCTGATGGATGGCACACCCATCTATGATATCAAGCCCTATATCGCCTATACCGACAGCCGCGAAGCAAGCGGTCAAGGGTTTGTACAGGGGCAGGAGTGGCCGCTGCTGGAGGTGCGTGATCCTGATCATTTGCTCTCCGCTTTCCCGGCTGATAAGCGGGAGGCGCTGATGCAGGTCCTGGCGCAGGATCCCAGACCAGCCTATCAGGACCGGCCGGAACGTATCTATGGATTTGGCTTCGGTGCCTTTGATGTGCGCTTCCGGGTGGAGGGGAATGTTCTGACAGTGGCGCAGCTTGTACGGCTGGAATAAGCCTGTACATGCTTTTCCGGCATTCTGTTCATCTATGAAACTTCATACTTGTATGATATAATGAATGAGCGAAGGGGGATGGCAGATGGCAAAAACAAAGGGCATTAAGCCCGTTGCGCAAAACCGCAGCGCGCGCCATGACTTCTTTGTGGAAGAAAGCGTTGAGTGCGGCATCGCCCTGCATGGCACAGAGGTGAAATCGATCCGCCAGGGCAAGGTAAACCTGAAAGAGAGTTACGCGCAGATACGTGACAATGAGGTGCTGGTGCAGAGCATGCATATCAGCCCTTATGAACAGGGAAGCATCTTTAACACCGATCCGATGCGGCCCAAGAAGCTGCTGCTGCACAAGGCGGAGATCCGCAAGTTGAAGGCCCAGGTGCAGCAAAAGGGCTATACGCTGATCCCGCTGTCGGTCTATTTGAAGGATGGCCGGATGAAGCTGGAGCTGGGCGTATGCCGGGGCAAGCAGCTGCACGACAAGCGTGACGATCTTGCTGACCGCGATGCCAAGCGGGATATGGAGCGGGCGATGCGCCATCAAGGGAGGGACAGCGGGGATTAGGGCTGTTTCCGGGGGGCTGCCTGTGGTATAATAAGCAAGCCATTATGGGGGTGTACTGGTTTCGACGGGGATCGTCGGGCATATGGTAAGCGAGCTGCGGCCCCTGTACCGCATAACAACGGGGAAAAAAAACAACTGACAACAATCAGCAATTAGCTTTCGCAGCCTAAGGCTGTGATCGTCGGCCCCAAGCGCTCACGGCTTGAGTTCACCGGCGTCATTGATGTGAGGAACAGGACCGCCAAAGCTTTGAGGCGAATCCGGTAATATGAAGCTACCGCGTCCGGCAGCCTGCCTCTTCGGCGTCCGGACAAGGGAAGTTAAAATGAGAGGCTCCGCTCGGAGAAAATCATAGGTCTGAATCTTCGGACAGGAGTTCGATTCTCCTCACCTCCACCACATCATCAACAACAGTTGATACAATGAAACCCGCTTCGCAATGAGGTGGGTTTTGTTGTAGAATCGTTGATATTGCTCACTTCTTGGAGTTGGGTGTTAGGTTATATATCGACATGTAAGAAGCAGTTTCTGATGATTTTCGTATCTATTGGCATTCAACGGAAGGAATGATTGCGCACAATGCAACCCCCTCCCGTGTCGCGTGCGCTAGTATAGGGGAAACGTGCGCGAGTATCGGGTTCGCGTGCATGAATACAGTGATTGTCTGATCTGTGCTCTATTAGAGATATGATCTATACGATTCAATTACTGGTAAACAGACAGCGAAATATAGTGGTCATCTAATAATCATACATTATCAACAGAGGAGTCAAGTCAAAAATAGTGTATAAATTCATCAGGCATCATGAGGCTGCAGAGAGTTTCTTCTTAGTGTCAGCCTTCACTGTCCTCTGAGCCAGGTACTCCTCAGTATTCTACAATGGAAGCATTGAATTGTAGCGTCAGTTCAGGTATATTGTTATTCATTAAGAAGTAGTACCATTATCTTTCGACTGGATATGAAGATCTGCGAACAAGAAGCCTAACACATATAGAGTTCAGGAGGTACTTATCGTGTACATATCAAAAATTGAGATTGAAGGGTATAAGAACTGTAAAGAGAAGTCTGAAATTGAGTTCAATCGCGGACTGAATATTTTGGTTGGAGAAAATGCTTCTGGAAAAACAACGATCGTTGATTCAATAAGATTGATCTTAAGGGAAAACGAGATTTCATATATGAATATCAATGAAGATGACTTTTATCGATCTTTTATTGATAAAGATCAAGCCAAGAATATTAGGATTAATTTGGACTGGGAGGACCTGTCCCCCAATGAAAAAGTAACATTCTTAACATGGTGTGACGCTACGTTCAACGCTAAACTTCATTTTGAAGTAGAGAATAGAAGAAATCAAAAGGGGTACTTTAAAAAATTCATTTGGGGAGGCGCATCAAAGGCAAGCGCATTTGAAGAGGAAACCTATGATTGTATTGACTGCATTTATTTGCCTCCTCTTCGAGATGCCGAACAAAGGCTTACAAATGGCAGAAATTCAAGATTGGCTATGCTGCTAGATCATCAATATATTGAACCGGAACAGAAGAATGATTTGGAGAGCAAATCCAAAGCAGCGAATCAATCTTTGATCGATCAAGATGAGATCAAAAATGCAAAAGAAAACATCAACCACTATATAAATAAAACCATGGGGAATACTTTCGGACAAACCATCAACTTACAATTCTCTGACACATCTTTTACATCAATACTAAGAAACATTAAAATGGTTTTCTTTCCTGAGATTAAAGAAGATATACCTGTGGAAAGCTTTCTTGGCATTGCTATAAATAGCCTGGGATATAACAATCTTTTATATATAGCAACTATATTGGCCGAATTAAAAGCTCCTAGAAGAAGTAGAAATCTCTTTACGGTATTACTGATTGAAGAGCCAGAAGCACATCTTCACCCTCAATTACAGATCAAGCTTATTAAGTACCTTGAACAACTAGTAATAGAGGAAAAATGTATTCAAATTATTATTACAACGCATTCAGCCGTACTGGCTTCTTCCGTAAGCATTGACAATTTGATTCATCTAAAAAAATGTAAAGAAAGGATCCATGCAACCTCACTATCTAGACAAAATATTGATGTTGTGAGTAAGAAGTATATTAATAGATGGCTAGATGTAACAAAATCAACACTGTTTTTTTCAAAGGGCGTCATATTTGTAGAAGGAATAAGCGAGGCAATACTGCTGCCGGAGTTTGCAAAGATCGTACTAGATAAATATAACAAAGAAGGCAAAGTAAAGCTTCCATCAACACTTGAAGAAGCTGGTGTATCCGTAATTAATATCAACGGAATAAACTTTAAACATTTCTTTCAGCTCTTCTGTGATATTGATGGAATGCAACCGGATAATAGATTGCCGTTTAGATGCAGCGGTATAACAGACAAGGATCCTGGAAAAGTAGTAATGGAAGAAAAGGATGGAGATGACATTATTAGAAGTGAGGTCTATCCTCTCACTTTAGATGGGGTGGCGAGCACAAATCCTGCGCTTGAATTGATTGCCAAAACTAAAGAGAGTGTCTATACAAGACTTTTTTCTTCTCCATTCAAAACATTCGAGTATGATTTGGCAATGGAAGATAACATTATACTAATGTTTGAAGTGATTCGGGATATATGGCCGAAAGATGGTGGCGCAAATGGAGTAAAAGAAAATTGTAAAAGTATAATTGAAGACTATAAAAAGCCAGAGAACAAGACCGTAATAAAAAAACGTGAATACTCAATTTTAATATTGAAGCGTGTCAATGATGATAAAAACGTCGGTAAAGGAATTTTCGCACAAGAATTAGCAGATAGGATTAAGAATGAAATTCAAAAGGCTCCTGCTAAAGAGGAAAGAAAAGGTGAAGACGATAAAGACATTGCAGGCATATTCAAGGTTCCCCAATATATAAGGGATGCAATTATCTGGGCTTGTGGTGGTGACATTAATGAATAAAGAGGACATGCGAAACGAGGTAGCCAAAGCGATATGCAAGAAAGATGAGGGCATATCCTGTGACGAGTGTTTTAGACGTGGCGTAAAAGATGTGTGTTTAGGTTTTGATAAATGCCGGATTTCTGAAAAAACAGAGGATCAGCTAAAATACGTATTATCGTCTATTGAAAAAAACACATTTTTAAGGGCCTGTGCCGGAAGCGGCAAAACTGAAGTTGTTGGTATGAAAGCTGCTTATGAAATTAGCAAATGGGATAAGCGTGCTAATAATGGCATAGCTGTACTTACGTTTACTAATGATGCAACCAACGTTATTAGAGATAGAATTAGTCAGTTTACTAATATGACTTCAACATATCCCCATTTTGTGGGAACATTTAGCTGTTTTGTCCATCAATATATTGCTCAGCCGTTTGGCTATTTATATGAAAAATATAAACCAGAGAATAATGACCATTCGTTTAGATTAGTTGATAAAGAATTATCTTTAGATAGGAATCCCTGGCTAAAAAGTTTCCAATCAAACTTCAAAGCAGACAAAGGTAAG
>JAEWRJ010000087.1 GCA_023460055.1 Bacillota bacterium | reverse complement strand
TCCCTGCATAAGGGGCGGAGCGTATTTCTTATTTTTAGGAGGCATTATGGCAAAGCAGGAATTTGTACAGCACATTACACCGCGGGATGAAAACTTCTCCCAGTGGTATACGGACGTGGTGACGCAGGCGGATCTGATGGATTATACGCCTGTGCGCGGTACCATGGCGATGAAGCCCTACGGCAACCGCATCTGGGAGCTGATCCAGGCGGCGCTGGACAAGCGCTTTAAGGATACGGGGCACGAGAACGTGGCGATGCCGATGCTGATCCCGGAATCCCTGCTGCTGAAGGAGGCCGAGCACGTTGAGGGCTTCGCGCCCGAGGTGGCCTGGGTGACCCAGGGCGGCAGCGAGGTGCTGCAGGAGCGGCTGGCCGTGCGCCCCACAAGCGAGACCATCTTCTGCACCATGTTTTCCAGGTGGGTGCAATCCTGGCGCGATCTGCCGATGAAGTATAACCAGTGGTGCAGCGTGATGCGCTGGGAAAAGACTACCCGCCCCTTCCTGCGCACCAGCGAGTTCTGGTGGCAGGAGGGCCACACCGTGCACGCGACAGCGGAAGAGGCCCAGGAGGAGACCCTGCTGATGCTGGATATCTACCGCGAGGTCTGCGAGGATGTGCTGGCTATCCCGGTTTTCGCCGGGCAGAAGAGCGAGAAGGAAAAATTTGCCGGCGCCCGGGCGACCTATTCGGTGGAGGCCATGATGCAGGATGGCAAAGCCCTGCAGGCCGGCACCTCGCACAACTTCGGCACCAACTTCTCCGTGCCCTTTGACGTGAAGTACCTGAGCAAAGAAGGCGACCTGAAGTACTGCCACGAGACCAGCTGGGGTGTATCCACCCGCCTGATCGGGGCCATCATCATGACGCACGGGGACGAACGCGGGCTGAAGCTGCCGCCGCAGGTTGCCCCTTTCCAGGCTGTCATCCTGCCTATCGCCGCGCACAAGGGCGGCGTGATGGATCACTGCCATGAGGCTGCCGATGCGCTGAAGGCGGCCGGCATCCGCGTGAAGCTGGACGACAGGGATCATGTTTCCCCCGGCTGGAAGTTTAACGAGTGGGAGCTGAAGGGCGTGCCGCTGCGGCTGGAGATCGGCCCCCGCGATATCGAAAACGGCGTGGCCAGCTACATGCGCCGCGATACCTTTGAAAAAGGCACCCTGCCGCTGGACAACCTGGCCGAAGGCGTCGCGAAGCTGCTGGAAGACATCTCCAGGCAGATGTTCGCCCAGGCCCTGGCCTTCCGCAAAGAGCGCACCAAAGAAGTGCACAGCTATGATGAGCTCAAGGAGCAGGTGCAGGGCGGCTACGCCAAAGCCATGTGGTGCGGCAAGCGCGAGTGCGAGGATAAGATTAAGGAAGACACCAGCGCCACCAGCCGCAACATGTCCTTCGATCAAGCGCCGATCGGCGACAAGTGCGTGTGCTGCGGGGAACATGCGGATAAAGTCATGTACTTTTCAAAAGCCTATTAAGGCTTTTGAAAATGCTGAATGCTGAATTCTGAATGCTGAATGACGGGAGAAGAAATCGGCGGTTACGGTTTCGCACAGAGACACAGAGGAGACAGAGGAGTACGGAGAGTATAAGCAATTAGTTTCTTGTGCTATATCAGTTTAAAGAGCGATACCGTGTTATCCGCCGCGGCGGGAACAGAGGATACAGAGCCGGCTGCTTCACAGCTGTTTCTACAGAGATGAGATCGGGAGACTTACTGGGTTCTCCGTTTCTACTCTGTGCAGGGAACTGTGAAGCAGTTCCCTCTTGACCCTCTGCTCCGGCCGCAGCCGAGCGGTTTAATTGCTCAAGATTTATATCAAATCGAGATATTTCTTATAAAGTTCCCTCTCTGTGCAAGGCGGGCTTGTCCCGCCGCCTCTGTTTCCTCTGTGTCTCCGTGTGAGACGTAACCTCCCCTGTCATTCAGCATTCCGAATTTCGCATTTAGCATTTCGTCATCCGCATTCTGTCCATATAGCCCTTTTAGGGCATATATGGTAGAATGCAGATGACGATAAAGGAGGAGTGAACGTGCGCAAGCTGCTTTTAATTTTCATCTTAACCTTTTGTTTCCTGATGTCCGGTATGGCGCTGGCTGAGGATCAGCAGGTGGCTCTGCCGGCCATTCCCGCGGTGGTTCTTCTGCCGGAGGGCGTGTACAATCCGGTGCTCACCCCTGATAACCTGAAGGATAACGGGCCCTTTATACTCTCCCGCGGCGGCACGGTGGAGGAATGGGAAGCAGAATTTAAAACTAAAGGCATACTCATGAAGGCCTATGACGACAAGAACCGGCGGTTGCTTGTTGTCACAGGCCTTCAGGATGAGGATGGCCAGCGCTTTGGCGATATTGACCTGCAGACGGCCGATACCCGCGCGGACTACCGGGCGATATACAGCAAAGGCGGCGCTTATGAGGCGCTTGGCTACCGGGTGGACAGCGCGGAGTGGAAGAACTTCAAGCAGGTCGGCCGCTTCCTGATGCTCAAGTACAGCTATCGCCAGGGCGGCGAGGTGATCCGCCGCGGCTTTGCGCGCAGGACAGTGAAGAACGGCCTGTCCATCATGGTGGATATGCAGGTGTTTGGCCGCGCGCTCAAGGCGGGGGATAACACGGCGCTTAACAAGGTGTTTGATACCCTGGTCTTCACCGGCAACGTCGGGGAGGGTGTCGCGATGCCCGTCTTCCTCAACGAATCGAGCACCGCGCCCAAGGAGACCAACAAGGCCAGCTTCACCATGAGCGGCATGACGCGCTCGGGCGCCAAGCTGACCGCCACGCTGCTGTCGTTTTCCAATACCACGCCGGCTAACTTTACGGCGCAGGCGGACGCGAAGGGCAACTACAGCCTGCCCGTCACGCTGTCGGGTGACGGCGTGTACATGCTGACCCTGCTGGTGGAGGCGGAGGGGCTGGAGCCGCTGGAGAAGACTTATTCGATCAACTATGGCCGCAACCTGCTGCCGGTAGAGTTTACAAGCCAGCTGCCCGAAACGCTGACGGGGGATAAATATACCATCAGCGGGCTGACCGATCCCGCGACCACGGTGCAGCTGGTGGTCAACGGCAAAAGCACCAGCAAAAAGAGCAACAACAGGGGCGAGTTCAGCTTCAATGTGAACACCAAGGAGGAAGGCGAGTATATCGTAAGGATGTCCTTCCAGAAGGGCAGCCTGGATATCCGCACCTTTGATATCACCGCTGTGCGCGGCGCGGCCATTCCTGAGGGTCAGGCGGCAATCGTCTCGGGCGTTGTCGTCCCCGCGCAGGATCAGGGGGAGGCGCTCAGCCCCAGCTATACGGATCTGATCGCCAAGGCGGATACCTATGACGGCAAGCTGCTGACCTATGACGGCTTCATCACCGGGATAGAGCAGCAGGCAGGCGATACTGTGATCAGCCTGGCCCTGCGCAAGGGCCCCACCGGCTATGCCGATACCGTGATTCTGGTGGCGGACAGTGATCCGGGCTATACGGTTGACAGCAAGGTCCGCGTCTATGGTATTCTGGAGGGCCTGGGCGCCGAGGGAACTGACAGCGTGGAGCATAGCTATCCCAAGCTGCGGGTGCAAAACATCACCCTGCTGGAAGAGGCGGTGCCCGCGGCGGCGGAAGAGGCCGGCGACGCCTGATCACCCTGCCCGGCTGGGCCGGGCGACAGATATATAAAGAATTATTTCTCAGGAGGGCAGACATGGCGGGTACGGTTGTTTCATGGGCGAAGGATTTGAATGAGGTTCCTTACGGACCGCTTGGAATTATCGCGATGAACGGGTGCGAAAAGATCGGCGAAATGATCAATACCTGGCTGCTGAAGTGGCACAGCCTGGAGGAGGATACAGACTCGCAGTTCTATACAGTGCCCGGCGGAAACCGGGACAGCTTCCTGATCAAGGCCTACTGTCCCCGCTTTGGCACGGGGGAAGGCAAGGGCCTGATCAAGGAGAGCGTGCGCGGCCTTGATATCTACATCATTTCCGATGTGACCAATTACTCGATGACCTACACAATGTACGATCAGGTTGTGCCCATGTCACCCGACGATCATTACCAGGATCTCAAGCGCGTGATCGCCGCCATCGGCGGGAAGGCCAAGCGCGTCAACGTCATCATGCCTTTCCTGTATGAAAGCCGCCAGCACCGCCGCACTTCCCGCGAAAGCCTGGATTGCGCCATGGCCCTGCAGGAGCTGGAGAGCATGGGCGTTGAAAACATCATCACCTTCGACGCGCATGACCCCCGCGTGGTCAATGCCGTGCCCCAGCTGGGCTTTGAAAACGTGATGCCCACCTACCAGATGCTCAAAGCGCTGTGCCACGATGTCAAGGATCTGAACATCAGCAAGGAAAGCATGCTGGTGGTCAGCCCGGATGAAGGCGCCATGCAGCGCAATATCTTCTACGCCTCGGTCCTTGCGCTGGATCTGGGCATGTTCTACAAGCGGCGCGACTATACCACCATTGTCAGCGGCAGAAACCCCATCATCGCGCATGAGTACATAGGCGCTGATGTGGAGGGCAAGGACATCATCGTGTCCGACGATATCCTCTCCTCCGGCGAATCGCTGCTTGACCTGGCGAGGGAACTGAAAAAGCGCAAGGCCAACCGCATCATCTGCCTGGTGACCTTCGCCTTCTTTACCAGCGGCCTGGCGGAATTTGACGAGGCATACGAACAGGGAATCATCTACAAGGTGATCGCCACCAACCTGAACTATACCAACCCCGATCTGCTGAAGGCCAAGTGGTTCTCTCAGGCGGATATATCCAAGTTTGTGGCCTACCTGATCGCCACGCTCAACCATGACCGCAGCCTCAGCGCTCTGCTGAACCCCTATAACCGCGTAAAGGGCCTGCTGAACCGCTACGCGGAAGAGCAGGCTCGAAACGGTCTGCGCTTTGTGTGATGAACCCTGAAACGGATGATAAAAAAGGCGGCCTGATCAAGCGCTCAAAAGAGCTGTTGGATACGGCGATGGGCGGCCTGAAGGGCCGGGATATGAACGCCCTGATGGATGAGTTTACACAGGAGATGACCGTGGTAGCCGAAGGGCTGAGCGAGGATCTGTCCATTGCCCAGCGTGATCTGGCCCAGCTGTCTGCCGCGCAGACCATCCTGGAAGAGGGCAGGGCCAAGGACAGGCGTGAGCTGTCTGACAGGCTGGACGCGATCGAAAAGCGCCTGACCTCCCTTGAAAAGCAGCGGGAGAAGGGGCAAAAGCGCGGCGGCCTGTCCCAGGTGCTCAGGCAGGTAACGGTGATCGCCGCCATCATAGCGGGCGCGTGGGTGCTGGTGACAGTGCTCAATTTACTGGGAGGGTCTTAAGTGACAAGCTTTAAGGAATTAGCCGAAAAGTATCAAAAGAAGCAGAGCGCGACGCTGACAGACAGCATTGCCGCCGGACTCAGCCTGGCCGATGAGGTATCGGTGGATCTGGGGCTGATCAGCGATAACGGCCTCTTGGATGTTGCCAGCTTTGGTCTGCCCCTGTTTCTCATCGCCTTCACCGAAGGCGGCCGCGTGTTGATGGGCAAAAAGACGGCGACAGCCGGTATACAGGATTCTGCCTTCCGCCTGGCCAAGACGGGCATCGCGATGGGGGCGGGCGCCGTGGTCGCGGGGCTGGGTGCCGGCG
>JAEWRJ010000086.1 GCA_023460055.1 Bacillota bacterium | reverse complement strand
TATAAAGCCATACCGTCCATGCTCCATGCCAGAGAAACCGCCAAACCCGACTTTGGTTTCAAAAGCTCTCCGCCAATATTCATCATAATAGAGGAGCCGGTTCCATAGGTCGTTTTAACCATGCCTTTTGTATGGCAGCCCTGGCCGAACAGAGCCCCATGGGAGTCTCCAAGGACTGCATATATGGGTATTTCCCTGTCCAGATATCCTTCAAAATCCGTATATCCAAAGCAGGAATTGCTGTCACAAATTTCCGGCAGGGCTTTTAACGGGATTCCAAACATTCGGCACAGTTCTTCATCCCACTTAAGTGTATTTATATTTAACAATTGTGTCCTGGATGCATTGGAGTAGTCTGTTTTAAAACTCTTTCCCTCTGTCAGCTTATACAATAACCAGCTGTCCATGGTTCCCAGATAGTAATCTTCTTCCCGGATTTCGTTCTCGATTAACCATGCCATTTTAGAAGCTGAAAAGTAGGGGGATAAGGGAAGTCCGGTTGTATGGTATATGTCTTCTGCTTTCTCTTTGAATCTTTCTGCAATTTCTTCTGCCCTTTTGCACTGCCACACTACCGCATTACCTATAGCTCTGCCTTTCTTATCCCAGGCCGCCGCAGTTTCTCTTTGGTTACTGATACCAACGGCCAGCAGATCATTTTTGGCAATGCCGGAAGCTTCCACCACATCCTTTACCGCCTTCCGCACATTTTGATAGATTTCTTCCTGGTTGTGGGATACCCAGCCTTTATCGTTAATAAGCTGTTCATGCCTGCGGTCTGCTCTTTTTATAAGCTTTCCCTTTTCATCCAGAAGGACTGCCTTCGTTGCCTGGGTACTCTGGTCAATACTTAGTATATACTTCATGTATCACTCCATTTCCTTTTTGATGGTATCCGCGATTCCCTTACCATCAAGTCCGTAATATTCAAAAATTTCCTTATTCGTTCCCGTTATGATATGACCGTCCGGTAAGGAAAGGTTAATTACTTTTCTAGGACAGTTTGCAGCTATAACCTGTGCTGTAATACTTCCAAGCCCTCCATGAGGTGAGTGTTCTTCCACCGTTACCACAAATTTTGTATTCTGAGCTGCTTTTATAATCGCTTCCTGGTCTATGGGTTTGATACAATACATATCGATAACACCAATGCTGAAACCTTTTTCCGTAAGTTTTTTCTGTGCTTCTATGGCATATGGCACCATCTCTCCGCAGGCTATAATTACCGCATCTTTTCCCTCTGAAATAATATTCGCTTTATCCAGTGTAAATTCCATATACTCTTTGTATACATCCTCCGTAGCGGATCGGCTGACACGAACATAGGCCGGCTTTTCATTCTTTAAGAGTGCCTCAATGAGCCTGGCTGTCTGAAACCGGTCACTTGGCAGGTAGACTCTCATCCCTGGCAGGGCAGCCATGGAAGCAATGTCCTGGCAGGAATGATGCGTCATACCAAGCGCCCCGTAGCTGACTCCTCCGCTAATGCCAACCAGCGTTACATTTGTACCGGAGTAGGCCACATCCACTTTGGCCTGTTCATAGCTTCTTGTAGATAAAAAGCATGCAGGAGATGCTGCAAATACTTTTTTTCCGCAGGAGGCAAGCCCTGCCGATACCGTAACCAGGTTCTGTTCTGCAATTCCAAGTTCTATAAACTGCTCCGGATACTGTTCCGCAAAAGGCGCCAAAGAAGCGGAGCCTCTGGAATCCGAGCATACGACCAAAATGTCTTTATCCTTCTTGGCAGCTTCCATTAATACTTCGCATATTATCTGCCGGTTTGTTATTTTGTTCACAGTAACACCCCCTCTACCTCTTTTACCGCCTGAGTATACTGCTCTTCTGTCATAACACCGTGATGCCAGCCCTTTTTATTTTCCATGAAAGATACACCTTTTCCCTTTACCGTATGTGCAAGAACTACGCTTGGTTTACCTTTGACAAGGGCTGCCAGCTTATATCCGTCCAACAATTGAGAACATTGATTACCATCTTGTACTTCTATTACATTCCAGCCAAATGCCCTGAACTTTTCACCAAGATCGTCACTGCATAATACATCTTTTGTTTGTCCGCTGATCTGCAGACCATTCAAATCCACAGTGGCACAAAGATTATCCAGTTTATAATGACTGGCTGCCATCATTGCTTCATAGTTCGAACCTTCTGCCATCTCTCCGTCTCCAAGGACCACATAAGTACGGTAGGAGCGTTTATCCAGCTTTGCTGCAAGGGCCATCCCAACTCCAAGGGCTATTCCATGTCCAAGGGAGCCTGCATTCATCTCAATTCCCGGGATATCCGTATTGGGATGTCCGATAAACCTGGAGTTATAAGCACTGAATGTTTTGATTGCCTCCTGTTTATCAAAATAGCCCAGATCTCCCAACACCGCATATAATGCGTCCGCACAATGTCCTTTGCTCATGATAAAGCGGTCACGGTTTGGGTCCGTCATACTGTCCGGTGAGGTATTCATAACTTTATAATAAAGAACCGTCAGTATATCGATAACGCTTAAATCTCCTCCAATATGACCCGCTTTTGAATTGTAAATCATCTCAATGATATCACGCCTCAATTCGTATGTTTTTTTTGTAAGTCTGTCCATACCCAACCTCATTTCTGTGCTGCCAAACAGATAAGCTGCAAAACAGATTCACAGCCGAATCTGTACAACCGGTTTGTGTGGCAGCACTGACACAATCCAGCTAATTGTAATTGATTATATCTCCTCTGAAATGTATGTAAATTATTCGCCGCGGATATAGGCTTTTACTTCTTCTTCGTTGTCATCGTATAAATCAGCTTTGAAGCCCAAGTATTTACAGGCTTCATAAAGCACCGGTACAACATCCATGTGAATACCTACGCAATGATGGATGTATGGGCCTTCCACAATTTTAGCCTCCAGCTTTTTCAAGTTCTTAACTTCCACCCATACATAGGTGCCTTTTGTATAGGGGCCGGGTATTCCCTTTGCATTTCCTAACAACAGGGAATATTCCCCGTTATCACCGTCAAATCTGCATAGTGTCATTTCACCATGTTTTGCCTCTGCTTCCACTGCCCCGGGATGAGAAAAGGCTAAAGGATATCCAATCTTAGGCTTGCAGGAAGCGCAGGAAATAGGCCAGGGACCGCAATGCTGCAGCAGTTCTCCGTTTTCATTGTCCGGATGCCGTACGGTCCAGTCTGCAAAGAAAGTACGGGCTTCATCCATCCCTGCTGCCTCACACAGAATCGCCGTAACCGCTCCGTGGATATCCGTTTCACATACAACCGGAAGACCTTCTTCATTTAACAGGCTGTTTGCAGCACAGGGCATAATTCCAAGCTCTCCCTGCAGGGCATTCCAGCACTGAATCGCAACGGCATTGCAGCCATACTGATTAGCAAGCTTTCCCATAGCTACTTTTAATGCCGCAACACTTTCCAGCTCTTCGTCTTTAATAACTACCTGGAAGTTCTCTCTGCAATATGCCATTACTTTACTCACTTCTGTCTTTTCATCCTTGGCCTTTTTTACTTCCGCCGTTAACTCAGGAATGGGAATGGGTGCTAACTGGATATTAAAT
>JAEWRJ010000085.1 GCA_023460055.1 Bacillota bacterium | reverse complement strand
CCCTGATAATAGAGGGTGACATGGCCGCCCTTTTCCTGCACCTTTTTGATGTTGTCCTTCAGCGTCTTCTCGCCGCCCATGGAGGGGCTGACCTCCAGGTCGGGGTAGCGGTTATCATGCCCGCTGTGGTACCAGCCAAACAGGCCCAGCGTGTCAAAGCCGTGCGCCTTGGCAAAGTCGTACAGTGCCGGCAGGGTGTCATAGGGCCAGTTTTCATCGCCGTACTGCTGCTTGTTGATCACCAGGAAGTAGCCGTTCATTTTTTTCACCCACTCCTTGGGGGTGACGGGTGTGCGCCAGGAGGCAGCCCAAAGCGCGTATTCCCGGGCACCGCGCGTCCAGCTGCCTTCGTACAGCCAGGCCAGATAAGCCGGGCACTCCCAGGTTTCACCGGGCTTTACAAAGGCCATCTTGTTCATTTCAAGCGTGACGCCGCCCTCTTTGGAACCTTTGGCCCGCATGGCGCTTGTGTAAAACAGCGTATCCCTGCCGCTGAGGTAGAGGCAGGTGCCGCTGTCCTCCAGCAGCATCCATTGCATCGACAGCGGGCCGGGGTAGGAGTCGGATATCTCGTGCAGTGCCTCGCGGCCTGTCATGCCCTTGAGATAATCGCCTATGTGTTTGATCCGCTCTCCCAGGTGTTTTGGGTAGAGCAAGTCGGGCTTGCCGCCTGACAGGGTATCGATGGTGCCCAGGCAGGGATAGATCCACTCGTTGAGGGTGGATTCGCTGCTGTTGGTGACCGAGGATTCAAATACAAGCCGGTCGGATTCCAAGCGGATCGTAAGGCTCAGGGCAATGCCGCGCTCGCCGTCCCGGGTACGCAGCTTGTCACAGGAGATCAGCACCGAATGGCCGCTGACCGATACCTTGAGCTTCTGCCGGTCGGCAAAGACAACATCCTCCCAGTTTTCGCCGGTTCTTAAGATGGCGCGGAACAGGCCGGTGGGTCTTGAGATCACGTTGGGGCCGCCCTTCATCGAAAGGTGCTCAATCTGGCCGGCTTCATTGACGCGCAGGGTGATCAGGTCATTCTGAATTGTAGCCATGTTGATGTTCCTTTCTTTGTATCACCAATGAGGTGACAGATACTCGATATCAGCGGTAAAGGGAGGCTTTTGCCCGGTCAGCACCCCGTAGAGGTTGGCGCTTGCGCTCGTGATCGCCTGCGCCATCTGGGGGTAGGGCAGGTTGGTGCAGTCGATCAGCCCGTGCGCCATGTGCTCGCCGTCAAAGCGGCCCAGGAGGCTTTGGTCGTTATACTCAAAGTAGTGTGCGCCTACGCACCAGGGGCAGGCGGCCGCTTCTTCAAGGAACTGCTGATAAGCTTTCGCGCGCTCCTCCTGGCTGACGCAGCTTTGCAGGGCGGTGCGCAGGAGCCCGACCTCCTGCCCGCCGAAGTGCCATTCGCCGATCAGCACGGGCTTGCCCGCGCGTTTCGCCAGGTTGAGCATCTCCGCCGGGCTGTGGCGGTAGCAATTGAATGAAAATACGTCGAATATGGCGCTGCCGTCCACCACTTTCTCGGAAAACCCGCCATGGCGCAACCCCAGGCACAGGTGGTTGGGATCAACCGCGCGGCAGGCATTCAGGGGGATCTCGCCGAAGGCCAGGATCAGCACCTGCTCATAGGCCCGCAGGTCTTCCCAGGCTGTATCCGATAAGAGGATCTCTCTTGAGAGGGGCTCGAGCAGCGCTTCCCAGCCGGGCAGATCGACGCCCCAGGCGCGGTTCAACGCGCCGATGCTTCCGTAGCGCTCCTTCAGCCAGTTCATCATGTGGCCGCGGCTCTTGAGCGGCTCGTTTTTGACCAGCAGCTCATAGGCTACGCAGCAATCGGACTGGAACATCCACTCGGGCTCATTGTGCAGGAAGTAGCCGATCATATAGGGGTCATCGGCCATCGGCTTTAATTCATTCGCCGCGAACACGGCGCTGTTCACAGCGTATTCGGCTGAAAATACATCCGGAAAATCCCGGAAAATAAAGCGTTCTGTCACCGGGAAGCGCTTGAGCGTGACGGTGTAGGGGAGCTTGGAGAGCCTGAGAAAATCCTCCAGCCGCTCATCGATAAAGTTGACGATCCCCACACCCGTCGTATTGATGCCCCAGCGCTCAAAGCGGCTTGTCGCCAGGACGCGCCAGGCCTCCCACCATTCGTTTCCGAAGGCGCGCATCATGTTGGCGCGGGCGGGGTTGTACATCCACTCCCCGCTGCGCCGGGTGACGCCGTGGCGCTTGACATATTCGGCGATCAGGCCCGGATGGGTAAAAGCGTTCCTGTACATCGGGTCCTCGGGGCTGGGCGGGTTGTCATAAAAATTCTCCATGCCGCTGAACCAGCCGAACTCGCCCATGCGGGTCCCGTAGCAGACGCCGTGGGAGAAAAAGGCATAGCCCTCCGGATCCACCAGCCACCAGCGACTGCCGTCATGGTGGGTACGGAACCAGCCGGTTGCCTTAAACCGCGTCCTTAAGTAGCCTCTGTAAGCGGACAGGCCCTCTGCCCTTTGAGATACGTTCGTGGCGGCATGATATTCCGCTTGCAGGCGCTCGATCATCTCCTGGACGCTTCGCGTTTTCGTCGGCCAGTCATAGGCCATCAACTGGCCCATTTCATCGGCGATCGGGGACTTGGGCGCAATGGCTCCCGGCTCCCCATCGCTCACATAGACGCGGCTGAGCGCCGCACCTTTGAAGTCCTTGCCGGGCATGACGCGGATCTCGACGCGGCTGATCTTTTCTGGCGCTGTGGGGAGGCCCCGCAGATGGCCCTTGTAGGAGCCGGGGAAAACGGGCAGAAAAAAGCGGCGGGACCACAGCTCGTCGAGCTGCAGGCGGAAGGATACCTCCATGTTGGGCAGAAGCTGGTAATAAGCTTCCACAGGCTCGCTCCCGTCAGCCGGGATAAAAAGGGCCTTGACGCCCGCGTCCGAAAATTGGTCCACCCGGATATCAAAGCAAAACCAGTGTTTCTCTGTCCAGGGGCTGTCCCCGGGGCGGTCAAAAGATACGGACAGCTCCGGCCCGCCGTGGACGGGCAGGGGGCCTGAGCCCTGAAGCTTATGGCAACCTTCAAACCAGACATGGGTGTTCATCAACATATCCTCCATCCGTGCGTGATCTTTCCAGAGGAAGCCTCGCGGGGCTTCCTCTGGAAAGATCGGTTTATTTGGCCAGTTGCTCGGCGTAGGCGGCGGTCGCCTCCGCTTCGTATTCCAGGCCGCCCTCCTGTTCCCAGCGGGCGATGAATTCTTCGTATTCAGCCTGCACGTCGCCGGTGGTGACGATCAGCTGGGCGAAGCATTCCTTGACGATGTCATCCAGAAGGCTGCCGTACTCAATGCGGCTTTCCAGGGTTCTGGTAATGTTGGGATAATCAGTCGCGACAGCCCATTCGGCGGCCTGCGCGTCCTGGGTGGTTTTGTTCATCAGGCGGGTCTCGGCGTTTTCAAGGGTGTAGCCGCCAAAGATGTTGTACACGAAGGCGCCGGCCGCGCGTTGCACCACGTCATCGGTGTAGATGCCAAGGCGCTGGTATTTGCCGGCATCCTTGTCGATCCACTCGAAGTGCTTGCCTTCGATGCCCATGTAGGTCAGTTCCTGGCCTTCTTCGGTGTAGAAGATGTAGTTGAGCAGCTTCACGGCCAGCTCGGGGTTGGCGCAATTGGCGCTGACAGCCGCGTTGGCGACCAGGTAGTTGGGATAGACCTTCACGCCGCCCGCGCCGTTGAGATAGGCGAAGCCGAACAGCTCGCCGGGATCGGCGGGCACCTCGAAGGTGTAGCGGTTGGGATACCAGTTGTTGGCGGTGCCCACCGCCTGGAAGCCCATCACGCCGGTGACGCCCTGCCAGAGGCGCTCAAAGGTCTGCATCAGGGTGAGGGTGGCGAAGTCGGGATCCATCACGCCGTCTTTGTACAGCTTGCGCAGGAATTCCATCGCCTCCAGGAATCGGGGGTGCTTGAGGAAGGTGGTTACGGTGCCGTCCTCCAGCACGACGCTGCCGTGGGTGAACTTGATCGGGATGCCGTAGGCCGCCATGATATGCTGCCAGCCGGAATCATCCGCCATGGTGGCGGCCATGCCGTAGGTATCCTTCACGCCGTTGCCATCGGGATCATTGAAGGTGAAGGCATAGAGCATGTTGTAGAAGCTCTCGGGGTCTGTGGGCATATCCAGGCCGACATTCTTCAGCCAGTCCTTGCGGACGGCCAGGTTTTTCATGTACATGCCGCTGTCGCGGACCAGGCCGTATACGCCGCCCTCGTTAACAACGGGCTTATACAGGTCATCGCCGTGATAGGCCAGGATATCGGGGCCGTACTCAGCCAGCAGCGGTTCGATGTTGTACAGCCTGCCCGCGTCGCGCAGTTCCATGAGCAGGGGTGAATTTTCCACTGCGAAGATGTCCGGAAGGTTGCCTGAGGCGATGAGGGTGTTGAGCTTGGCGGTGTAATCAGAGCCCACGGCATAGGACACCTTGAGCTTTACGCCCAGGCGCAGGCTCAGTTCGGTCAGCACATCGTTTTCCTCCGGTGGGTTGTTGTCGCCCGACAGCAAAAGCGTCAGCACGGGCAGTTCCTGCGCGGCGGCAGGGAGAGCAAGCAGCGTGAGCGTGAGCGCGGCTGCAAGGACCAGGGATAAGAGCTTTTTCACTTGGGGTTCCTCCTTTTTTTGATAGAACAACGTTCTTATTATCCTTTTACAGCGCCTATGGTAATACCCTTGGTATAAAAGCGCTGCAAATAGGGATAAAACAAGATCACAGGGATCACGGAGACCGCGACCACGGTCATCTTGACAGTCTCCTCCGTCAGGGTACTGGCGGCCTCGCCGATCTTACTCATGTCGCCGGAGGCGGACAATGCGTTGGCCGCGGCCCCCCCCAGCACGGTGCGCAGGTAGAGCGGCAGCACCTGCAGGGAGCTGGAGCTGGTGTACAGCAGGCAGTTCATGTAGCTGTTCCAGTAGCCCACGCCGTAGAACATAGCGATGGCGGCCAGGGAGGGCGCGCACAGGGGCAGCATGATGCGAAAGAGGATGACAATGTCGTTGGCGCCGTCAAGCCGGGCGCTTTCTTCCAGGGAATCGGGAATGCCCTGCATGAAGTTGCGCAGGATGAACATGTTATAGGCGCTCATGGCGACGGGCAGGATCATTGACCAGAAGGTGTCAAGCAGCCCCAGGCGCTGCACCTGCAGGTACAAAGGGATCATGCCGCCGGAAAAGAGCATGGTTAAAAAGATGATCATGGAAAAGAAGTTGCGGCCCCTCAGGCGCTTGCGTGACAATGGGTAGGCGGTGATGGCCGACAGCAGCAGGCTGATCACTGTGCCCGCAAGCATAACAAGAATGGAGTTGCGGTAGGATACCCAGATCTGGGAGGTTTTGAAAACCATCTCATAGGACAGCAGGCTGAAGCCGCGCGGCCAGAAAAAGAAACCGCCTGCCATGGCCTTTTTGGAATCGCTGATCGAATACATGATCACATGCAGCACAGGATAGATGGTGGAAAAGGCAAAGAGCCCCAGCACCAGGCAGATGAGGAAGTAACCGATCTGCTCCCCCCGGCTGCGGCGGATCTTTATCGATGCCTTTTTTGCCCAAGGGCGGCCGGACGCGATGCTCATACTGTATCCTCCTTAAATGATGCCGCTGTCGGGATCGACTTTCTTGGCGATATAATTGGTGGCCAGCACCAGCACCAGCCCGATCAACGATTTGAACAGTCCCGCGGCCGTAGCTTCGGAAAACTTCGCCTGCTCGATGCCGATCTTGTACACATAGGTATCAATAATGTCCACGCGCGAGACGACCAGGGCGTTGGACAGGGCGAAGATCTGGTCGAAGCCCGCGTTCATCACGCCGCCCACGCGGAAGATGAACAGCACGATGATGGTGGATTTCAGCGATGCAAGCGTAATATGCCACATCTGCTGCCATTTGCCCGCGCCGTCGATCATGGCTGCCTCATACAGCTCCTGGTCGATGCCCGTGATGGCCGCCAGGTAGACAATGGTGCCCATGCCGGAAGCCTGCCATACATAGGAGATGATGACCACGGCGCGGATGCTTTCCTTGCTGGACATCACATTGGTGATCTGGGCCCCGGGGCTGAGCGCCCGGATCAGGGCCGGGATCGCGCCGCTGGTTACGTTGAACATCGCAAACAGCAGGCCGCTGATGATGAACCAGGAGATGAAGTTGGGCAGGATGATGGCGGTCTGGATGAATTTTTTCGACCGCCTGTTTCTGATCTCGTTGATCATCAGCGAAAGGATAATGGGCACCGGAAAGCCGCAGACGAGCTTCAGCATCGATATCTCAATGTTGTTGGAGAAAGCGCGCTGGAAGGCGACTCTGGAAAACATTTTGTTGAAGACATCCATACCCACCCAGTCCCCCAGGCCCCGGACAGCGCTGTATTCGCGAAAGGCGAAGGTAACGCCGTACATGGGCACATAGTGGAAGAGGATGACATAGACCAGCCCGGGGATCAGCAGGGCATAGAGCATCCAGTTCATGGATATATCCCTCTTTAATCCTTTCAAGCCGCCCCGGCCGGTTAAAACGGTTTTGCCATTTGACATGAGAGGCCACTGTCCTTTCACTATTGCTCAGCGTATCAAGACCCTTTGGTCGATGCGCATAGCATAGGACAAAGACATAAACATGTCAATACAAAATATTATTATGATAAGAATTTTCTTTCTTTCAGATTAATATTGTTGACATGTTTTTATCACGTGATATAATCAAATTAAATACGGACTGTAATGAGGAAAGACAGAGGGTGATCGCCATGAACGATAACGGCAGCTGCCTGTTAAGAATCCGCGAAACCATGCACGCGCTCAGCCCCAAGGAACAGCAGCTGGCCCGGTTTATACTGGGCCAGCCGGAGATAGCTGTCGATATGCAGATCGAGGAGCTGGCCGCCGCCTGCTCTGTGAGCGTTTCCACGGTGGTTCGCATGTGCAAGAGCCTGAACTATGCCGGCTTCAAGGAATTTTGCCGCACCCTGTACAGTGACCTCTCCTCTTCCCAGGAAGATAGCCATTTTGAGGATATCCATCCGGGGGACGAGCCCGACCTTGTCATGCGCAACATCTGCCTGAGCAGCATCCAGGCCATTGAGCAGACCATGGCCATCATCGACAGGCATGAGCTGGAGCGGGCGGTCGACCTCCTGTGCCGGGCTCAGCGGGTCGACTTCTACGGCATGGGCACCTCCGGCCTGGCGGCGATGGATGCGGGCAACAAGTTCAGCCGCATCAGAAAGATATCCATCTGCCACGCCGATCCCCACAGCCAGATACTGACCGCGCTGACGCTGCGGCCCGAGGATGTGGCCGTGCTGATCTCCTATTCGGGGGAGACCAACGACATCCTCAGCCTCGCCAGGGAGATCAAAAAGATCGGCACCACCATCATCACCCTGACCCGTTACGGCAAAAACTCACTTTCTTCCATGGCCGACATCTGCCTGTACAGTTCCTCTACCGAGACCCTGCTGCGCAGCGGGGCCATGAGCTCGCGCATCGCCCAGCTGTGCGTGATCGACACGCTGTACGCCGCGGTGTGCAGCCGCATCTTCAACGAGGTCAAGCCCTACCTGGAACAGTCGCGCGTAGCGACCGGCAGGATGCACCGGCCGCAGAGCGCTGCCGGCGAGCGGGGCTTTTGATGATGATCACAAGATTCACCCATTGGCAGGGTGAAGCGGCCGTGCTGCTGTCGGGCGGCGGCTATGAGGCAATGATCCTGCCGGGCTGGGGGGCCAACTGCGTGTCGCTCAGGCACCTCCCTTCAGGGGCGGAGCTGCTGCGCACGCCGCCGGATCAGGGGGCTCTGCGCGCGAACCCCAATGTATACGGGCTGCCGCTGCTGTTTCCGCCCAACCGGATCAGGGACGGAAGCTATGCCTTTAACGGCACCGAATACCGTTTCCCCATCAACGAGCCGGCCAGGCACCACCATATCCATGGCTTTTTAAGCAGCACGCCCTTTGAATGGCTGGGCGGGGCTGATTTTGTCTACCAAGCGAATGAGGAAAACCCCTACCTGGGCTTTCCGCACGCCTTCAGCATGAAGCGTTCCTTTATGCTGGACGCGGGCGGGCTTTCGCAGACGTTTTTTGTAGAAAACAACAGCCGAAGGGACATGCCCCTGGGCATCGGCTTTCACGCCGTGTGGAATGTCCCCCTGATACAGGGGGAGAGCGCCGGGGATTACAGGCTGCGCATCCCCGTGAAGACGCAGTGGCTGTACGACCCGGATACGATCATACCGACCGGGGAAAGCCTTGATGATTCTCCCCTGCTCAGGGCGCTGCGTGAAGGCAGCCTGGTGACGGAGGGACAGGCCGTCTCCTGCCTGCTGGAATGCCATCCCGGCCCCATCAGCCTACAAGGGCCCGGAGGAACGCTGGTTTGCGAGCGGGACGAGCGATTCCGCTTCGTGATGCTCTGGAACGGGGACGGCCGGCAGAACTTTGTCTGCCCCGAGCCCCAGAGCTGGATGGTGGACGCGCCTAACCTGCCCCTGCCCCCTGAAACAACGGGCTTTGAAGCCTTGCAGCCCGGGGAGCGGCGGGTATACAGGCTGCGGTATTATTTCGAGCAGGCATAAGGTTATACATGAAAGCACCCCGGCTGAGCGCTCAGCCGGGGTGCTTTTCAGACTAATTTTCTTATATGCCCTGTCTGTTTTCGGGGCTGTGGCAGGAAGAGGCGGAGGAACATCCGCTGCATCCGCTGCAGGAGATGCCCTTCTTTTTGTTTTTGACCATGTTGATCACAATGGCGGCGACAATGGCTATCAGGGCGCCGGTGATCAGGATATTGGCGATGTTATCTGCAACCCAAGCTATCATAAGGGTCTCCTTTGTCTTAGACCAGGTCTGCGGCGGCCTTCGCCCGCGGATCCTTATCGTCGGCGCGGCGAAGAATCATGTAAATCATCGCGAAAAGCAGGACCAGGGCGGCGGCGGCGCCGATCGGGCTGGGTGTGCCCAGAAATAGCATGCCCAGCTGGTAAAAGACCAGGGAAACGGCATAGGCCAGAACGGTCTGGTACAGGACGGCGAAGCTGGTCCACCACAGGCTGTTCATTTCGCGCCTGATGGCGCCGACGGCTGAGAAGCAGGGAGCGCACAGGAGGTTGAACATCAGGAATGAATAGGCGGCCATGGGCGTGAAGGCGGCGCGCATGTTCTGCCATACCTGCCAGCCGTTCTCGGCCACCTCCTCAAAGCCGCCGAAAAGTATGCCGAAGGTGCCCACCACGTTTTCCTTGGCGACAAGGCCGGTCACGGTAGCTACGGCGCCCTGCCAGGTGCCCCAGCCCAGAGGCGCGAAGAGGAAGGCGACGGCGCCGCCGACCCGGGCCAGGATGCTCTTGTCCATCGCCACCATGCCGAAGCGGCCCTCATCCCAGCCGAAGCCTGAGGCAAACCAGATGAAGATGGTGGACAGGAGGATGACGGTGCCGGCCTTCTTGATGAAGCTCCAGCCGCGCTCCCACATGGAGCGCAGGAGGTTTTTCAGGGTGGGCAGGTGGTAGGCGGGCAATTCCATCACGAAGGGGGCGGGATCGCCCATGAAGATCTTTGTCTTTTTTAAGATGATGCCGCTGAAGACGATGGCCCCGATGCCCATAAAGTAGGCGCTGGCGGCCACCCAGCCGGCGTTGCCAAACATCGCGCCTGCTATCAGGGCAATGATGGGCAGCTTGGCGCCGCAGGGCATGAAGCTGGTGGTGATGATGGTCATGCGGCGGTCGCTCTCGTTTTCGATGGTGCGCGAGGCCATGATGCCGGGCACGCTGCAGCCGGTGCCGATCAGCATAGGGATAAAGCTCTTGCCCGACAGGCCGAAGCGGCGAAAGACGCGGTCCATGATAAAGGCGATGCGGGCCATGTAGCCGCAGGCTTCCAGAAAGGCCAGCAGCAGGAAGAGCACCAGCATCTGGGGCACAAAGCCCAGCACAGCGCCGACGCCGGCAATGATGCCGTCAAGGATCAGGCCATGCAGCCAGGGGGCGACATTTGCGCCTGACAGCGCGCTGTCAACCAGCACCGGGATGCCGGGCACCCAGGTGCCGAAGTTCGCGGGATCAGGCTCTTCCATCGCTTTGGCTGCCGCGTAGTCCGGGTAAGCGGTGGGGATCACTTGCGCCACGTTTCCTTCATCGTCATAGATCAACGCTTCGGCGGTGAGGGAGGCGGCAGCGGCCTCGTCCCCTGGATCAATGCCCACTTCTTCAGCTGCCGCTTCAAAGGCCGCGATGCGCGCGGCGGGGATGGCGTATGCTTCCTCGGCCGCCTCGAACTCCGCTGCGCCCGTGATATGCCAGCCGTCGCCGAAGACACCGTCGTTGGCCCAATCAGTCGCCCAGGCGCCTACGGTGGTGATGGAAATATAGTAGACCAGAAACATGGCCAGCGCGAAAATGGGCAGCGCCAGGAAACGGTTGGTGACCACGCGGTCGATCTTATCGGAGGTTGTCAGCCTGCCCGCGGAGTGTTTTTTGTATACGCCCTTTAGCATGGAGGCGATGTAGATGTAGCGCTCGTTGGTGATGATGCTTTCCGCGTCATCGTCCATTTCCTTTTCAACTTCTCTGATGTCGCTCTCGATGTGCTCAAGCTTTTCTTTGGGCAGGTTCAGCGCGCCCAGCACCTTCTCGTCGCGCTCAAAGATCTTGATCGCGTACCAGCGCTGCTGCTCGGGGGGCATATCATGCACGGCGGCTTCCTCGATATGGGCCAGCGCGTGCTCCACGCTGCCTGAAAAGCTGTGCTGCGGCACGGTCCTGCCGTTGGAGGCCGCGTTCACGGCTATCTGCGCGGCCTCCATGATGCCGCTTAGCTTGAGGGCGGAGATCTCCACCACCGGGCAGCCAAGCGCCCGGCTGAGCTCCGCTGTATTGATCTGGTCGCCGGCCTTTGACACCGCGTCCATCATGTTGATGGCGACCACCACGGGGATGCCCAGCTCGGTCAGCTGGGTGGTGAGGTAGAGATTGCGCTCCAGGTTGGTGCCGTCCACAATGTTGAGGATGGCATCCGGCCGCTCGACCACCAGGTAGTTTCTGGCCACCACTTCTTCCAGCGTGTAGGGGGACAGGGAGTAGATGCCCGGCAGGTCGGTGATGGTGACACCGGGCATTTTCTTCAGCTTCCCTTCCTTTTTCTCGACCGTTACGCCCGGCCAGTTGCCAACAAACTGGTTGGAGCCGGTGAGGGCGTTGAACAGGGTGGTCTTCCCGCTGTTGGGGTTTCCCGCAAGGGCAATTCTCAGATCCATGAACCTTTTTCCTTCCTTGTGTACAGGTCTTATTCCACTTCGATCAGCCCGGCGTCTTCTTTGCGCAGGCTCAGTTCATACCCGCGAACCCTCACCTCGATGGGGTCGCCCAGGGGGGCGACGCGCACCAGGCGCACATCACCGCCTTTGGTGATCCCCATGTCCATGATGCGGCGCCTGACGGGGCCTTCCCCCAGGAGCTTGACCACTTTAACCGTCTCGCCGATCACGGCATCGCGCAGCGTTTTCATCCCTTTTCCTCCTCGATTGCGGCTGATGCCGTTATACCATGATCTTTTGGGCCATTTCGCGGCTGATGGCGACGCGAGACTCGTCCAAACTGACGATGACATTGCCGCCCAGCGCGCTGATCACGATGACCGTGACGCCGGGAGCGAAGCCCAGGCTTTCCAGATGCTTCTTGTCATCCGGCAGGCCGCCCACCTTTTTGATGATATGGCTTTCACCCGGGGCCGCGAGGGTCAGCGGTGTCATGGAAATCCCCCTTCCGTCAAGAAATGGCATGCTGTTTGGAACATACGGGTTAGATTTCTCTAACAATTGTTAGCGTTTGCTAACAAGTGGTATATTGAAGGATGCAAGCCCGAATGTCAATAGAATTTTCGGGCTTACCCACAATTATTTCGGCTAATCACAGGACCTGAAAACTTGGACTTTTTACCCATTTATGATATGCTGTAAAAAAGTTACGTACAACTAACAGGGAATGAGGTGAAGACATGAATTTGCATGAATCCGGGGAGATGTATCTGGAAACGATCCTGGTTTTATCCCAGAAGGGAAAGCCGGTTCATTCCATCGATGTCGCCAAGTATATGAACTTTTCCAAGCCCAGCGTCAGCCGCGCGATCGGCATTTTGCGCGACGCGGGCTATGTATCGGTAGATGATCAGGGCCACCTGCTGCTGACACCCTCGGGGGCCCTCATCGCCGAGAAAATTTTCGAGCGCCATAATATTTTGACCGAGTTTCTGGTGAGCCTGGGTGTGGACAGCGAAACGGCGGCCGATGACGCCTGCAAAATCGAGCATGATATCAGCGAAAAATCCTTTGACGTGATCAAAAAGCGCGTGCGGGGCAAGAACAACGGCTGACTATCCCATGAGATAACCCGCAAAATACGTTCGCGCTTTAAAAACTATCAGATTTTTGAGAGTTTTAAAAGTACAGTTTAAAAACTTTTTGCATGTAAAGCCGGGAATGCCGGGCTGGTTTGACGGGTCAACTATACTTCTTTGGATGCATCTCGCTTTATTTCAGTATACACGCGGTTTTCTCGGGATCTTTACAGGCATACATAAAAACGGAAGAGCGCTTTGCTCCTCCGTTTTTATGTATGCCTGTATTTCATTATTCTGATTCAGTGTCTTCCTTCTTCGCTTGGGCGGGACGCGGAGGCAGATGCCCGTTCAAGGCGCCCAGGCTCAGGAATTTCAGGGCCTCATCCACCACATATTCGAGATCCGCGTCCTTATCAAAGAACACATATTTCAGGCCCAGGAAGTTGGATATGCCCATCAGGCAGTAGGCCATGACGGTGGTATCCATCTGCGTGACCTCACCCTGCGCCATATCCAGCTGATGTTTATAGCGCGAGGCAAAGGTCTCATAATATTCGGCGAACAGCTTGGGGTCGATATAGAGCGACTCCCAGATGATGTTGTACATGTGGGGACGCTTTTTCACCAGGCGCAGGAAGGCAAGCAGGCCCTCGCGCTCCAGTTCATGGCGGTTGGCGCACTTTTCGGTGCTCTTGGCGATCTCCTTGCGGATGCGGTGGCCGTATTGGGTGAGCAAATGGACGTACAAGGAATATTTGTCGTCAAAATACAGGTAGATCGTGCCGGAAGCGACCTTGGCCCTGGTGGCAATGTCGTTGATGCCGGTGTTATAGTAGCCCTTGCGGCCAAACTCCGTCTCGGCGGCCTTGATGATGCGGTTCATGGTCGTCAGCCCGCGGGCGGTCTTGGGGCCTGTCGTCATATGCCATCTTCCTTTTTTACATGTTGCTGTTCCAAGAAACAGATGATAGCCTAAAAGCCGCCTGACGTCAAACCTGCGTCATGTCAGTCAGGGCAGCGCGATTGGCTCGGTATGGTTGATGAAGCCCGAGACGATGCTGATGAACAGGTCGGGCCGCTCATAGAAGGAGGCGTGGCCGGTCTTTGGCAGCAGCACCAGCTCAGCCCCGGGGATATGGTCGCGCAGGTAAAGCTGCTCCTCCGGCGGGGTGATGTGATCCTGATCGGAGGAAATGAGCAGCACCGGGCAGTTGATGAAGCCCAGGCCGTCGCGTACGTCGTGGCTTTCGGCCGAGCGGGTCAGACGTTCCATGCGGGCTAAAAAGCCGGCGTTGGCAAAGGCGGTGGAGGTCAGGAGATCCTTGCGCTTTTTCATCCACAGGGACCTGCGGTCGTAGAAATCCGGGCTGTAGATGACGGGGATGGTGGTATTGTAGTAGGCTTCAGGGGAACCCGCGGCCAGGATCCAGGCCTCGCCAATCTCCTTGAGCCAGGCGTTGGTACGGGCGACGGTATTGGCCAGCACCATCCTGCTGACGCGCTCCGGGTGGCGCACCGCCAGGTTCAGCGCCACCTCGCCGCCATAGCTGGTGCCGAAGACCGCCACGGAGGGGATCTCCAGCCGATCCAGCAGCGCGTCGAGCATATCGGCCTGCAGCCGCAGGGAGAACGGCTCATCCATGGCGTCCGACTCGCCCTGATCCAGCAGATCCACCAAAATGAGCCGGTTGCCGCCGCGCGTCAGCGCCGCTTCAAAAGGGGCCCAGCTCTTTGTGGACATCATGATGCCGTTGAGCATCAACAGCGGCCTGCCCTCGCCAACCAGGCGGTAATGCACCTTTTTCCCCTGAAATACAAAATCACTCATCTGTCGAATACCAGACCAAGCTCGCGGGCCTGGCGCCTCAGCTCATCGCGGAACCTGGGGTGGGCGATGCTGATCAAAAGCTCCACGCGCTCCCGGATGTTGGTGCCGCGCAGGTTGACGACGCCGTATTCGGTGACCACATAGTCCACATCGTTGCGGCTGAGGGAGACGGCCGCGCCGGGCTTCAGCTGCGGCACGATCTTGGAGATCTCCTCCTTTTCGCCGGTTTCCTTATTGGTGACCATGGCGGTGGAGTACAGGCAGATGAAGCTGCGGCCGCCCTTGGAGTTCTGCGCGCCGATGGCGGTATCCGCCTGGCCGCCGGTGCCTGAAAACTGCGTGGAGCCGATGGACTCGCTGGCGCACTGGCCGGTCAGATCCACCTCGATGGTGGAGTTGATCGACACCATGTTGTCGTTTTGCGCGATAACATAGGGGTCATTGGTATAGCTGCCCGCCAGCACTTCAACCGAGGGATTGTCGTCCGCGAACTCATATAGTTCCCTGGAGCCCATGATAAAGGTGCAGACCATCTTGCCTTTGTGCGTCTGCTTTTTGCGGCCGGTGATCACGCCGGCCTTGAACAGCTTCATCATGTTGGTGGTCAGCATCTCCGTATGGATGCCCAGATCCTTCTTATCGATCAAGGCATCCGCGATGGCGTTGGGCATGCCGCCGATGCCCAGCTGGATGCAGTCGCCATCGTTGATGTAAGGGGCGACCAGGCTGCCGATGACCTTGTCTTTCTCGGAGGAAGGCACATCGGGCAGGCAGGGGATGTCGATCGTTGACTCGATGAAGTAATCCACCTCATCCACCCGCAGGATATGGTCGCCGAAGGTGCGGGGATAGTTGGGGTTGATCTCCAGGATCACGATATCCGCCGCTTCGATCATCTGCATCTCATAGGTGTTGGAGCAGGAGAGCGAGATGTTGCCGTGCTTGTCCGGCATAGCAGCGACGCCGACATAGAAGCGGGGCTTTTTGTGGTACAGGCGCTTGGTGCCGGCAAAGTGCAGGTTGTTGGGCACAAAGCTGGAAGCGCCGAATTTGTGAACCTTGCGCGTGGGCGGGGAATAAAACCAGGCATCATGCAGGAAGCTCTTGACGTAGGCGGGGTCTGAGAAGCAGGGGTGATCCCGCATCGGCAGGCAGGTGGAAATGGTCACATCCCGCAGGCGGTCCGCCGCGGTGTGCAGCTGGCTGAAAAAGCTGTCCGCGAAGGAAGGCCCCAGGCCCGTGACGATGTAGTCGTTTGACTGCACCATGTCCACAGCCTGCCGGGCTGTAATGAGTTTGCTTCTGTAATCTGTCATGGTCTTATATCCTCTCTTTCAAGCGTGTATGGCGCTGTACTGATCCCTGACATGAACGCGCCCCGATTGTACCATCCCCCGCGCGCTCAGGTTAAGGATCGGCCATTTTATTCAAAGGGGGAGGAAGCCCGCGGGCTTCCTCCCCGGGCTGCCGCGGAGTAGGATTATTCTCCCAGCAGCTCGCCGATGGACTTCATGCCGTCGACGGTTACGAAGGCCTTGGTGGCGTCGGTGTAGTTCTTGACGTACTTGGCGAAGGCCATGCCGTCCAGGCCGATGCGCTGGCCGTTTGAGTAATCAACGCCGCCGGAGATCGGGACATCGATACGGGCGGATTCCATGGCTTCCAGGAAAGCGTCACGGGTGATTTCCTTGTCAGCCAGGCGCTCCATGCCGGCCATGAACACGCGCACGGCGATGTAGGAGGACATGGAATAGGCGGACACGCTGTAAGCGTTGTAGTCTTCCTGGGTGATGTAGCCCTTCTCAAGGCCCCAGTTGAGGACGTTGACGAACTCGGCGAGGTCGGCCTTCTGGCGGTCGGTCTGGGCAGCGGAGTCGATGACGACCCAGGCGCCGCCGTAGATGTCGCCGGTGTCTGCCTGGTTAGCGACATCAGCGGGGATGTTGCTGGGGGCAACGTTCACGTAGGACACGATGGTGGGCACGCCGCGGGTGGCGGGGTTTGACTGCATGGCGGTATAGATGGGGTTGAAGTAGGCCTGCAGGCCGCCGATGATGACGACATCGCAGCCTTCCAGCTGGGCGACCTGAGCGGTCATTTCGTCGGCGACCTGGGTGTTGACCTTGACATAGACCACTTCGGGGCGGTTGGCTTCGGGGATCAGGTCATACTGCAGCTTGACGCCGGATTCGATCTGGGTGCCGGAATCGTCGGCCGAGAAGATCAGGCCGACCTTCTTCACTTCGCTCACGCCCGAGCCTTCGATGGAGGCCATGTTCACGGCGCGCATCAGCATGATGCGGCCTTCGGTGATGTAGATGGGCTGTACCGGGAAGGTGAAGCGCTGGTTGCCCTCAGCGGGGAGGTAGTACTGCAGGGCGGAACCGGTACCCCAGTAGACGGAGGGGATGCCTTCTTCGACGATGTATTCCTGGGAGGAAGCGATGTTCCAGGTGCCCAGGTTGCCGACCAAGGAGAAGACCTGATCGTCTTCCACGAGCTTCTGCATGTAGATGAGACCCTGAGCGCCGTCAGTGCCGTCATCATAGGAGGTGTGGTCCAGGTAGTAGCCGACGCCGTCTGCGCCCTTGGCTACGCCGCCCAGCACTTCGTTGACATACTTCACATACAGCTTGTAGAACTGGCTGTAGGGGACGCCGACGCTGGCGACAGCGCCTGTTTCGCACATGACGGAGCCGATCTTCACGGTTCCCTTGAACTTGACGCCGTTTTCTTCACGGGCATTGGTGTCCACGCCGGTCTCTGCCATGGCGCTGAAAGCGGCCAGGGACAGGAGCATCGCGAGGACGAGAGCCATAGACAGGATTTTTTTCATGGTGTCTCTCCTTGAGGTTTTACCTCATAATATTTATTAAACACGCGCTGACGCACGCGCTCAATACAGAGTCATTTTACGCCCTTTGCCCGCCGAGGTAGGCCTCGACCAGGGCGTCGTTGTGGATCAGTTCCGAGGCCTTGCCCTGCATGGACACGCGGCCAAGCTCCAGGACATAGGCGTAGTCGGCGATCTTTAAGGTCTGGAAGGCGTTCTGCTCCACGATCAGGATGGTGTTGCCCGCGTGGCGCAGGCGGTCGATGATGTCAAAGATGTCCCGGATGATCAGGGGGGCGAGGCCCAGGGAGGGTTCGTCCAGCAGCAGCACCTCGGGGCTTGCCATCAGGGCGCGGCCGATCGCCAGCATCTGCTGCTCGCCGCCCGACAGGGTGTTGGCCTGCTGGCTTCGGCGGTCCTTGAGGATCGGGAAGAGGCGGTAGACCTCCCCGAAGTTTTCCTGGATCAGCGCCCGCTTGGTCTTCCCGTTCTTGCCCTTGAGGCCGTAGGAGCCGACCAGCAGGTTTTCTTCCACCGTCAGGCCCTGCAGGATCATGCGGCCTTCGGGGGACTGGATCACGCCCAATTCTGCGATCTTATAGGGATACAGGCCCACCAGGTTTTTTTCTCCCGCCAGGGTGATGGAGCCGGATTTGGGCTTCACCAGGCCGGAGATGGTCTTGAGCAGGGTGGATTTCCCCGCGCCGTTGGCGCCTAGGATGGCGACAATGCTGCCCTTGTCCAGGGACAGGTTCACATCACGCAGCGCCTCGATCGCGCCGTAGCTGACCGACAGGTTTTTGATGTCAAGCATGGCGGGCATCATTCCACCTCCCCAACAATTGCTTCCTTGACTTCATGCGCGTCGGCGGTGCCCAGATAGGCTTCCTGCACGACGGGATTATTCTGTATCTCCTGCGGCGTGCCATAGGCCAGCTTTTTGCCAAAGGAGATGGCGCAGATATGATCGCACAGATCCATCACCAGGCCCATGTTATGCTCGACTAAGAAAATGGTGACCTTGAAATCCTTCTGGATGCGGCGGATCATGCCTGTCAGTTCCACGGTCTCCTGGTCGTTGAGGCCGGCGGCCGGCTCATCCAGGATGATCAGGTTGGCGCCCGCCATCAGGGTGCGCGCCAGCTCAATGCGCTTGAGGATGCCGTAGGGCTGGCCAACCGGCGGCAGATCCTTGATTTGGGTCAGGCCGCAGTAGTCAAGCACTTTCATCGCCCGCTCGCGCAGCACCTGCTCCTCGCGCCTCACCTTGGAGAGGTTGAACATCTGGGAAAAGAGGCCCGAGCGGTACTGCCTGTGCGCGGCGATCAGGAGGTTTTCCATAATCGTCAGTTCGCCGATGACTTCCACGTTCTGGAAGGTGCGCACAATGCCCTTGGTGATGATGTCATGCACCACATAGTTGTTGAGCCTCAGCACGTTGCCTTCGCCCGTGCGGTACAGGATATTGCCCTCAGTCGGCTTGTAAAACTGCGTGATGCAGTTGAACACTGTTGTCTTGCCGGCGCCGTTGGGGCCGATGAGGCCGAAGATCTCTCCCTTTTTGACGTCGAAGCTCAGGCTGTCCACGGCCCGCAGGCCGCCGAACACCATGGAGAGATTGTCAAGCCTCAGGCAGACATCCTCGGGGAGGTGGTGCTCCGCGCTCTGCTCGCTTTGCAGCAGGCTTGTCTGAAGGGATTTCAGCTTTTCCCTGTGGGATTCTATCAGGCGGTTCTGCCTGGCTTTGAAGGCCTTCATGGCCGCGTCATTCCCTGCGCGGAGGGCTTCATCCAGCGCCTTGACCTGGTGCTCCTTCTCCTGCATGGCTTTTTCGTACACAGCCCTGCGTTTCTTCAGTTCCTCCGGCTTCAGGCGGCTTTTGCGGGCTTGCTCAAGAAGTTTTCCGGACAGGGCTTCCTTCTCTTTTTTTTGCGCGGCGAGAAGCTCATCCAGCTTTTTAGAAGAGGCCTGTGAGAGCGCCTTCGCGCCCTGCTTCAGGCGGCCCTTGTCATCGACCAGCCCTTCTTTCCTGCGCAGATCCTGCCGCAGCTTCCTGTAGGCCAGGCGGTGCTTTTCCGTGATCCCGGGCAGGCGCTCCCGCAGCAGCTCTTGCGCCGCGGCTGAAGCCTCGCACAGCGCCAGCTCCTCCTGATAGAGGGGCTTTTTCAGCCGCAGGTCAAGCCTGGCGGTCTTTCGCTGCCGCTTTTCATCCAGCTGTTTCTCCCGCAGATCGATCAGATCGCGCTCAAAGCGGATGCCGCTTTCCAGCTGTTCGATCTTTCGAAACAGCCTCCGTCGCAGCGCCGCGCCCTTGGGGTCGTTGAAATACCGGGGATCAGTCTTCTTCGCCATATGTATATATCCGCCTGTCAGCAATCCTTGTTTTAAAGAAGCTCTTGATATTGCCCGTCAGCTGCACCAGCCCGCCGGGGTAGAACATCACCACCGCGATGATGATCACACCGATGGTCACGTTGATGACCCAGGGGTTCTCGCGGAAGAAAGTGATGTCCTGCAAAAAGATGGGGGTGATGCCGAACACGATGAAGCTGCCCAGGAAGGTGCCGACCAAGTTGCGCGAGCCGCCGATCAGCACCGCCGCCAGGATATTGAGCGAGAACATGATCGTGTAGTTCTGGGGGGCGGAGAACTTCAGGTAGCTCATGAACAGCACGCCGCCCAGGCCCGCGTAGGCGGTGGACAGCAGGAAGGCCAGCAGCCTGTACTTTAAGAGGCTGATGCCCATGGCCTGCGCCGCGGAAGAAGAGTTTTTCATCGCCAGCATCGCCCGGCCCGTGCTTGAGCGGCCCAGGTTATAGGTCAGCATCATCAGGCCCACGGTGATCAGCACCAGGAAGATGTAAAACGCGCTTTGCGCGTCCTTCCTGGACATATCAAAGAATGTCTGGAAGATCGGGAACTTGGAGATCGACGCGCCGTTGGGGCCGTTGGTAAAGTCCAGCCAGTTGTTAAACAGCTGGTAGAATACCTCACTGAGGCCCAGCGTGACGATCGCCAGAAAGATGCCCTCGATGCGCAGGCTGATGAAGCCGACGACGGCGCCCAGGGCAAGAGAAACGAGGAGCGCCGCCAGCATCACCGCGAAGTAGGGGATGCCGGGCAGGTTGCGCAGGGCGTAGGCTGTCATGTAGGCACCCAGGCCCACGAAACCGGCCGTGCCCAGGCTGGCAAGGCCGGCGTAGCCCAGCAGGTAGGTAAAGCCGTAGCCCACGATGGCATAGATCATCACCGAGGCAAAGCCGTTGAGCATCGAGGATTTGGGCCAGGCTCCGCCCGTCGCCAGCGAGATCACCTGAAGGGCGACCAGCAGCACGCCGATGAGGATGAAGCCCGAGAAGGGGTGCTTCAGCGCCTTTTGCAGACCGCCCGTTGATTTGAGTTCATATCGGTTTTGCATCTTATACCTTCTTGATGTACTTCTTGCCAAGGATGCCGTTGGGGAAGATCAGGATCAGCAGCAGCACGATCACGAAGGTGATCAGGTTCTGCCACATGCCGGCGTTGGGGCCCATGATGGCCGGGTTGCCCGCGAAGTTATAGATCAGCGGGATGATCACGGCGCCCAGGATGGGGGCCGGGAAGCTGCCGAAGCCGCCCAGTACGCAGGCCAGGAAGCCGTAGATCTGGGCGTTGCCCATCAGTGTCACGTTGAGGGCCGTGCCGGCTCCGGTAAAGAAACCGCCCAGCGAGGCCAGCGCGCCCGCCAGCGCCCAGGAGAAGGCCGTGATCACGCGCGTGTTCACGCCCAGCATCTGCGCCACGCTCTCATTGGCGGCGGTGGCGCGCACGCCCAGGCCCCACTTGGTAAACTTGAGCGCCGCGAAAACCAGGGAGAGCACGATGGCGGCCAGCACAAAAGCCAGCAGGCCCATCTCGGTGATGTTGAGCGTGCAGCCAAACAGCTGAAAAGTGATGATGGCCGTGCTGAAGCTCTTGCCCGGGCGCGTCCACAGCGTGATATCGCGGAAGAGGACGGGGGTGACGTTGACCAGGATCATCATCACGCCCATGGTGATCATCTGCTTGCCCGAAGGGGTGATGCGGCGGGCGCGGCGGATGAGCGCGACGTCCACAAACATGCCCAGCGCGAAGGCGGCGGCCATGCCCAGCAGCAGGCAGAGCCACAGCGGCAGGGCGGTATAGGTGAGCGAAGCCCAGGTGACCACGAAGGTGCCGAAGGTGGCGATCAGCCCCTGGGCAAAGTTAGTGGTCGCCGTGGTGCGGAAGATCAGCACGATGCCGATGGTGACCAGGGCATAGCGCCCGATCGTCGGCAGACTGTTGACGATCGTCTGCAGGATATCTTGCATTGAAATCATAGGGCGGGACCCCACTTGATGATGTTGGCTGCCCAGACATAGCCGATGCCGGCGGCCAGCATGCACACGACGGTACCGTCCTTCACCTTGCCCTCCCCAAGCGCCAGGTGCAGGGAGAGGATCTGGTCGATCTGGCCGATGTGGCCGTAGTCTTCCAGATAGATCGACTGGTCTTCACGCAGGCCCAGATCGGAGAGCATTCCCAGGTGCGCCGAGCGCTTGATGTGGAGAATCGCCAGGTAGCCCAGATCCTTCACCGTCATGCCGCTCTTCTTAAGCGACTGTTCGATACAGTTGATCCAGTTGCCCGAGGATACTTCGTTGAGGCGGTTCTTCATCTTCTCCGGCTCAAACAGGCGCAGGGAACGCGTGGCTTCATCCATATTGAAAGGCGTGATGGGCTTGGCCGTGCCGCCGATCTCCACGCCCGCGGTGCGGGCCAGGGAGCCGTCTGACATGATGTGGCTGCCCAGCAGCAGATTGCGGTTGTAATTCTTTTTGAGCAGGATCGCGCCGCCGCCGGCGGACAGGTTGTACATCATGGACATGTTGCGGTCGGTGTAGTCCACAAAGTCGCCGTTGCGGTAACCGCCGGCGATCAGGATGGTGTTGATATCGTCATCCGCCAGGAGCATATCCCTGGCGATCTTCATCGCGGAGACGCAGGTGCAGCAGCGGTTTTGCACGTCGATGCCCCAGGCGTTCACGGCCCCGATGCGGTCCTGGATGTAGAGGGCGGAGGTGGTGAGGGGATACTCTTTCCACTCCTCGCCGATACTCAGGATCACGTCGATCTCCTTTGGGTCGGTGCCCGTATTTTTCAGGCAGTCGAGCGCGGCCATCGCACCCATTTCCTGCGTGCCGTCATTCAAGCCGTCCGCGGGGATATATTTTTGATTAATGCCCAGTTTATTGCGCACCGCCTCCTCGGACCAGACGCCGCGGGTTTCCTGAGAGATTTCCGCCGCTGTCATCAGGTTTTTGGGAAGGTAGATGCCTGTGCCGACAATGCCTACGTTGATCGCTCTCATGTTGATTGAATGCTCCTTGATAATTCGTCGTCGGGGGCGGAGGGCTCAAGGCCCGTCAAAGCAAAGCGCTGACGGGCCTTGGGGGTTACAGGCGCATGCCTCCGTCCACCTGCAGGACCTGGCCTGTGATGTAACCCGATTCGTCGGAAGCGAGGAACAAAGCGGCGCTGGCGATCTCGTGGGGCTGGCCCAGGCGGCCCAGCATGGTCATCGCGGCAAACTTGTCCAGCATTTCCTGCGGTACGGTCTTTAAAATATCGGTCATGGTATAGCCGGGGGCGATGGCGTTGACGCGCACATTGCCGCCCTTCATGGAGAACTCCTTCGCCCAGGTCTTGGTCAGGCCGATCAGGCCCGCCTTGGTGGCGGCGTAGTTGGCCTGGCCGATGTTGCCGAAGACGCCGACGACGCTGGAGATGTTGATGACGCTGCCCGAACCCTGCGCCTGCATGTAGGGGCCGACGTGGCGGGTGAGGTTGAACACGCCCTTGAGGTTGACATCAAGCACCACGTCCCACTGCTCTTCGGTCATCTTGCGGGTGAGCGCGTCCTTGGTGATGCCGGCGTTGTTGACCAGGATGTCGATGCGGCCATAGGTCTCCCTGGCATGGTTGAACAGCGCTTCGCAGGCGGCGGAATCGGTCACGTTCAGGGGATAGTATTCAACGCCCTCGGCTTCGTAGCTCAGGGGGGACATATCGGCCGCGATCACTTTGGCGCCTTCTTTGGCAAACAGCTGGGCCATTTCGCCGCCCAGGCCCTTGGCGGCGCCGGTAACGATGGCAACTTTTCCTTCGAGTCTCATAAAATAATCCTTCTTTCTATCTGATCTGCTCTTTACAGCGTTTTGACGATCACAGCGGTGCCCATGCCCCCGCCGATGCACAGGGAGGCCAGGCCGACCTTTTTGCCCGTGCGCTTGAGGCCATGCACCAGGGTGACGATGATGCGGTTACCGGAGGCCCCGACGGGGTGGCCCAGGGCGATCGCGCCGCCGAAGAGGTTGGTGCGCAGGGCGATCTCTTCCTCGCTCATGCCGTGCTCCTCGCTCAGCTCGCGCAGCACACCCAGAGACTGGGCCGCGAAAGCTTCATTGAGCTCGATGAGTTCCATGTCCGACAGCTTCATGCCGGCCTTTTTGAGGGCCTTGCGGATGGCGGGCACAGGGCCCAGGCCCATCACGCTGGGATCAACGCCGGCTTGGCCGGTCGAAAGCAGCTCGGCCATGGGGGTAAGTCCATGCTCCTTAACCGCTTTTTCACTGGCCAGCAGCACAAAGCTCGCGCCGTCGTTGATGCCTGAGGCGCTGCCAGCGGTGACGGAACCATCCTTCCTGAAGGCGGCACGCAGTTTGGCCAGCTTTTCCTCGTCTGTCTTGCGGTTGGGGTATTCGTCGCGGCTGAATACAGCCTCTTCCCGGCCGTTTTTGACGGTCAGGGCCACGATCTCTTCATCAAAGTGGCCCGCGTCTACAGAGGCGATGGCCTTTTGCTGTGAAGCGTAGGCAAAGTTGTCTTGCCTGGCGCGCTCGATCGCGTGCTTGGCGGCGATGTTTTCCGCCGTCATGCCCATGTGGATGCCCTCGAAGGCATCAGTCAGCGCGTCCTTGAGCATATGGTCCTCCACCTGAAAGCTGCCCATCTTGATGCCCTTGCGGGTTTCGCGGGGGATCAGGTAAGGGGCGCGGGACATGCTCTCCACCCCGCCGGCGACGATGATATCGGCTTCGCCGGCCAGAATGCTTGACATGCCGTTGATTACGGCCTTCATGCCGGAGCCGCACAGCATGTTGACGGCGTAGGCGGGCACTTCCACCGGGATGCCGGCTTTAACGGCCACCTGGCGGCCGATGCCCTGGCCCAGGCCCGCGGACAGTATGTTGCCGCAGATCAGCTCATCCACCTGCTCGGGCGCGACCTTTGCGTCCTTGAGCACAGCCTTGACGACCTCGGCGCCCATATCGGCCGGGTTCACCTCTGACAGGCTGCCCAGAAAAGCGCCGATGGCCGTGCGCCGGGCGGAAACGATGTAAACCTTTTGCATGGATATCCCTCCCACAACCTCCCACGGCAGGCACCCGATCCGCCCGCCTCAAATATGGAAGGTGATTCATGTTGTAGTTGCAATATACACCAGATAGCCCATCTAAAAAATGGACATATCGGGAATAATTTTATACATCATGGAATTTGGAAGACTGGAGAGAGAATTTTTAAAGTAGTTTGAAAAATTCTTATAAAGCAAGGAAAATCATGATTGGCGTATAATATGCAAAGACGCGCAGTGGAGAATATGGCCTCCGCCGCGCGTCCGGGTGAATAATATGAATATAGATTCATATATGAGGGGAAAATCCGTGAATATATTATCTAGGGATCGGGGTGACGGGCGGCGCAGATCCCTGTTCAGGAAGAGGATCGGGAATAGGCGAAGACAATATCCCCGGAAGCGCCGCTGCCGGTCATTGTGAATGAGCCTGTCTTCAAGTCAGCTTGCAGCGCCGCGCTGCAGCCCTGATACCGCCAAACGAACCGGACGGTTCCCGGGGAGGGCTCATCGGCATCGAAGGCAGCGTCCGGGTGAAAGGCGGCGAAACTGCCCCGGAAGCGGATCATCTTCAGTTGATCTCTTGCCACCGGCAGACCCAAACCGGCCAGGACTTCTTCCCGGCTCAGGTTTGTCCTGTTGATCTCTTTATGACCGGACGAACCGTGCCGGGTGACCGCGGGATGGTCGTTTTTGCCGGCGAACAGGTCGAGGTACCATATCTGCGGGATGCCCGGCATGAACAGCTGCAGGGCGCGGCTGAGGAGGAGCTTGTTTTCATCCTCTCCCAGCGCGCTGAAATAGGTACCATTGACCTGATAATAGGCTTCTTTCTGGCCATGAAGGTTTTTGACCATCCCGCCCCGCGCGACGACCAGATCGATCAGCGAGCTGATCCTGCCCTCGGGCAGGAGCCCTTTCAGGTCCAGCAGCGGGATGCCGTCATGACAGCCCAGCATATTGATGGCGCAGATCCCTTTTTTATACAATTCCATGGCCCAGCGGAGGAGATATTCTCCTGTGCCATGCTCCAAAGCGTCCAGAACCAGGCCGGGAAGAAAAAAGTCGTAGCATAAGCAGCCGGCCTCGGCCAATCGGTCGCAGAGCTTTTCGTCGTAGCTCGCGTGCACTTCCGGCAAAAGCGTCAGCCCATCCGGGGAAGCGAGCGATTTTATCTCACGGAGGAGATCCCAGGTGCCCGGCTCGTTGAGGAAGTTGCGCGCCCCGGCTTCTTTGGACGCGTAGGCGAAGGCATCCAGCCTCACGATGGCCGCGCCGTAACCCGCCAGGGTCTTCAGCGTTTCCCGGTAGTATGCCCAGACCAGCGGCGAACGTATATTCAGATCCATCTGCCCCAGATACCGGCTCCTTGATTCTAGCAGATCAATGATGGGCTGCCTGTACTGCCTGTAAGGTTCCGGATCGATTTCATGAGGCTTCAGCCCCTGCTCCAGCGCCTGATTGATCATGCCGGCAAGCTCTGAAGCCTGAGACAGCGGTATTTGAAGCGCGTCCGCCAGGGCAGTCGCGTCCATGGCGGGGTAAATTATCTCTTGATAGAAGGTATTCCAGAAAGGGACAGAGCGGCCGTCGGGGAACCTGACCATCAAGACAGGCAATCCGGGCTTGCGCAAGTACATCCCTTTTATAGCTTCCGGATCAGGCGTGATGTATCCCTCGGGGTTCATTTGACCTCGGCCGGACCAGAACCTGTTCCAGTCAATAAAGAAATCCCGGTATACCGAATCATCCCCTTTTTCCAGGATATCCCGGAACTGCGGGGACTGGACGGAGGCGTGATTGATCACAAAATCAAGAATCAGCTTTACGTCGCTTTTCCGGATGCGCGCGAGATCCTGTCCGGTGGCCAGGGCTTCGTTGAGCCCGTAATCGATGATGGAAAAGCCACGGTCCAGATCCGAATGGAATAGGCTGGGAAGGATATATAAGGATGAAAAGACCCCCTCAGCTTCCGGCAGCTCCAGAAAATCCGCTGCGTCACACAGGCTGCCGCCCAGGCTGTCGGGGTAGAGGTTCAGGATCGGGCCGTATGGCACGGCGCTTGCTAAACTGTTCAAATCGCCTGACCTCCGCCGCCGTCCACCCTCTGCCCCTCAAAAGAGATGACGATTTTGGCTTTCGGCAGCTGCCGAAGCAGCTGTCCCTGCTCTATATCCAGCACCAGGCTGGTAAATGGGCTGTCGATGGCAGCGTCGCGGTTCCGCGCCAGGCGGTGCCCCAGGGTCTCCTGCGGGGTGCTCATCAGGAACACTGGGATATCAATGCCGCGCAGATAAGGGCTGTTCGCGTGCGTCCACTCAATGATCAGCACCCGGATGCCGAAAAGGGGAAGTGTCTCATAATAGATGGACGCGGGATCCCTTCCCATATGCTTCAGGGGGACCGTGTCCGCTCCGCTTTTGAACCGCTCGATCAGGGCGTTGAGCTCATCGAAGTCTATTTCACCGGTTGTGCCCAGGTAGGCGGCCAGCGCTTCTTTTCCGCCGCTGATGTATTGGCTAAGCCAGGGGTGCTCACCGGACGCGCTGAAATCCTGGTCCCGCGCCTGCAGATCCATGAGAACCTGCCCTGCCTGCTCGTTGTACATATTGCTCTTGATCAGGGCGTGAATGCCGCCGAACCTGAATACACGCAGGCGCTCCGCGTCATTGTACAGGGGGATCCTGTGCGGATAGTTGTCGCCGGATACGACATGGGTGCCAATGTCCTCGCGCAACAGGCGCTGCGCGATCACTGCCGCCGTGCCTGATTTGCCGGAGCCCGAGCCGCCGCAGATGCCGATCACCGCGCGGCCGGCGAAACCTTCGCTGAGCAGCGGGCGCAGCATCTCCATCAATGGGGGGAATATAGAATCAGCCTTGCGGATGTGCGCCTGGCTGATGGGGACATCGCCGCAGCATTGGCCCCTCTGCGCCGCGGATTCGGCGCTGGCGGAGGATGTCCATGCTTCATCAGGTGTGTTGACGCGTGATTCACTGTTTGTTGTTTTCATATCAGTTGAGCTTCCATACCACGATGTTGACGCTGTCCGCATCACCGCCGCGCAGTTCTCCGGCATAGGTGCCGGTGTTCAGGAAGGCGTATCTGCCTTGCTTATCGCTGCGGAAGCTTGGCGTTGTCATGATCACGGCGGATTCATCCCCTGCCTCGAACCGCCCTTCATTGGTGATTGAAAGGATCTCCCCGTCATCGGTCTGAAGCCAGTACCTGGCCAGCACATGGCAATGAGAGCCTGACACGGTGTTCCAATCAGCGCCGCCCGGGCAAACCTCTCCCCGCAGCGCCGGGCCCTCAAATGTGCCGCCGATGATGGGGATGATCTGCAGCCTGCCCTCCGGGGTTTGCCCGACGATCCTCGGCTGCCCGACCCGTACGTTCAATGTCATCAGTATATTTGCCTGTAGTTCCATTACGCGCTCCTCATCAAGCGGTGCGGTCTGCCAGCCATTCAAGCGCTGCCGGCATTGCCTTGTTCCAGAAATCAAAATCATGATTGCCGTCCTGCGTCCGCCACTGGTGCGGATAGCCGATGGCCTGCAGGTGGGTGTGATAATCGGTGTTTTGCGCGTAGAGGAAATCCTCCGTTCCGCAGGCGAGGAAAATGTCCGGCATCAGGCCGCGCTTGACGCATTCTTCTGCCAGATGCTTGGGATCCTTGTCACTGCCTGACAGTTTTCCTGGATCACCGAAGGTGTGCCGGTAGTAGCCATAGGGCGCTATGGCGTTCCCGGTGCCCGGCTGCATGGCCGCGACCTCGCCTGTGATCAGCGCTGAAGACAGGGCGATGATCGTCCCGAAGGTTTCACAGTACTTAAGGCCGTTTCGCAGCGCGCCGAAGCCGCCCATCGACAGGCCGGCAACCACCGTATCCTCCCGGCGGTGAGAAAGAGGGAACATCCCCCTGGTCACGGTGACCAGTTCCCGGCCGATATGATCGCCGAAGCGCTCCTCAGTATCCTCGTTGTCCAGGTAGAAGGAGTTGCCGCCGTCGGGCATGATCACGGCATAGCCGTACCTGTTTGCCCACAGCTCTATATCGGAATACCGCAGCCAGTCATTTCTGCTGCCGGAATAGCCGTGCAGCAGGTAGATGGTTTTGAACGGTTTCCCGAGGTTCGGGGCGGCTTTCCCCGGTTCCGGCATGGCGTCTATCGGCAGGATCGCGTTAAAGGATTGGGCGCTTTTGCGCGCGGCTGAGAAATACTCGCAGGATAAGATGGCCAAATCGATGTACCTCCCTATCTTAATACATGGTAAAGGGTTCGCCTGAATCAACGAACACGACCGGGATGCCGTCCACTATCGGGGCCATCCACGTGCCAAGGTGCTTCATGCCGGGTTCTTCGCTGCGCTCATGGCCCAGAACGATGATCGACTTGCCAAAGCCCAGCTGATACGCGTCCCGCGCGTAGGCGGGAAGCGTCCACTCGGTGATGTCGCCGCAGATCAGCGTGTCCAGATCGCGTCTGCGCATCAGCTGCATGGGCATGTATTCAACCCCGAGGCCCAGGCTGCCGCCGCCCGGCAAAACGCCCACGCGCTCAACAGGGCTATCGGGATCCCCGATCACGCGGATGGCCTTCAGCTCAAACTTTTGTTTCAGAAAATCCGCCAGCCCGCCCAGGGTTGTGGCGGGTATCTTATAACAGCAGTCAAAGCGCCCGGCGAAAAAGCCCTGAGCCTGCGGATCAGGCGCCATCCTGTAGGATGACCATCCCATTTCTTCATCAAAGCCCCTGAATATACCGTCATCGTGATCCATATGCATATGGTCGTGAAAGCGCCATATGGCGATGCCGCTGTCGTCGATCAGCTTTTTCTTTGCCAGGTATACAGGGTCTCCTTCAAGCCAGAGCGTGTCATCCTTCCCTGTGAACCAGGTCGGCTCGTGTGTGATGATCAGATCCGCTCCCAAATCTATAGCCTTGCGGATCACATCCGCGGTGGCCATGAAGGTGGTGACGATTTTTGTCACCTTCGCGTCAAGGCTGCCCGCCATCAAGTGATCGCAGGTCATGTCGTGCGCAAGCCTCTGCGCGCCCGTCTTTTTGATGACAGCATCTATGATTTCTCCAACAGTCATCCTTCTGTCCTTTCCGCGTCAGCCCTTGACCGCGCCAAGGATAACGCCCTTGATAAAGTATTTCTGGGCGAATGGATAGATGATCAGGATAGGCAGGATGCCTATCACGGCCATCGCCATGCGCACCGATGATCCCGGAAGGTCCACTTTCTGAGTTCCCAGGAGCGCCGCGTTGGTGCTTACTTTTAAGAATTGTATGTTGTTCATGATCCGGATCAGCAGATTCTGAATGCCGAAGAGCTTCGCGTCTGAAATATAGTACAGGCCGTTTATCCAGTCGTTCCAATAAATGATCGCGGTAAACAGGCTGATGGTCGCGATGCTCGGGACCGCCAGGGGGATCATGATCCTCAGGAAGATGGTGTGTTCACGCGCGCCGTCTATCTGCGCTGACTCGATCAGCGCTTCCGGGATGCTGTTGACATAGTAGTTGCGCACCAGGAATACATTGAAAGCGGTGACGAGGTAGTTGGGCACGATCAGGGCCAGCAGCGTGTTTTTGATGCTGAATATCCTGGTCCACATGATATAGGAGGATACAACGCCGCCGCTGAACAGCATGGTGAAGAAGACAAAGAAGGCCAGTATGTTCCTGTAGCGGAAGTCCCGCCTGGACATGGGGTAGGCAAGCGTGGTGGTGAGGATCAGGCTGATCAGGGTGCCGGCGACGGCAACAAATATCGATACCCCGTAGGCCCGCAGGATCATCTGGCTCTGCTTGACCATATAATAGTACGAGTCAAGGCTGAGCCTGGCAGGAAAATAGCTGTAGCCGGAACGGATCAGGTCGTTCTCGTTGGTGATCGAGCCGATGGCGATCAGCAGGATCGGCAGAAGCGCCGTTGCGGAGAGTATAAAAAGGACAATTGTAGCGAATATGCGCATGCCCCTGCTGTCGTTTAATGTCTTTTTCATCTCGTTCTCCTAAAACAACGCGTTCTCGGGATTGTATGCCCGCACCAGGCCGTTCGCGCCCAATACGAGAATAAACCCGACCGCTGACTGGTAGAGCGCGGCTGCCGCTGACATGCCCACGTCATTGCGCTCCATCAGCCCCCTGTACACATAGGTATCGATCGTCTGAGTCACCTCAAACAGCCTGCCTGAGTTTTGCGGCACCTGATAAAACAGGCCGAAGTCAGAATAAAATATACGGCCGATGGCCATCAGCGTCATGATGATGACGGTCGGCTTAAGCATCGGCAGGGTGATGCGCGTGATCTGCTGCAGTTTGGAAGCGCCGTCAAGCTGGGCGGCTTCGAATATGCCGGGGTCTATGCCTGAGATGCTGGCCATATAGATGACCGAGCTGATGCCAAGCGATTTCCACAGATAAACCAGGGTCAGGATGAAAGGCCACGGCCCCGGCGTTGAGTACCAGCTGATTGTTTGAAGGCCCATGCTTTTATATAAGGTGTTGTTGATAAATCCCGTGTCCGCGTTGAGAAAAGCGTAGCCGATATACCCGATAACGACCCATGAGAGAAGGTTGGGCAGGAGCAGGGCGGATTGGAAATACTTGACGCGGGAACGCTTTCCAAGCTCGCTCATCAGGATGGCGGCAAACACTGCCATCGCGGTGCCCAGTATGATAAATACAGCGTTATACGCGATCGTATTGCGTGTCATGATCAGGGCGTCCCGCGTTTTGAACAGGAAGGTGAAATTGTCAAAGCCATTCCAGTCGCTGCCGAAGATGCCCTTGAAATAGTTGAAATCCTTAAAGGCCAGAAAAACACCGAACATGGGCAGGTAGCTGTTAATCAACAGATAGGCGATACCCGGCGACGCGATGATGAGCAGCGGCAGGGTGCTTCCTCTTTTTTTCGTTCTTTTCTTCTTCACGGCAGGCGCTCCTTGACGTTGCTCCGGGAGAGGGTTTCCCCTCTCCCGGGGGTGTAGACGGAATACTTCAGGCAGCGTTACTTCGCGGCCAGCCAGGCGTCAAGCTGGGCCTGTTTCTGCGCGATGATCTCGCCCAGTCCGGCGTCAGCCAGCCTTTCCAGGAACAGGGGGATCTCCGTCTTGGGGTCAGCGCTTCCGCAGATCAGGCCCGGCAGATACTGCTCGATCACGTTGGTGACTGCCGTATACTCCGCTTTGACGGGGCTGCTGTCAAAGGTGAAGCCCATGGCGACGGATGTTTTCGCGTTTTTGTTCTGCTCAAGCTCCCAGTCAAGTGAGGCGGGGTTGGTGCCCTGCATCGGGTGCATGATGAAGAAGTTGCCCAGTGTGCCGCAGGACAGCTGTGCCGTGTAAGGCACGGTCGTTGAGTCCTGATTGTCGGGGTAGCGAACGGTTCCGTCATCGTTCCATACATAGTCCCTGCCTTCCAGGCCGTAGATGATCAGGTTGACGACGTCTTTGTCCGTGAAGGTCAGGTTCAGGAACTTGAGGGCGGCTTCGGGCACTTTGGAAGTTGAGGCGACCATCCAGGTCAGCGCGTTGATAGATGAGGTGTCCAGAAAAGCCGATCCGATGATCTTCGCGCCCAGGGGATAGCCGCCCGTCACCGCTTCAAGGCTGGCGGCCGTATCCGCTTCGGGGTAGCTGTAGGAGGCGATGTAGCAGAAATAGTTGCCCGAAGACATCAGCTCCGAGGCCGCGCTGGCAGTGGTGGCCGCGTCCTTCATGACCAGGTTCTCGTTATACCAGGTATGGGCAAGCTCGCACACCTGCGCGAACGCCTCCGAGGCGTAGAAATCAACAACGGTCAGCTCGTCATTGAGCAGCACGCCCTTGGGGGAGAAGTAGTTGTCTGTGAGGTAGTCGACATTGGGGACGGTCAGGCCGACGCCGATATTGCCGGTATTGACGGCTGCCAGCGGGGTCATATCCGGGTAAGCGGCCTTCACTTTGCGCAGAACATCAGTCATGTCTCCCACGCTGTTCACCGCGCTCATATCAAGGCCGATCGCGTCGGCTATGTCCTTGCGGTAGATGACCATCGGGGTCAGGGCAATGGGCTTGAAGGTGGGGATGCCGTAAACGCGGCCTTCATGGCTGGTCGCGGCCAGCCACGCGTCGCCCACCAGGGCTTTGCTTTCGGGGGCCAGGCTGTCGAGCATATCGGTGATATCAAGGGTCATCCCGGTGCTGACGGCGGTGTTGAAATCGCCCAGCGACTGGATCAGGTCCATCTTCTCGCCGCCCTGGAGCGCCAGGCTGACCTGGGAAGAATAGTTCCAGATCTCAATGGGAACCAGTTCGACCTCTACCGAGATCTTTTCGCGCGTAATGACGTTGATCGCTTCTTCCACTTCGCTGAGCGCTTCTTCCGAAGGGATGTTGTTGAATGTCGCGTAGGCGTAGGTGACCTTGTCGTAGGTGCCGGACGCCAGCGCCTGGATGTTCATGGATAATGCCAGCGCGGCGCACAGTGTCAGCAGCAGCAGTCGCTTGATGGGTTTCATGTGTGTTTTACCTCCCCGATATTTTTGACGGCAGATGACTGCCTCCTCTTGATGAAAAAAGGGTAACATCGAAAAGACGGGATGTCAAGCGGTTGACAAAAATATTTCCACATACATTTAGGTTGTTGTAAGAATGAAGTAATAAATGTATATTGTGAGAATCTATTTGCCTAATAAGTATAAGATATGCCGTTTTGCGGTATTGTGCCCCATATAGAAATTGACGCGCGTATAACAATTTGGTTGACAGGCTAAAGGGTTTCTGATAGTCTTTCATCAATTGGCAAAGGCAAAGGAGATGAACGCGTGATCACACAAAAGGATGTCGCCCAAAGGGCGGGAGTTACTGTTACAACGGTATCGCGTATGCTTAACGGCCATGCCAATGTCAGCAAAAAGACCAGGCAAAAAATTGAGCGGGCGATGCGTGAGCTGAACTATCTGCCCAATGAGCTGGCCAGGAGCCTTTCTCTTCAGCGCAGTACCTTCATCGGCCTGATCGTGCCGTCCACCAGCAACCCCTTCTTTGGGATGATCGCCGAAAAGACTGAGCGTTATGCCTTTGAAAAGGGCTACAAGCTGCTGCTGTGCAACTCCAACCATGAGAAAGCCAAAGAGATCGACTACCTGGGCATGCTGCGCGCCAATAAGGTCGCCGGCATCATTCTAGCCACCCGCACGCAGGATATCCACGAATTTACCGGCATCGATGCCCCCCTGGTATCGATCGACCGCATCATATCCACCGGTATTCCCTACATCTGCTCTGAAAACTACCAGGGCGGCATGATGGCTACGGAGCATCTGATCAGCCGCGGCTGCAGGAAACTTGCGCATATCAGCGGCAGCTCTTTCCTTGACATGCATGCCAACAAGCGATTTGAAGGGTTCCGGGATGCCTGCCTGAAACATGATCTGCCCTATGTGCTGCTGGATGCAAGCGAAGAGCAGTTTATCTCCATGCAGTATTCGGATATGGCCAGGCATTTCCTGGAGGCATACCCGGATGTCGACGGGGTATTTACATCCAACGACATTATTGCCGCTCAGATCCTTCAGGAATGCTTCCGCAAAGGCATTGCCGTCCCGCAGCGGCTTAAAATCGTGGGGTATGACGATACGGAGATCGCCTCTCTCACATCACCGCCGATTACGACGATCCATCAGGATGTAGATTCCATCTGCCGCAGCGCCATCGCCTATATCGACGCGCAGTGCAGGGGCGAGGCCGCGCCAGTGGGCAGCATCTTCCCCGTCTCCCTGGTCATACGGGAATCAACCTGAATTAAACTGCGGCAAACTCAGGGGTCATTCCTTTGACATCCAAGATTTAGGCTGTCTATAATAAATCCAATGGCACGGCAGGCGATCCGACAATCGTGCTTTGCGGAGGATGGATGATGAATAACACAGCTCCCATCGGTTTTTTTGACAGCGGCATGGGCGGCCTGAGCGTTTTGCGCGAGGCGCTCAAGGCCCTGCCGCGTGAAGACTATATCTACTTTGGCGATTCGAAGAACGCTCCCTACGGCGTGCGGGAGCCGGCGGATATCCTGGCGCTCACCCGCGCGGCGGCGCACAGGCTGCTGGAGGAGGGCATCAAGGCCCTGGTGATCGCCTGCAACACTGCTACCGGCGTATCGCTGGAAACCCTCAGGCAGGAGCTGCCCATCCCTGTGCTGGGTATCCAGCCGGCGCTGGAGGCGGCGCAGGCGTTCAGGCGGGATGGCTCTATCCTGGCCCTGGCGACGCCCGCGACCTTCAAAACCCCGCGCTATCAGGCGCTCTATGCCGCCCACGGGGATCATGTGATCGACCTGCCTGCGCCCGGACTGATGGAGTTTGTGGAGCGGGAGGAGCTATCGGGGGAGAAATTACGCGATTTCCTCGCCGCGCTGTTCGCCCCGTACCTGCGTCAGAAGATCGATGTGGTGGTGCTTGGCTGCACGCACTATCCTTTCTTAAAGGAAGCCATCGCGCCCTTCTTTCCGGAAGCCGCCATGATAGACGACAGCCCGCGGGTATGCCGCGAGCTGAAGGAGATATTGGATGAAAGAGCCCTGCTGAACCCCCGCGCCGGGCAGGGGAGCGTCCGCCTGCTGTCCTCCGGCGGGGAGGAAGCGGTGAAGAAGATGGAAAGGCTGCTCTATTCATCCGAATCAAGCAGATGACTCTTATCCTTCCGTGTGTTCCGTGTGGTCTGTGGTTCGTTACCTTCTCACAGCTGTCGTTTATTGCCGCAAGAGATTGATTAACCACGGACCACACGGAATACACGGAAACGGAGAAGTATACTTGGGGAAACATTCACCCGGAAAGGTCTACAGCAGCAGGCCTTCCAGGTGCATCAGCGCTCGCCGCTTCACGCGGTAGAGCTGCCGGGGGGTAAAGCCCATGATCTCCGCCGCCTCATCGCAGGTCAAGTGCCTGAGGTAAAACAGCGTCAGCGCCTGGCGTTCCACCGGGTCAGGCAGCCTGTCGATGAACCGCTGCGCCCGCTTTCGCTCGCTCAGGCTATCCTCATAGCTCCTGGTGATCTGCTCTTCCAGCGCCGCGCGGTCTCTTGCGATCTGTTCATTGGGGGCAGGGGTGCCCGCCATCATCGTCTGCAGCCTCACCAGCTCACCGATGCGGCGGTCTGACTGCTTGATGTCCATCAGATAGTTTTCCGCGCTCAAGCCTTCCGCCCCCTTTTGATCAGGGCGTGAAGCCTCTCCTCTTCCTCTTTGGTGAAGCCTGCCTCCCCCCGCAGCTTCTTGTTCAGCGCGCTCTGGCTCAAGTACAGCGTTTGGGCGGCCTCGCGGCGGCTGATCCCCCGAAGCGCCAGCTGCGCCGTCCATGATAAGTTTGTCTTGTCGCCCGTCACCCAAATCCCTCCTCGAAATAAGAACATTTGTTCTCTTTTGCGAGTCCGAGTATAGGGGGGATGGAGGCCTTATGTCAACCCGATGGGGGCAAATGGATTCTAAACCGCGATTTTTGCCGCCGGAGGCGATTTTTAACGACGGTCATGCTGAATTCAGTGCCGCTTTTGCGGCAAATGCTAAATTTTGAATGTGGAATGCTGAATGAAGAAGTGAATAACCAAGACATAGGTAATTGTTTCGGCGTGTTTCGCGTCTATCCCTGCTCAATGCAAACCATGGACTTACCTGTACATTTTCACGGCTTTGTCGTCCTTTGACAGGCACAGATCCAGCAGCGTATCCAGATCGTCCCGGCTGACATCTTCAAGGTTTTCATATTCAAGCGTCTCCGCCACGCGCTG
>JAEWRJ010000084.1 GCA_023460055.1 Bacillota bacterium | reverse complement strand
TGTGTATACTTCCGGCATCAGGTTCGTTCGAGTGGACGATTACCGGCATGTTGCCGGACTGATGAAAGCCGCGCTGGCCTGACAATGACGACCGGGTATCATTTGATAACAAGGAGAGGATCATTATGAGCGTCAATATCAAAATAGAAAACGCTGTCAAGAAGTATGGAAATAACACCATTATTCAAGGCCTGAATCTATCTGTGAAAGAGGGCGAGTTTTTCACGTTGCTGGGGCCTTCCGGCTGCGGGAAAACAACGCTGCTGCGCATGATTGCGGGCTTTAACTCCATCGAAGGCGGAGACTTCTATTTTAACGATACCCGCATCAACGACCTCAATCCCTCGCTGCGCAACATCGGCATGGTGTTCCAGAATTATGCCATCTTTCCGCATATGAACGTGCGTAAAAATGTAGAGTTCGGCCTGAAGAACAAGAAATTTCCAAAGGAGCAGATTGCCGGGCAGACTGACCGGTTTTTAAAGCTGATGCAGATTGACAGCTTTGCCGATCGGATGCCTGACAAACTGTCAGGCGGACAGCAGCAGCGCGTAGCCCTCGCCCGCGCCCTGGTGATCCAGCCGGACGTGCTGCTGATGGATGAACCGCTTTCCAACCTGGACGCCAAACTGCGCGTGGAGATGCGTTCTGTGATCAAGCAGATCCAGCACAGCGTCGGCATCACCACCATCTATGTCACACATGACCAGGAGGAGGCAATGGCCGTCTCCGACCGCATCGCCGTCATGGACGGCGGCGTCATCCAGCACATCGGCACCCCCAAGGATATCTATCAGCGCCCTGCCAACCTCTTTGTATCCACCTTCATCGGGCGCAGCAACATCCTCAAAGGACACTTGAAGGCACAGGGGGGCAAGGCAACCCTTGAGATTGGCTCATACCGAACAGAGTTGAACACAGTGTCCGACGCTCATCTGAAAGATCAGGATGTCCAAGTCTCCGTTCGCCCGGAAGAGTTTCTGCTCAGCGCGCGCGAAGGTGACAACGTGCTCTCCGCCACTGTAGACGACGCGATCTTCCTCGGACTCAATACTCATTACCACGTCAGCTTTGACGATGGATCAAAGGCCGAAATCATTCAGGAATCCACCATCGACAATACGATTCGGGCCGGCAGCAGGGTCTTTCTGCGCCTTAATACGGATAAGATCAACATCTTCTCCGCCGACGGCAGGCAGAACCTTTTAAACGGCGTTCGCAACGATGCCGTCAGCGCCTGAGGAGGGGAGGCAAACATCCATGAAACTAAGAAGAATGAGTATGGACCTCTGGAAAGGAGTCAGCCTGGTCTTGCTGGCCTTGTTCCTGCTGGTCCTTGTCTATCCCCTGCTGGGCATCCTGCGGCAGTCAGTCATCGACGGTGAAGGCAACTTCACGCTGGCAGAGTTTCAAAAGTTCTTCTCCCAGCCATATTACACCCGGACCATCATCAACAGCATGCGCATCAGCATCGCCATCACGCTGGTGACCTTGCTGATCGGCGTACCCTTTGCCTACTTCTATTCCTTCTATCAAATGAAGGGCGCTAAGTTCCTCTTTATTATCGCCATCCTTTGCTCCATGTCCGCCCCTTTCATCGGGGCGTATTCCTGGATCATGCTGCTGGGCCGCAGCGGGCTGATCACAAAGTTTCTGCGCGACGCTTTCGGCATCCGCATCGGCAGCATCTACGGCTTTAACGGCATCCTGATCGTTCAGGCCCTGAAACTCTTCCCGCTGGTGTTTATCTATATGAACGGCGTGTTCAAAAACATCGACAGCACCCTGCTGGAGGCCTCGGAAAACATGGGATGTACGGGCATTAAGCGTTTTTTCAAGGTGATACTGCAGTTATCCATGCCCACCATCCTGGCCGCTTCCCTGCTTGTCTTCATGCGGGCCTTCGCTGATTTCGGGACACCGCTTCTAATTGGTGAGGGTTACCGCACCTTCCCGGTGGAGATCTACAACCAGTATCTGGGCGAGAACGGCACCAACTACAGCTTCGCCTCCGCTATCAGCGTGATCGCCATCATCGTCACTGCGGCCATTTTCTTCCTGCAAAAATGGGTCACCAAACGCTATAACTTCCCCATCAGCGCGATGCACCCGGTCATCAAGAAGAAAGCCTCGGGGATCAAAGGCCTATTAATGCACCTGTACTGCTACCTGCTGATCGCGGTCGCCTTCCTGCCTCAGATGTATATCGTTTACCTCTCCTTGCGCAATATGGACGGTGCAGTCATCAAGGAAGGCTTCTCGCTTGGTAATTTTGAAATGGCAGGCAAGCGTCTGCTGGGCCGTTCCCTCAATAACTCTCTGCTGTTTGGCATCGTCGCGCTGGCTATTATTATCCTTTTTGCCGTGCTGATCGCCTATCTGGTGGTCCGCCGCAGCAACGCGCTTAACAACGGCATTGATACGCTTTCCATGATTCCCTACATCATGCCCGGTTCCGTTATCGGTATCGCCCTGGTCATCGCCTTTGGCCGCCAGCCCTTCGCCCTGACCGGCACAGCCACCATCATGATACTGGCTTTGGTTATCCGGCGAATGCCCTACACCATCAGGTCAGCCACGGCCACACTGCAAAACATACCCATCAGCACCGAAGAAGCGGCCATCAGTCTGGGGGCCTCCAAGCTGAAGACCTTTGCGCAGATCACAGTCCCCATGATGGGCAACGGCATCATCTCCGGCGCCGTGCTCAGCTGGGTCGCCATCGTGACAGAGCTGTCCAGCGCGATCATCCTGTATAACAACCGCAACATCACCCTGACGATGTCCGCCTATGTGGCCATATCCCGCGGCAACTACGGCCTGGCGGCCGCGTTCTCGACTATTCTGACCATCCTGACGACCGTATCCCTGCTTGTATACCTTTGGGTTTCCAAATCGGAGGATATCAAGCTTTGATTCCCCTTGGCTCAGCGCGGCCGACAGGCCGCTGAATAGAGTAATCATTATTTAAGGAGTGAAACCATGAAAAGACTGATCACCCTGGTTCTATCCCTGTCCCTGCTGCTTGGCCTCGTCAGCGTCGCCTCAGCCGATGAAATCAGCGGCCGCCTGGTGCTGTACAGCTCCATGACCGACAACGACCTGAATAACCTGATCGACGGCTTTACAGAGATCTATCCCGACGTTGAGATCGAGATCGTCAACGGCTCCGGCGGCGAACTGCTGGCCCGTATCCGCGCCGAAAAGGAAAACCCCCAGGGCGACGTGATGTGGGGCGCGCTGTCCAACAGCGATGGCGATACCCATTCGGACCTCTTCCTGCATTGGCTGAGCGATTATGAAGATGAAGTGATGGACGATTATAAGTCAGGCAACGGCTTCTACAGCCTGGATCACCTGTCTACCGTCGTGTTCGCCGTCAATGTGGAGCTTGAAAAAGAGCTGGGCCTTGATATCCGCACCTATGAAGACCTGCTTGATCCCAAACTCAGCGGCAAGATCTACATCGCGGATCCCAACTCCTCTTCCTCCGCCTGGAACAACCTGTCCAACATCTTCGCGGCCTACGGCAATGACACCCCGGAAGCCTGGGCCATCGTTGAAGGCCTGATGAAGAATAAGATGGTCATCGGCACCTCCTCCTCCGTCGCCTTCAAGGGCGTCAATGACGGTGAGTATGTCGTCGGTCTCACTTATGAAGACGGCGCCGCTACCCTGCCCAAGGCCGGATCAACCGCGATCCGCATTCAGTATCCTGAAAACGGCGCGTCTGCTTTTGCGTTCGGCTGCGCTGTTATTCAGGGCGCCAAGAACGAAGCCGCCGCAAAAGCCATGGTCAACTATCTGATGAGTGCTGAAGGCCAGAGCGATCTGGGCACCCGCTTGGGCACCCTGCGCTTCACCAACAAGAACGCCAAGTACGAAACCCCCTATCTCCCCGCCAGCGAGGATATCAAGTGGGTCAAGCGCGACATCCAGTGGCTGACAGAAAACCGCGAAGAGATCCTTAAAAAGTGGAACGACCTCTACGCCGCGAATTACTGATCTGAAAGCTAACTAACCGCAAGGCCGCCGGGCATTTTGAGCCCGGCGGCCTTTTCGAAAGAACATATTGGTTTCCCTTTAGGCAATCCGCTGCCGCGTCACATTTCCTCTTCAAACGCGTCCCAGGGTATTCCCGCTGCGCTTTCCCCCGCCAGCAGCCCGTCGATGTACATCAGCAAAGGAAAATCTTCAACCTTGGCCTCTCCTCTCGCGATGCTCGAGCGAACGGCCCGGGCGGTCCGCTCAGCGATCACGATGGATTCGAGGGTGACTCCGGCCAGCTCTTTTTTGGCTTCATCGATAGGATATCCCTTTCCCAGCAATGTGCCGATCAGGCGGGTGCGGCCGCCGAACACGGTCACATAGAGATCGCCCGCGCCCAGATAAATGTTGACATCCCGGCCGCCATAGAGGCGCAGTATCTTCCGCATTTCCTTGACGCTCTGTCCAAAGAGGGCCGCCTGGGAGTTGTAGTGCATCTTTCCGTCCAGCTTTTCAGAGAGGCCCACAGCCAGCGTGACCCCCAGCGCGTAGGCATTCTTTAGCGCCACGGCGCACTCTACGCCCCGGATATCCTCTGACAGGCTGATGTGATAAAAATCGGTGTTCAGCATAGCCTTTAATCTGCGCAGCAGGGCCATGTCCGGTCCGCAGAAACACACCTGGGTCTGATCCCTATCAGCCAGCTCGTAGCTGGTGCAGGGCCCGCCGATGGCGTTGAAGCGGATGCCGCTGTCAGAAAAACGGCGGGCGTACAGCTCCGGGAAAGAAATGAACTCCCCCTCCCGCGTATTCACCATGCCCTTGGTGACAGACAAAACAGGCAGAGAGGAGGGAATACGCGGGATGACTGAATCCATAAACCAGTCCACACCCATGCTGCTGACCCCGCCGATCAGCAGGTCCGCTCCCTGCAGCGCGTCTTCAAGTTCCTCAAATTGACACAAGCGGATGCCTTCGGGCAATTGCCGCTTCAGCGTGATATGAAAGCCTGTATCTTTCGCTTGCTCGATGATGCCCCTGTCAAGCGTTGTGCCGACTAGTCGCACTTCGTGCCCGTTTGCCCGCGCCGGGTAGGCCATAGCCGAGCCCATCATACCCGCGCCTACAATCGTGATAATGCTCATGCAGAATGTATCCTTTCCTTGATCCCGGCCATTATAGCATGGTGAACGGACGAGAACAAACCGCGCCGGGGGAGAGAGTATCCTGTTTGTCCAATCCCTCTTAAGAATCCTGACAATGTCACGGAACTGACGCATTTCTGATTGATCAATGCGAATCAGCGCAGATGATCCACACATACTGTTGCATTTTAGTATAAGTCCGTATATATTGGCCGATGGATAAGCTGCTGCTTTACGCCGGCAATTTCTTGCGAAAGCAATGAGCAGGCAAGAGGCATGACGCAAAAAGACACCTTCTTGTTACTGAACATACATTATCATCCGTATCCGCCACCCGCCTGAAGCCACAGAAACTAAGGAGATAAAAGATGACATGCGTTTGATCGACAAGCTCCTGACCAACAATGGCAGCGTCGCCAGGTCAGACCCGCTGTATCGAAAAGTGATCCTGCTCAACGTGCTCCTGGCCGGCGTGATGATCACATGCTCAGCTTTCATTGTGATCGATATTGTTCTCTTTCGCATGTACAGCGCCGCCGCGGTCAATGCGGCAGGCGTCATTCTTTCCTTTCTCGCGCTGCTCTACTTCATGAAGACCAAGCGATATGAACCCGTAGCCTATCTGTCCATCGGGGCTCTGATTTTGAGTCAGATCTCTTTTTTTCTGATCGCGGGCAACCAGCACTACGCGTTGATCTGGATAGCCATCGTGCCCTCGTTTACCTATTTCCTGCTCAATCGCAGGGCTGCACAGATCATTACGCTGCTATTCAGCGGCTATATGCTGTATTTTGTCCTCTCCAACATGCCCCGGTGGAGCCCCGCGGTGTTTAACGCGCAGTCCGTGTTTAACATTCTGGGCACTATGCTCTGCCTGCTGTTCATGGTATCCTTCTATGAGAAAACCAGGGAGGATGTCTGGAAGGAACTGAATGCCGCGATCCGTCTGCTGGATGAGAACAAGGAAGACCTGCGCCTGATCCTGGACTCCTCGGCCGAAGCCATCTACGGCATCGACAAGGATGGCAACTGCACTTTCTGCAACAGAAGCTGCTTGAACATGCTCAGGTACGGGGATGAAACACAGCTGCTGGGCAAAAACATGCATAAGCTGATACTTCACACCCACGCGGATGGCAGCGAGTATCCTGTAGAGCAATGCAGGATCTTCAGGGCATTTACTCATGGTGAAAGCGCGCACTCGGAAAGCGAGGTGTTCTGGCGGGCGGACGGCACTTCCTTCGCGGCGGAGTACTTCTCCCATCCCAAGATCAAGGACGGAGAAATCGTAGGCGCGGTGATCACCTTCATGGACATCAGCGAGCGCAAGCAGAGGGAAGCGAAAATACGCTACCTGAGCGATTATGACTCCTTGACCGGTCTTCAAAACAGGAGGTGCTATGAGGAGACGCGCGCGCTGACCGACACGCCGGAAAACCTGCCCCTCTCCGTGATTGTCGCGGATATCAACTGGCTGAAGATGACCAATGATGTCTTCGGCCATGACGCGGGAGACGAGCTGATACAGAAGGCATCTGATATTCTCAAGAAGATATGCAGACCAGGCGATACGATCGCCCGGGTCGGCGGAGACGAGTTTACTATCCTGCTGCCCCGTACATCCGCGGAGGATGCCTCGAACATACTGAGCGACATCAAAACCCAGATCGCCGGCTCACGGGTGGCCGCGATCAAGTGCAGTGTCTCCGCAGGCCTTGCCACAAAAACCAGCATGGAACAAACCCTGGACGACGTCATACTGAACGCGGAAAGCGCCATGTACAAAGATAAAACGATGAACCGCAAATCAGAAAACCGGCAGATGCTGGATACGCTTGTTGAAGCCCTGCATTCAAAGTATCCGCGTGAAAAGCAGCATGCATCAAGCGTTAGCCATCTTTGCGCGGCGCTGGGAGCGGCCCTGAAACTTTCCGGCACCGAGCTTGAGAAGCTCAAGCAAGCAGCGGCTCTGCATGATATCGGGAAAATCGTGCTCGATGAGAGCGTCATTCAAAAGGATCAGCTGACGGAGGAGGAAGCCGCGAAAAAGCAGCAGCATCCGCTGTATGGATACCGCATCCTCAGCCTGTTTGATGACACGCTGGATATTGCGGAATACGTATACAGCCACCATGAAATGTGGAACGGCAGCGGATACCCGAAAGGTATCCGGGGTGAGCAGATCCCTTTGATTTCAAGAATTATCTCAGTCGCCGAGGCTTACGACCGGATCATTCACACACAGCGGCTTCCGATTGAGGATCGGGATCAGGCGGCGGCGCAGTACCTGAGGGACGGAGTCGGTACCCGCTTTGACCCGCGCGTCGCTGAAACGTTTATCCATATGATAGAAAACGGAATGCTTCCGCGCTGACATGCATCGAAATAAACAGAAAGCAGTAACAGGTAAACAAGAACCGAAACTTATTTAATGTCATTCTTGGTGCAAACACTTCAACATATTGACAATCAATTTCATTTCCTATATGCTGATACTAAAGTTAAAAAGCAGTATCAGGAGCATACTCTCTGTGGACTGACAGGCAGCAGGCGCTCCCGGCATATCAGCCCCTTGAGGGACCGCAGGATAAAGCGGACGCATAGCTGATCGGAGGCAATATGGAACGATTGTTAACGAGCACCATTTATCAATTTATGTTTGAGAACAGTGATGAAGCGATACTGCTGGCGCAACCGGACGGCGGCGTATACCGGGCAAACCCGGCAGCCTGCGGCATGTTTCAAAGGGCAGAGGAAGAGATCTGTCACATCGGCCGTCCCGGTCTCGCGGACATGAATGATCCCCGCCTGGAACCGGCGCTGGAAGAGCGACGCAAGCAGGGAAAGGTCAGGGCTGAACTGAATTTCAAACGAAAGGATGGCACCGTTTTCCCCGCGGAGATCACCTCTACTATGTTCAAAGACGAACAGGGGGCAGACTGGTTTGTCATCATCATACGCGATATGACGCTGATCAAATCCACGGAGGATTGTCTAAGAACAGCGCACGAAGAAGCGAAAATCCTTGCGGCGCATGACTATCTCACAGGCACGCTCAACCGCCGGGAGTTCATGGACCGGCTTGAGCGGGAGCTGAACCGGTCAAAGCGGGAAGGCACTCCGCTGAGCCTCATTCTGCTGGATATTGACCATTTCAAGATGATCAACGATACCTATGGGCATATGTATGGCGATGAGGTGCTGAAGAGGGCAGTAAAATGCCTGGTTAAAAGCCTCCGCCCTTATGACATCTTCGGGCGGTTCGGCGGTGATGAATTCATTGCCTGCCTGCCCAACACAACGATGGAAAACGCCCTCATCGTCGCCCAAAGGCTGCGCGGACAAATCGAAAACACAAATCTGTCCTGTACGGAAGACCGCTTCTGTGTCACGATCAGCCTTGGCATCGCCTGCCATGACAGCGAATCAACCGATGACTCAAACGGCTTGATCCAAAGAGCGGACAAAAACCTGTACATGGCCAAGTTCGACAAAAATACTGTGTACGGAATGTAAAGAAGCGCTTGCTGCCGGGTTTGGCAGTAAAGCGCTTCGTTGTATTTCACTTCATCAGGCAAAAAAGCTGTCACATGCAACCAAATATATTGCAGGATCATGTTGATGGGGAAAAGGTTGAAGAAAACGAAGTAGGAGCCGAAGATGGCGTACACAAACCAGGGCACCCGCGACAGATCGGAGTTGCCAAAGGCGTACAGGAACACCACCACCCAGGGCACCAGGCCCGCGAAGGTGCCGTACCAGAAGCTCAGCCAGCTGGCTTTTTCTTTACCCTGGTTGAGCTTTTCCATCAGCAGGCCGAAGATTGTCCACTGTCAGGAACAGATACACCATCAGCCCGCTCTGAATCAGGTGCAGGCCCCCCATGAATAGGTTAAACCTGCGTAGGGAAGGGAAACTGGTTTTTTTCTCCACGGCTGCGTTTCTCCTTATTTTGTCGTCGAATTGAAGTAAAAATTATTTACCTCTATTGTATTGCTTAAAACATAATTTCTAAAAATATTTCCGTCGCTCTTTTTGATGATTTTCTCTTGCGGCGAAGCGTTGAACGATGTATATTCATATTTCGCAATCAAATTTCGCGTTATTTAAGGAGAGATAGCCTATGGATGATAATTCCCTGCTGCTGGAAAACCAGCTGTGTTTTCCCCTTTACGCCGCCGCCAAGGAAGTGCTCAACCGGTATAAGCCCATGCTGGATGAGATCGGGCTCACCTATACGCAGTACATCGTCATGATGGTCCTGTGGGAGGATAAGCAGCTTTCAGTCAGCGGGCTGGGCGAGCGCCTTCACCTGGATTCGGGTACCCTGACCCCACTGCTCAAACGCCTGGCGGAAAAGGGATTGATCCGCCGAGAACGCTCAAAACAAGATGAGCGTCAGGTGGATATTTCCTTGACAGAGGAAGGGGAAGCGCTCAAAGAGAAAGCCATCGGCATCCCGCAAAAGATCAGCCGCTGCATCAACCTGGAACCCGAAGAGGCCTTTACGCTGTACCGGCTGCTGTATAAGGTGCTGGCGCCAGGTGAATGCGGTACGGAAGCTCAGGAACCCTCGGATTGATGTCTGGCACGCATCTTTTTCCCATCGCTTTCCCGCTTTCCCCTGTTGGACAAATCCGCTCAAACCATGCTATGATGCCCCCGTTACTTCATTGCATTTGGAGGCTTATTTTTGGACGAAAAACAGCTGGCAGCCATTGACAGGCTGCTGCCCACGGTGGAGAAGCCGGCCCGCTATATCGGCGGCGAAATGAACACTTCTATCAAGCCCCGGACAAAGGAAACCGCGGCCTTTGCTTTCTGTTTCCCCGACAGCTATGAGGTGGCCATGAGCCACCTGGGGATGAAGATACTCTATCACATTTTAAATAAGCAGCCCGATATGCTCTGCGAAAGGGTGATGATGCCCTGGGTGGACATGATGGGGCATATGAGGCGGGAGGATATCCCCCTGTTTTCACTGGAGAGCCGCACGGCTCTGCGGGATTTTGACATCGTCGGCTTCACGCTTCAGTATGAAATGAGCTTCACCAATGTGCTGGAGATGCTCGACCTGGGAAGGATCCCCGTGCTGTCTTCCGCCCGGGCGGAGGATGACCCCATCGTGATCGCGGGCGGCCCCTGCGCCTTCAACCCGGAGCCTTTGACCCCCTTCATCGATTGCTTTGTGGTCGGCGACGCGGAAACCGCCATTGTGGACGTGACCCGCTTGATCAAGACCATGAGGCTGGAAGAGAAACCCCGCCGGGATATCCTTGAAGCCTTGTGCGCCATCGAGGGCTGCTATGTCCCCAGCCTCTATGAAGCCGGCTATCATGAGGACGGCACCCTGGCCGCCTTCACCCCCCTCTCCCCCAAGGCCCCGGCGACCATCCGCAAAAGGCTGGAGCTGGACCTGGAGGCGCTGGACTATCCGGATGCCATCCCCGTGCCCTTTACCGAGATCGTGCATGACCGGGTGGCGCTGGAGATCATGCGCGGCTGCACGCGCGGCTGCCGCTTCTGCCAGGCCGGCATGCTGTACCGCCCGGTGCGCGAGCGCAGCCCCGAAAAGCTGTTCCAGCTGGCCGAGAAGCTGATCGCGGCTACGGGCTATGAGGAAATGTCGCTGTCTTCCCTGTCCACCGGCGATTACGGCCGGCTGGTCGAACTGATCA
>JAEWRJ010000083.1 GCA_023460055.1 Bacillota bacterium | reverse complement strand
GACCGCAACGGCCGCCCGCTGAAGGCCGGCAGCGAGAATGAGCAGGACAAGGCGAAGTACGACGCGCTGAGCGACGAGGACAAGGCTGTGCTGGCGGATGTAACCGCGAGCGCTACGATGTCTCTTAATGACAGCCACGGCAACATTCTGGCCGCCATCGCTGAAAGCCTTGATAAAAAGGTGGAAGTGAGCCTGACGCTCAGCAAGTAAAGCAGTATCATTGGAGAACTATTATGGGGAGCCGGCTTTAAAGCCGGCTCCTTTTTGTACGGCGTATGCGCTTTACAGGGGCAGCATCTGCGTATAGAATGATATAGAAGCTTGTTTACAGGCAATAATTATTATTTAGCATGAGGAGGCAAGACCATGCCGACACCGCATAATCAGGCCGAGCGCGGCCAGATCGCAGATACAGTACTTATGCCCGGCGATCCTTTGCGCGCCAGGATGATCGCTGATACCTTTTTGGACGGAGCCGTTCCCTTCAACCAGACAAGGGGCATGCTGGGCTATACAGGCAGCTATAAAGGCAAGAGGGTTTCTGTTATGGGCAGCGGCATGGGGATGCCTTCTATCGGCATTTACTCTTATGAGCTGTTCACTGAATATGAGGTCGAGAACATCATCCGCGTTGGTTCCGCCGGGGCCTACGCGCCCCAGCTTAAGCTGTTTGACGTGCTGCTGGCCAGCGCGGCATGGAGCGAATCAAGCTACGCGTACACCATGAGCGGCTGCAGTGATAAACTTATATACCCCAGCGATACGCTTAACAAGAGGCTGATCCAGAGCGCGAAAGCGCTTGATATCCCGCTTCATCAGGGCATTATCCACTCAAGCGATGTGTTTTACCGCAAGCCCTGGCAGGGAGAAAACTACTGGATGGATCTGCGTGACCGTGAGGGATGCCTGGCTGTTGAAATGGAGAGTTTCGCGCTGTTCCACAACGCTTCAGTTACCGGTAAAAACGCCGCCTGCCTGCTGACAATTTCGGATTCTTTTACGAGCGGCGGGGTCACCACGGCGGAGGAACGGCAGAAAAGCTTTACCCGCATGATGGAAATCGCCCTGGGCATTCTGTAACGGGGGAGAAATAATGAATCAATTTGCGCGTTCCCAGCTGCTGTTGGGCAGCGAGGGAATGGAGCGGCTTGCGCGCGCAAGGGTAGCGGTGTTCGGTATCGGCGGAGTCGGCGGGTATACCGCGGAAGCCTTGGCGCGAAGCGGCATAGGGGCTATCGACATTTTTGACGATGACCGTGTCTGTCTGACCAACCTGAACCGCCAGATCATCGCCCTTCATTCGACGATAGGCCGCGACAAGACACGGGTGATGAAGGAGCGGCTGGAGGACATCAATCCCAAACTGAAAGTGCAAGCAAGGAATATTTTCTACTTGCCCCAAACCGCGGACACCATCGACCTGTCGGTCTATGACTATGTGGTGGACGCTGTGGATACCGTCAAGGCGAAGCTGGAACTGGTCTGCCGGGCGCAGGCTCTGGGGGTTAAAATCATCAGCGCGATGGGGGCCGGCAATAAACTGGATCCCACCAGGCTGAAGGTGGCTGATATATATCAGACCAGCGTTTGCCCTCTGGCGCGGGTGATGCGTACCGAGCTGCGCAAGCGCGGGATACCCGGCTTGAAGGTGGTTTTCTCCACGGAAGAGGCTATGAAACCGGCCGAGGATGAAGAACTGAGCTGTAAAAACCATTGCGTATGCCCGCCAGGGACAGCGCGCAGTTGTTCCGCGCGCCGCGCTATTCCGGGCAGCACCTCTTTTGTTCCGCCTGTCATGGGCCTTATCATGGCAGGAGAAATCGTGCGCGATATAGCGCAGGCAAATAAATAGAATATATTATAAATAAAGTGACAGGAGATCAATTCAATGCCAATATTTGAGATGCCGCTTGAGAAATTGCTTGCCTATCAGGGCGTAAATCCCAGGCCTGAAGACTTTGATGAGTACTGGGACGAGTCCATCCGCGAAATGCATGCCCTGGGCACTGCCCATACACTGGAAAGGGCGGCATTCCAGGCGCCGGGCACTGAGTGTTTTGACCTGTGGTTTACAGGCGTCGGAGGCGCCAGGATCTATGCCAAGCTGCTCGTCCCTATTGGGGCGCAAAACGCGCCGGCAGTGCTTAATTTTCATGGATACACAGGCAGCAGCGGTGATTGGTCCCAGTACCTGCGCTTTGTTCAGGCCGGCTTTGTGGTGGCGGCGCTCGATTGCAGGGGACAGGGAGGCAGATCTGAAGATAAAGGCGATGTAAAGGGGAATACCCTGCACGGGCAGATCATCCGCGGCCTGGATGAGCCTGATCCCAAAAAACTTTTGACCCGCGCGCTTTTTTTGGATACTGCTCAGCTGGCCCGTATCGTCATGAGCCTTCCCTATGTGGATGAGGACCGTGTCGGCGTGACCGGCGGCAGTCAGGGAGGCGCCCTGACCATTGCCTGCGCGTCGCTGGAGACGCGTATAAAGCTGGCTGCGCCGGTCTATCCGTTCATGTGCGATTACCGGCGCGTATGGGATATGGACCTTGATGTAGCGGCCTATGCCGAACTGCGTGAGTACTTCCGCCATTTTGATCCGCGTCATTTGAAGGATGATGAGGTATTCACCCGCCTGGGTTACATTGACCTTCAGTACCTCGCGCCTCGCATTCGTGCAGAAGTTCTGCTTTGCTGCGGGCTGATGGATACCGTTTGTCCGCCTTCCACGCAGTTTGCGGCCTATAATAAAATGACCTGTAAAAAGCGCTATGAGCTTTGGCCGGACTTCGGGCATGAGAATCTGCCTGATTCATCCGATATTATTTTCCAGTTCATGCTGGGGCTGTAGGACCAGGCATGCTGCTGATTGAGTATCCCAAATGCACCACCTGCTCCAAGGCTAAACAATGGCTGGATGATCATCGGGCGGATTATTCGGTGCGCCACATCAAGGAAGAAAAACCGACTTACGAAGAGTTAAAGGAATGGTATCCGCGCAGCGGCCTCCCGCTCAGGCGTTTGTTTAACACCAGCGGAATAGCATACAGAGCGCTTGGCTTGAAGGAAAAACTTGACGGCATGCCTGAGGAGGAACAGCTGCGCCTGCTCGCGAGCGACGGTATGCTGGTCAAACGTCCTATTTTAATAACGGATGATCAGGTTCAGTTCGGTTTTGACGTGCAGCGCTGGACCTTGGTTTTGCGCAGTCAAAGGTAAATATCCGGGAAGCGTTTATTCCTGTTTGCGGTCATCAGCACCATTTAAAAGGATCCCGGCCCGCGGTTGTAGGAAATAGGGGGCAGGGATCCCGAAATGATTTTAAGCTAATCAGCCGTTGAGAAGGTCCAGCGCCATCAGGGCAGCGCCCTGCGCCGCTTCGGCGCGCGGCGAAATGATCTGAAGCGCCGGAAAGCTGCGCTGTACCCGTTCCGTGACAGGCAGACGCAGCGGGCTGGATTCCGACAGCAGGCCGCCGGACAAAGCCAGACATTTATCCTCCAGGCTTAAAGGCGCAATCACCGTACCTGCAAGCAGGCACAACTCATCTGCCGCGGCCTTCGCTATCTCAAGCGCTGTTCCGTCGTTTTGAGCCAGCGCGTCCATCAGCAGACGCGAGAGCGCGGCAATCTTTGACTTATCAAAGTCATCGTTATAGATCCGGCCGATGATGTCCTTCAGGCTGCCGCATTGAAGCGCCTCCAGAAGGGGGGGCGTCATCAGCGTCTCCGGGCCCCGGCCATCCAGGGATCTTGCAGCCGCGCTTAGTATTTTCAGGCCTATCCAGTAGCCGCTTCCCTCATCGCCGATCAGGTAACCCAGCCCCCCTGACCTGTGGGTCCGCCCCGAAGCGTTCCTGCCGATGCATATAGAACCTGTGCCGGCGATCAGCACAGCGCCTTCCCGGCCCACCGCGCCGTGCAGAAGGATTTCATGATCCCCAACGATATCAAGCGGGCCTGTATATCCGGATTTTCTGATCAGACTGCTTATCAAATACGCCGCCTTGGGGTTGCTGACGCCCGCCGCGCCTACTGTCAGGTGCCGGCATTCCGAAAGTCCGCCGGGAAGCCTGTTCATCGCAGCAAGCGCGTTTTGAATTGTATGCTCAATAGCGGACGCGTCCGCTCCGTTGGGGTTGAGGGGGCCGAAAGGTTCCCGCATCAGTTGTCCGCCCTTTATATCAAGGCAAACAGCCGCCGTTTTGCTGCCGCCCCCGTCCCATCCAGCTACATAGGCCATCCCGCTCTCCTTACAGCCTGACTGGCATCCGGCCAGCCGGATTAATTTTTCGGGTAAAAACTTCGCAAAGAGCGGTCAGGCTATCCTCACTGTAATCAAATGCAGCCAATCCTGTGATGCCGTCTGGCAACCGGGAAAGGGGATAGGGCGTGCGAAGCGTTACGCATACCACAGGCTTTGAAAGTCCGCGCAGAGCAATGAGCAGCTTCTCTTCGGCAGCGCTCAGCCGGATTCCCTGTACGCCGAGTATCACCGCGCTGGCAAGACCGGCGGCAGAAAGAATGGCGGGGACATCATCCTCAGTCAATTCAGCGCTCAGTTCAAATGTCCTCCCTCCGGCCGCGTCTGCCAGACGCTTGGAGAAACTGATTTGATGCGCGCCGGGATCGGATGCCTGGCCGGCCCGGTAGGGAGGCCTGCCAATGAACAGGGGAGCAGATCCGATATCTGGCAAAGCATCGGCGTTCACAAGACAAAGGGCTTCCCTGGCCATTCCGGCTGCTTTGCCGTGCAACTCATCATCCTTAGGCGGGTTTGAAAATGCCTGCTGGGCTTTGAATGCTTCGCGCTTGGCAGCCAGTACTTTGTTTTCCGACGCTGCGGCTTCTTCTTCGCTGATGCCGCCAGAGAGGATCAGATCCCGGATGCCCTGCGCCGCCTGGGCGGCGAGCACGGGGTCATGGGATACAAAGATCAGGTCCATTCCCGCCTGGGCGGAAGCGACGCAGCCTTCAACCGTGCCATAATATGCGCGGATGGCATCCATCATCATGCAGTCGCTGATGGCAAGACCGCTGAATTTCATATCGCCCTTGAGCAAATCCGTAATGATGTCCCTCGACATCGTGGCGGGCAGCGGCTTTTCCTGGAGCCTGGGATAAAGAATGTGCGATACCATGACAGCGGGCACGCCCGCCGCAATAGCCGCTTGAAAACTCTTCAGTTCGCTCTCCCGCATTTCGTCAATAGATTTATCTACGGTGGGCAGACCGACATGGGAATCCACCGATGTATCCCCATGGCCGGGGAAATGCTTGGCGGCGGCAAAAACACCTGCATCCTTGTGGCCTCTGATTGATTCGGCCCCGAACAGCGCGGCGGTCTCAGGGCGGTCTGAGTAGCTGCGCGCCCCGATCACCGGATTATTTGGGTTCAAGTTCAGGTCCATCACCGGTGCCAGGTTGAAGTTGACGCCCAGCCCCAGCAGCTGCCTGCCGGTGAGAAAAGCGGCTTCATAGGCGTTATGCGGGTTTCCGGTGGCCGCGATAGCCATCTGGGAGGGGAACACCGGGCATTCGGCCGGCAGGCGGCTGACACCGCCGCCTTCCTGGTCGATGGTGATCAGCGCAGCCTCGCCTGTTTCCTGCTTTATTAGCGATTGAATATCATCGCACAGTCTCTTAAGCTGCTGTTTTGATTCTATGTTTCGGCGGAAAAGAATCACATTGCTGACCTTGTGTTCTTTCACCAACCTGATCATCTCATCGGGCAGAGAAGTGCCTTCAAAGCCCGCGATCATCTTATGACCGGCCATACGGACTGCCGCTTCAAACTGTATCATAACTCCTCCTTGATCCGCTGCGCCGCGCGGCGGACGAATCCTTCTTCGCTTGCCAGGGCATCCCGCGTATGTTCAAGAGATGCTCCGGTCAGCCCCATCACAATGGCAGCCTTGACCTGGCCCTGCGAGGCCGATAGCAGCTGCTCCGCCTTTTCACGGCTGGGGAGCCCCAGAGCGTTTTTGATGATACGTACCGAGCGGTCCTTCAGCTTATTATTGCTGGGTCTCATATCGACCATCAGGTTCTTGTAAACTTTGCCCAATTGCACCATGGAGAGCGTGGTCATCATATTGAGAGCCATCTTGGTGGCCGTCCCTGCTTTCAGGCGGGTGGATCCTGATAAGATCTCAGGCCCGGTGGGCAGCTCAATGGCCAGATCGGCGTGGGAAGACATGGGCGCCCCACGGTTGCAGCATAGCGCGATGGCGTAGGCACCGGCCTGCTTTGCGTAATCAAGCGCGCCAACGCAGTACGGGGCATAGCCGCTGGCGCTGATGGCGACTAGTATGTCTTTTTCACTCAGCTGAGCCTTGATCATATCATCGCGTCCAAGATCAGGGTGATCCTCTGCCCCTTCAATGGCATGCCGAAGGGCTTGATCTCCCCCCGCTATCAGACCTACGACCAGAGTATCGGGTACCCCAAAGGTGGGAGGGCATTCGGATGCGTCCAGCACCCCCAGTCTTCCGCTGGTACCGGCACCTGCATATATGAGTCGTCCGCCTGCCTTGAGGCGAAGGGCGATCTCTTCAACTGCCCGGGCGATGCGAGGCAGCTCCGCCTCAACAGCTTTGGCTGCCTGAGCGTCTATGCCGTTCATCAATTTTACTGCTTCAAGGGGGGGCAGCTCATCCAGCCTCAGGCTTTGCTCATTGACCTGTTCGGTTGATAATGCTTCAAAATTCATGTTCGCTTCCTTTCGGCTGCTGCGCAGAGTATGTCGTCTTATATGGTTTGATTGTATCACAGCCTGATCGGGCAGCCTTTGTTAACCCTTCACAGATCCAACTGTCAGACCGGCGATAAAAAAGCGCTGCAGAATAGGATAGAGTATAATGATCGGCAGAGTTGATATGATGATAACGGCCGATTTGATGGATATAGCGATGGATGACCGATCCGCAGAACCTGCCCCGTCGCCCACCATCGATGTGCCGATGACGATGTTGCGCAAGAACAGCATGACCGGATACTGGCGGCTGTTTAAGTAGATCAAGCCGTTGAACCAGTCGTTCCAGAAAAATACGGCATAATACAGCCCTATCGTTGCCAGCGAAGCGGTTGATAGAGGAAGAATGATCTGCCGAAGAATACCAAAGTAGCCAAGGCCGTCGATCAGGGCCGCTTCTTCAATTTCGCTGGGCAGGCTGCGGAAAAAGTTAATCAGTATGATCAGATTGAAGGGGTTGATCGCGAATGGCAGCAGCATGGCCCAGCGCGTGCCAACCAGATGGAGGGACGAGATCAGCAGATAAGTCGGGATCAGGCCGCCGCTAAAAAACATCGAAAATACAACGATCTTCATCGCGGTTCTTTGTCCTCTCAGAAAGCTTTTGGACAATGGATATGCAAACAGGATGGTCATAATCAAAGCGATCATCGTCCCGAAAGAAGTGTAGAAGAAGGTATTGCCATAGGCCTGGTAGAAATTCGGGTAGGCGAATACCTGCTGATAAGCATCTGCGGTAAAGTCGACCGGCCAGAAGGAGACCTGGTTATTGATGATCGCTTTGGCGCTTGAAAATGATAGGGCGATCATATAAACGAAGGGGATGATCCATATCATCAGCGCCAGGATGATCACGATATAGATGATCGCGTCAAAGCCTGTAAAGCGCCGGATCGTGTTTGGATTTCTATGTTTTTGCATTGTTATTCACGCCCTCAATATATGGATTCGCCGGTGGTTCTTTTGCTGATGCTGTTGGCGGACGATACCAGAATCAGCCCAACCAGGCCGCTGAACAAGCCGATCGCCGAAGCGTAGGAATAGTTCTGGTTTTGCAGACCTGTACGGTAAACCAGCGTATCCAGTATATCACTCACACCGGAGTTGGCGGGTGTATACAGCAGCAGTACTTTTTCAAAGCCCAGGCTGAGCATGCGGCCTACCTGCAGGATCAGCATGACCATGATGGTGGACATGATGGAGGGGATCGTGACATATATGATTTTCTTCATCCTGCCCGCGCCGTCAATCTCCGCTGCCTCAAACAAATCCGGGCTGATGCCCGTGATGGCGGCCAGATAGATGATGGCTGTCCAGCCGGTGAATTGCCAGCTGTCAGTGAGTACATAGATCGGTCTGAAGTATTGGGGCAGGTTTGTAAAGTAGATGGGTTTGATACCAAAAGCGCTGATTAAGAAACGGTTCAGCAGACCGGAGGACGGCGACAGCAGTTCCGATAAAATGGCGATGACAACGACGGTCGAAATGAATCTGGGCATGTAGGAGATGGTTTGGACTATTTTCTTGAATCTGGCAGCGCGCATCTCGCTGAGAAAGATGGAGAAGATGATCGGCAGGGGAAAGTTGATGATAATGTTCCATAATGAGATTGTCAGTGTATTGCGGAAGGCTGACCAGAAGGCGGGATCCTTCATAAACCGTTCAAAATAATAGAAGCCGCGCCAGGAGGTGCCGTAGACCCCCTTGCCGGGCTGATAGCGGCGGAATGCCAGGACATTGCCGAACATCGGCAGGTATTTGAAAATGACAAAGTACATAATGGGCAGTGCCATCATCAGGTACAGCGCCCAGTATTTGCGCAAATGCCTTCCCCAGGGTTCAGCGCCTGTTTTTACCTGTGTTCTATTTGATTTTCTTGTTGTCACGGTGTCAGCCTCTCGGATTAAAATGTCGGCACCTGCCACAAAATGCGGGTGTTCGCTTGCATTTCATGGCAGGTGCCCGGTCACCTGCAAGATACTACGAGCAATTCAGGTGTTTACAAGTTGTCGTTGTACATCTGGCAGAACTGTTCGATTTGAAGGTTTTTCATCTCAGTGACATAGGCATCCCAATCGGCTTCTATGCTCTTGGCGCCGGTCACAAAGGCGTCATCCCAGCGGATGAAGGCATCGGCTAGGGGGGTCTGCAGGCTGCCGGCGTCTTCTGCCGTCAGGTCGTCAAACTTGGGTGTCGGGGGAATGGATTGGATGACGTTATCCATGGCCGCGACTTCCTGGTTGATCAGGCTGTAGTTCTCGTCATATTTGGTCATCTCACGCTCGTTGACCCATACCATCTGAGTTACGTCAGAGCCGGCGCCAAAGGCAAGCTGCATGTGCTTGTAGATGCCGTTGGCAGAGTTTTTGATATCATCGGCGTATACGATCTTGTCGCCGTCCATGGTATAGGTAACGCCTTCAACGCCGATGCACCAGATCTTAGCCGCCTCCTCAGAGAAGAACATGGCGTCGACCGTGCGTACAATGCGCTCAAAGTCCGCGCGCTGGGCCGTTTTGGCGGGGAAAATGATACCGGAACCGGTCTTGCTCTTGGGCTGGTGATGCGCGCCGGCGGGGCCTGCAAGGGCCGGATACATGTTCAGTTTAAAGCCTTCGATCTCACTGGCAGCTGTTACGCCGCCGATCTGGTCATAGTAGGCATAAGTAGCAACTGCGGATCCGGTGGCCAGCTTCTGGTTCCACTTGTCGCCGTCAATGGGCTCCGCCATCTCGGGATCAAGCAGTCCTTCGGCGTACAGCTTGGCCATAAAGGTCACATAAGCCTTGTACTGTTCGCTGATCGCGCCGGGGAAGTAGGTTTTGTTTTCGTAATCCCAGCTGAGCACAGAACTGCCGGAAGAGGCGTTCTTATGCAGGCTGACGCCCCAGGAGGGCATGGTAAAGCGGTAGAGCACGCGCGGGCCGACCAGCACGGTCAGCGGATAGGAATCGGGATTCTCAGCCTTATAGGCCTTGAGGATCTCATAGAGGTCATCATAGGTCTTGGGGGCGGAGATGTTGTTTTTTTCCAGATAGTCCTGGCGCAGGATCAGGCCGCCGTCGTAGAAGGGCTTGTCAAACAGGCTGGGCAGGTTATAGCGCTTGCCGTCGCCCAGGTTGAGAAGATTGACATCCTCCTGCAGGCTGAACGCTTCAACGCGGGCGTTGAAGTTAGGCGTCCAGTCAGCATAGTCGCTGATCGGCACGATAGCGCCGTTGAGCGCCAGGGAAGCGTTCTCACCCTTTACGGATTGATAGAGAATGACATCCGGCGCGTTGGTGCCGGTGTTGAGAGCAAGGGAAACCTTGGTCTGATAATCGGCAATGGGAATGATCTCAAAGTCGATATCAACATTATATTTTTCCTGAATGGTTTTGACTGTCAGCCAGTCTTCTTTGAAAGGTAGGGTCGCGTTGTCGGAGTAGTACATCGAGATCTTCAGGGGTTCGCCCTGCAGAAAACCTTCCTCCGCCATGGCGGAGGGGGGCGCGAAGCTGAGCATCAGGGCAAGGGAAAGCAGCCAGGCAAAGGAACGGGTAATGCCTTTCATGATATGAACCTCCTTAAATGATATAATGAGTACGCCGCGGGGTGACTGAACAGGCGTTTCTCCTCATTACTATTAATATATAATATACCCGCTTGCAGGCGTCCGGTCAAGGCAAAACCGCGCTGCCTGGAAGAAATAATCACCAAAAATGTGGAGGAAACTGTGCGGAAAACACTTGCGCACATCCCGGGCACATGCTATAATTTGTCGGATATCGCACGCGGGAGGACCGGCTGCTTGTGCCTTTGGGCGGCCAGCCTGGGATGAATCCCGCGGAGGAAAAACAAGGAGGAGAACAGAACATGGCAGTTATCTCAATGAAGCACCTCTTGGAAGCAGGTGTGCACTTCGGTCACCAAACCCGCCGCTGGAACCCCAAAATGGCTCCCTACATCTTCACGGAGCGCAACGGCATCTACATCATCGACCTGCAAAAGACAGTTCGCAAGATGGATGAGGCCTATATGTTTGTGCGCAACCTGGCCATGGAAGGCAAGACCATCCTGTTTGTCGGCACCAAGAAGCAGGCGCAGGAATCCATTGAACAGGAAGCCAAGCGCTGCAATATGTTTTATGTGAACCATCGCTGGCTGGGCGGCATGCTGACCAACTTCCGCACCATCCGTACCCGTGTTGACCGTCTCAATGAGATCGACAAGATGGAAAATAACGGCCAGTTTGAACTGCTGCCCAAAAAGGAAGTCATCAAGCTGATGCACGAGCGTGAGAAGCTGGAGGCCAACCTGGGCGGCATCCGCACCATGAAGTCCCTGCCGGGCGCCATCTTTATCGTTGATCCCAAGAAGGAAAACATCGCCGTGATGGAAGCGCGGGCGCTGGGTATCCCGATCGTTGGCATTGTTGATACCAACTGCGATCCCGATGAAGTGGATTATGTGATTCCCGGAAACGATGACGCCATCCGCGCCGTGAAACTGATTGCCGGCAAGCTGGCTGACGCTGTGCTGGAAGGCAAGCAGGGTGAGCAGTCGGGCAGTGAGGCTGCCGATGAAGCTGAGGAAGAAGAAGTTCAGCATTAAGCCGCTGATGCTATTGTTAAGTTATTAAGGAGGAATATCCGATGGAAGTCACTACCGCATTGGTCAAGGAGCTGCGCGAGCGCACTCAGGCCGGCATGATGGATTGCAAAAAGGCCTTGCTTGCCACTGATGGCAACATTGAAAAGGCTGTTGAATATTTACGCGAGAAGGGCCTGTCCGCAGCCGTTAAGAAGGCGGGCCGCGTTGCCTCCGAAGGCATGGTTGACAGCTATATCCACATGGGCGGCAAGATCGGCGTGCTGGTCGAAGTGAACTGCGAAACGGACTTCGTCGCCAAGACTGATACTTTTAAAGCGCTTGTGCATGATGTAGCGCTGCAGATTGCCGCAAGCAATCCTCTGTTCATCAGCAAGGATGAAGTGCCCACAACCAACCTTGAAAAAGAGCGTGAGATTCTTCGCGCCCAGGCCCTCAACGAAGGCAAGCCCGAGAAGATTGTTGAGCGCATGGTAGAAGGCAGGATTGAAAAGTATTACAAGGAAGTCTGCCTGCTCGAGCAGCCCTTCGTAAAGAATCCTGACATTACAGTGCAGGACCTGGTGAATGAGGCCACCCTGGCCAGCGGAGAGAAGATCGCGATTCGCCGCTTCACCCGCTATGAGCTGGGCGAGGGCATTGAGAAGAAGGTGTCTGATCTCGCCAGCGAGATCAACGAGTTGACCAGGCAGGCATGAGCGGCCGCTATCAGCTGAACATATAAGCAAACAGGGGCGCGCATTGCGTGTGCCCCTGTTTATTTGGAGGTATTTATGGCAAAGCAATATGAGCGTATCATGCTCAAGCTCTCGGGAGAGGCCCTGGGCAAGGATGGACGGCTGTTTGATCATGAAAAAATCGATCAGGTGGCCGGAATTCTTAAACAGGCAGCGGATTCCGGCGTCCAGCTTGGCATTGTCATCGGCGCCGGCAATCTGTGGCGCGGCCGTTTTGGGGGTGCTGCGGGCATGGATGCGGTATCCGCTGATATGATGGGCATGCTGGGTACAGTTATGAACTGCCTGTGCATGAAGGAAGCATTGATCCGTCACGGCGTACACGCCCATGTTATGAGCGCGCTGGAAATGCCGCGTGTTGCGGAAACCTATAACCGTGACCTGGCGCTGGAGTATATGGAAAGGGGACATGTCGTGCTGTTCGCGGCCGGACTTGGCAACCCCTTCTTTACCACAGATTCCGCCGTTGCGCTGCGCGCGGCGGAGATCGGGGCGGATGCGGTTCTTTTGGCCAAGAACATTGACGGTGTCTACTCCGCCGATCCAAGGAAGGATGACTCAGCCGTTTTGATCAGGGACTTGAGTTATGATGAAGCTTTGCAGCGTCAGCTGAATGTGATGGATCAATCCGCTCTGCTGCTGTGCCGTGACCAGGGCGTACCGTTCATCCGTGTCTTTGGACTCGATGATCCCCAAAATATCCTGAAGGTACTTGCGGGCGACAGCATGGGCAGTGTCGTGCATCCCTGAGGACAGCAGAGATGAAATACCTGCGCAGGCTGATCTGGTTTGCGGCTAACCGCCTTCTTGCGCTGGCGGTGGTGCTGACCATGATGACCATTGCTTTTTATTTTTCCATGAACGCGGCCAACATCTATGTCATCTTAAAGGATGGCATGGCGGAGCGCGCCCAGACAGTCATGATAGAGGAAACACCCGGACGGCTTGAAAAGTACTTCGCGAAGAGCTATATAGACCGTGATAATGTACTGACCAGCACAAGAACGGGCACCAATCCCTATGCGCGCTACAGCATCACAGGCTTCGATCACCGCCTGAGCATGGAGTGGATGTGGTGCTGGCCCTGGGATGATACAGCCCGCGCTACCATTACTGAGCGTATTCCCGCCATTGACGGCCGCATCACAGCCGCCGGGAAAGCCATCACCCCGGAGGAACAGTGGGGCGTTCCCAAATGGGAAAGCGCGCGTTACAACGTGGTGCTCTCTCGTGAAAACGGCCAGTGGCATATCAAGAACATGAGCTATGCGGGGACAGTGGACTAGTGGCTGGACAGGCATTGAAACCGCGCGTGCTTTTGGCGCCCCTGGCAGGCGTAAGCGACTGGCCCTTCCGTTTGCTGTGCGGGGACCTGGGCGCCGATGAAACAGTAACGGAGATGATCAGCGCCCAGGGGTATCTGTGCGCGCCTGAGGATAACCGCGCCACACAGGATCTGCTCCTGACACACCCCGGCGAGCCGCCTGTTGCGGCGCAGGTGTTCGGCCGTGACCCCAGATGGTTTTATGACGCCATCCGAAAATTGACAGACAGCGGTCTGTATAGCGGCATTGACATTAACATGGGGTGCCCGGCACCCAAGGTGACCAACGGCGGTTCCGGTTCCGCGCTGATGAAAACACCCGAATTGGCCGCGAAGATCATCAAGGCTGCCAGGCAGGCCACCCAACTGCCGCTATCCGTGAAGATGAGGATCGGATGGGATGAAAAGAGCATCAATGTCCTGCCTTTTTCAAAGATGGCGGAGGAGGAAGGGGCGGATTATATTACAGTTCATGGCCGCACCCGGGCTCAGCACTATTCCGGCAAGGCGAACTGGGAAGCGATCGCGCGCGTGAAGCGCGAGCGCAAAATACCGGTTATTGCCAACGGCGATGTGTTCAGCTGGGCCGATGCCAAAGAACTGCTGGAATTAAGCGGATGCGACGGGGTCGCGATCGGCCGAGGCGCGCTCGGCAATCCCTGGATATTCAGGGAGATCAAGCAGGGGCTTGCGGGGAGAGATCCCCTGCCGGCCGATCCTTTAGAAATTCAGGAGCTGTGCCTGAGGCACGCCCGCCTGATGGCGGAATGGAAGGGCGAGGATCGCGCGGTGATCGAGATGCGCAAGCATTTCGCCTGGTATCTGAAGGGGCTTCGCGGCGCGGCCCAGGTGCGCAGCCGCATTAATACCATGGACAGTCTGATTGAAGTCGAGAACACGATCAGGGAATATTTCCAGTCACTTTCAGATCACGATTGACAAGGGGGACGGCTCCCCTTATAGTACTTTGGTGTGTTTAAGGCACAGTCTGCCTTGCATTTTCGATTGTTTTTGGAGGATGATGATGGAGTACAGGATTAAAGTGGCAGGTCTGGAGCGCAGCCTGCCCATATGCCCGGTGAATGATCAGCTGTCCATCGCGGCCTTTGTTATCTTTGGCGATGTTGAGCTGACGATGGCTTGCGCCCGTGAGCTGCTGAAGATCGCGCCTGAGCATGATGTGCTGATTACAGCGGAGTCCAAGGGTATCCCGCTTGTTTACGAAATGGCCCGCCAGCATAGCGAGAATCGCTACTTGATCGCGAGAAAAGCGCCAAAGCTCTACATGCGCAATGTATTCTCGACCGAAGTGACAAGCATCACCACGGTTAACCGTCAAATGCTGTTTATCGATCAGAATGACGCGGATTATATGCGGGGTAAGCGTGTGCTGATCGTGGATGACGTTATCTCGACCGGCGAATCACTCAAAGCGGTTGAGAAGCTGGTCAATGAAGCCGGAGGCACCGTGATCGGGAAGATGGCCATCCTTGCCGAAGGCCCCGCGAAAAACCGCAAGGACATTCTCTTCCTGGAAGAACTGCCCCTGTTTAACGCCGACGGTAGCATCAAGGAATAAATTCCCATTTCATTGGCAGGTTATTTTGAGGAGGTTTTCTGTGGCAGACTGCATTGTAATATTAGATTTCGGCGGCCAGTATACACAGCTGATCGCGCGCCGCGTGCGCCAGGCCAAAGTGCTTTCGCAGGTACTGCCTTGCACAGCATCCATTGATGAGATCAAAGCCCTGGAGCCCAAGGGGATCATCCTGTCCGGCGGTCCGGCAAGCGTCCTGGAAGCAGACGCGCCCCGCTGCGCGGCTGAGCTGTTTACAATGGGCGTTCCGGTGCTTGGCATATGCTACGGTATGCAGCTGATGGGGCAGATGCTGGGCGGACTGGTCGCGGCTGCTGACAGGCGCGAATATGGCCTGCAAAAGGTGACCGTTGATACAGGCGCTGAGCTTTTCACCGGTTTGCCTCAGGCGCTGGATTGCTGGATGAGCCACACCTATCAGGTGGAGCGGCTGCCCGAAGGCTTTCGCGCGATCGCCGGGACCGGCAATTGCCCTGTGGCTGCCATGGCCTGTGAGGAACGTAAGCTTTACGGCCTGCAGTTTCACCCGGAGGTCACCCATACCCAATGCGGCAGCGATATCCTGAAATCATTCCTTTACAATATCTGCGGCTGCAGGGGCGATTGGGAAATGGCGGACTTTGCCAGACGGGCGGTGGAGGAGATCAGGAACGCCGTGGGCGACGGTAAAGTTCTCCTGGCTCTTTCCGGCGGCGTAGACAGTTCTGTGGTAGCGGCGCTTCTGCATCAAGCCATCGGCGACAGGCTGCACTGCGTATTCGTGGATCACGGCTTTATGCGCAAGGATGAGCCGCGTATGGTCAAGGAAGTATTTACCCGCGTCTTTCCGGTGACGCTTTTGGCTGTGGATGCCGCGGAGCGCTTTATGGAGAAGCTGAAAGGCGTCAGCGAACCGGAGCAGAAGCGCAAGATCATCGGCGCTGAGTTTGTGGCCGTTTTCCGCGATGAAGCAAAGAAGATGGGGCACCTGGACCATTTCGCTCAGGGCACTATTTATCCCGATGTCATCGAATCAGGCGCTGCACCCGGCGCTACAGTCATCAAGAGCCATCACAACGTCGGCGGTCTGCCCAAGGAGTTGGGATTCACCAGCCTGATCGAGCCGCTGCGCATGCTGTTTAAGGATGAGGTACGCGAACTGGGCCTCGTGCTCGGCCTGCCGCAGGAGATGGTTAACCGCCAGCCCTTCCCGGGTCCCGGCCTGGCCATCCGCGTGATCGGCGACCTGACAAAAGATAAGGTGGATCTGGTGCGAGAAAGCGATGCCATCCTCAGGGAAGAAATTGCTTCTGCCGGCCTGGGGGGTGATATCAACCAGTACTTCACCGTGCTGTCGGGCATCCGATCCGTCGGCGTGATGGGGGATGAGCGCAGCTATGACCATGCCATTGCCATTCGCGCTGTCACCACCGACGACTTTATGACCGCCGACTGGGCCAGGATCCCCTATGATGTACTGGCGCACATCAGCCGACGTATCGTTAACGAAGTTCGGGGCATCAACCGCGTGCTGTTTGACGTAACAACGAAGCCGCCGGCCAGCATTGAGTGGGAATAAGAGCCTTCTATACATGAAAATCCCTTGATTATCAAGGGGTTTTCATGTATAAGAAGACACGCGGCATCATCCGCTGAAAATATTCAAAGGGAATAGCTATGCATACACAGCAAACACTTATCACACAGTTATCAGGCCTTGGAGTTGATCCGGCAGGAACCCTGATGGTTCATATCTCTTATAAAGCCATCGGTGAAGTAGAAGGCCGGGCAGGCGCGGTGCTGGACGCCTTGATGGAGTATATGAAGCCCGGTCTACTGGTATTGCCGGCGCATACCTGGGACAATGTCGGTAAGCAGAACCCGGTGATGGATGTGCTGTATACGCCCAGCTGTGTTGGCGTGTTGACAGAGCTGTTCCGCAAGCGCCCGGGGGTTAGCCGGTCCCTGCATCCAACACACTCTTTAGCGGCTTATGGGAAGGACGCGGAAGACTTTGCTTCGGGAGAGGAGCTCATTGATACGCCATGCGGAAAAGGCGGATCCTATTACAAGCTCTGGGAACGCGATGCCCAGATACTGCTGATCGGCGTCAACTTTACCCGCAATACATACATCCACGGGATCGAAGAATGGGACGGGGCGCGGGGGACCATATCCCCTGAGAAAACAGACCTGTACGTTATCAGCAGGGATGGACAGCGCCTGTATACGCCGCAATTCCGGCATTGTGCCCGCCTGGGGTCAGAGACATTCAGCAAGCTGGAGGCGCCCGCCCTGCAGGCTGGAATCCTGACGATGGGACAATTTGGTGACGCATCCGCCCGTTTGATGAGGGCGAGGCCTTTGCGTGACATGGTTTCCTCTTTCCTGAAGAATGATTCTGCTTATTTGCTGAGTTACTGACAATCCCCGAAACTTTGCATCGGATAATAATAGTATCATACGGAAATATCCGTATGATGTTTTGTTATTCCGTATTGACTTTCGCTTATTGCGATGCTATGATGTGCCGGTCGTGAGTCTCCCTCTGCTGGTTTGGTTTGTCTTGAGGGGGATTTATTAATTCCTGATGAGAGGTACTTATGGAGAAATTCTTTAAGCTCAAGGAAAACAATACCAAGGTATCGACTGAGGTCATCGCGGGTTTGACCACCTTCTTCGCCATGGCGTACATTCTGTTCGTCAACCCTGCCATGCTGTCTCAGGCCGGTACGCCGGATAATCCCTTCCCCGCGGGCGCTATCTTCCTGGCAACCATCTTCGCTTCCGTCGCCGGCACTTTGGTGATGTCGCTGTTTGCCAATGTTCCCTACGCGCAGGCTCCGGGCATGGGGCTCAATGCCTTCTTCACCTATACCGTTGTGTTTTCACTGGGCTTCAGCTGGCAGCAGGCGCTTGCCATGGTTTTTCTTTGCGGCGTGATCAACGTCCTGATCACGATCACAAAGGTTCGCAAGATGATCATCAAGGCCATCCCGATCAGCCTGCAAAACGCGATCGGCGGCGGTATTGGCATTTTCATTGCCTATATCGGCCTGAAAAATCTGGGGCTTCTCAGCTTTACGGCTGATCCCGGCACTTATCTTGATCTGGGCGGCACCATCGTGGCCAACAGTGCCATCGTACCCGCCCTGATCGAGTTCAACAACCCTGCTGTGATCTTCGCGATTATCTCCCTGTTGCTGATGTCAGCACTCGTCATTCTGAAAGTCCGCGGTGCTGTGTTCATCAGCATCGTAGCCGCTACCATCATCGGCATCTTCTTCGGCGTGACGGATGTCAGCCGCATCGGCATTGCCAGCAACATCGGCCAGTCCTTTACGGAATTGGGAACCACCTTCGGCGCGGCTTTCGGTCCTCAAGGCCTGGGCTCGCTGTTTTCAGATGTTTCCAAGATTCCGCTGGTGCTGATGACCATTTTCGCGTTTAGTTTGTCTGATACCTTTGATACCCTTGGCACTTTCATCGGCACAGGCCGCCGCACAGGTATCTTTGATGAAGAGGATATGAACTCGCTTGAAAACTCCAGCGGTTTCAAATCCAAGATGGATAAAGCATTGTTCGCGGATTCTGTGGCTACTTCAATCGGCGCGGTGTTCGGCACATCCAACACCACCACTTATGTGGAAAGCGCCGCCGGCATTGGCGCTGGCGGCCGGACCGGACTGACCTCGCTGACCACTGCCTGCATGTTCCTCCTGAGCATCCTGCTGGCTCCCCTGATCGGGATCGTCCCCGCGCAAGCTACAGCCCCCGCACTCGTAATCGTCGGCGTGATGATGCTGGCCTCCTTCGCTGAGATCAAATGGACTGAAATGGATGATGCCCTGCCCGCCTTCTTTGCCGGTATATTCATGGGCTTCTGCTACAGCATCTCCTACGGCATCGCTGCTTCCTTCATCTTCTACTGCCTGGTGAAGGTGCTGCGCGGGAAGGCAAAGGAAGTGTCCCCCATCATCTGGGTATCCACCGTGCTGTTCATACTGAACTTTGCGGCACTGGCTTTGATGAAGAACGTGTAATCAATAGAAGCGTCCGAGTAAGGGGCTGTAGCAAAACTGCAGCCCGCCCCAAAGGAAAAAACAGAGCCGGCGCACTGCGAAAGCGGTGACACCGGCTCTATTTTTTGGTAGAATCGATGTATGAAAAACAATAACTACCAGACACATTATCGTACAGGCGCGCGAAATGTGCAACTTAAAATTGACGAAGCATTTGCGGAACGGGTGATTCCGGCAAACGACAGTGTGCGGCTCTTAGAACAAACAGTGGAAGAGATGGATTTGAGACCGCTGTGGAGCACTTACAAACGCCTTGGTCGCAAGCCCGCAACCCATCCTGTCACACTTCTCAAGGTTCTCCTGTATGCCAACATGGAAGGCATCTATTCCAGCCGGGATATCGAAAGCGC